>JBGATX010000028.1:0-44353 GCA_044228975.1 Planctomycetota bacterium | reverse complement strand
CGATGAGGATCGCGTTCTTGCACGCGAGGCCCACGAGCACGATCAGGCCGATCTGCGTGAACACGTTGTTGTCGCCGTGCGACATCCACACGCCAGCGAGCGCGAAGAGCAGGCACAGCGGCACGATCAACACGATCGCGAGCGGCATGCGGAAGCTCTCGTACTGCGCCGCGAGCACGAGGAACACGAGCAGGAGACACAGCGGATAGACGTACACCGCCGTGTTGCCCGCGAGAATGCGCTGGTAGGTGAGGTCGGTCCACTCGAAGGTCATGCCCTTGGGCAGGTTCTCGTTGGCGATCGAGGCCATGAGCTCCTCGGCCTCGCCCGAGCTGTGCCCCGGCGCAGGGCCGCCCGTGATCTCCGCCGCGGGCGAGCCGTTGTAGCGCAGCACGCGATCGGGTCCGTAGCTCTCGGTGACGTTCACCACCGCGCCGAGCGGCACCATCTCGCCGTTGAGGTTGCGCACCTTGAGCCGCGTGATGTCGGCGGCCTCGTCGCGGAACTGCTGGTCGGCCTGCACGATCACCTGGTACGTGCGCCCGAAGCGGTTGAAATCGTTCACGTAGAGCGAGCCGAGGTTGATCTGCATCGTCTCGAACAACGCCTGCAGCGGCACGCCTTGCGACTTCGCCTTCTCGCGATCGATGTCCGCCGAGAGCTGCGGCACGTTGACCGTGAACGTGGAGAACGTGTTCGCGAGCTCCGGCGTCTGCCACGCCTTGCCGACGAGCGCTTGCGTGTTCTGGTAGAGCGCGTCGTAGCCGGCGTCCGCGCGGTCCTCCACGTACAGCTTGAAACCACCGAGCGTGCCGAGACCGTTCACCGGCGGCGGCATGACGGCGAGCACGAAGGCTTCCTGGATCTGCGAGAACTGCGCGTTGAGCGCGCCGGCGATCGCCGGACCGCTCAATTCGGGCGTCTCGCGCTCCTCGAACGGCTTCAGGCCGAAGAAGACGATGCCCGCGTTGGGCGACGCCGCGAAACCGTTCACCGAGAGACCGGGGAAAGCGACGGCGTGCTCGATGCCCGGCGTGTGCAACGCGATGTCGGACATGCGGCGGATGACGGCCTCGGTGCGGTCGATCGAGGACGCATCGGGAAGTTGCGCGAACGCCACGAGATACTGCTTGTCCTGCGTCGGCACGAAGCCCGTCGGGACCTTCGTGAAGCTCCAGCCGGTCAAGTACACGAGGCCGGCGTAGACCACGAGCGCGATCGCGCTCTTCCTGATCGCCGAGGCGACGCCGAGCGAGTAGCGCTCGCTCGTCCAATGGAAGAAGCGGTTGAACGGCCGGAAGAACCAGCCGAACAGCGCATCGATCCCGCGCGTCAGGCGGTCCTTGGGCGCGTCGTGGGCGCGCAGCAGCACGGCGCTCAGGGCCGGCGAGAGCGTGAGCGAATTGAAGGCCGAGATGACGGTCGAGATCGCGATCGTGATCGCGAACTGCTTGTAGAACTGGCCCGTCAGGCCGCTGATGAACGCCGTGGGCACGAACACGGCGCACAAGACGAGCGCAGTGGCGATGATCGGCCCGGTGACCTCGCTCATCGCCTTCTTCGTGGCCTCGAGCGGCGAGAGGCCGTTCGCGAGGTTGCGTTCGACGTTCTCGACGACCACGATCGCGTCGTCGACCACGATGCCGATCGCGAGCACCAGGCCGAAGAGCGAGAGCGCGTTGATGCTGAACCCGAGCAGCTTCATCACCGCGAACGTGCCGATGAGGGAGATCGGCACCGCGACGAGCGGGATGATTGACGCGCGCCAGGTCTGCAGGAACACGAGCACGACGATGACCACGAGCACGATCGCCTCGAGCAGCGTGTGGATCACCGCGTCGATCGACTTGCGCACGAAGACCGTCGGGTCGTACACGATCGTGTAGTCGAGCCCGTCGGGGAACGACGCCTTCAGCTCCGCCAATTTCGCGCGCACGTCGTTCGAGAGCTGGATCGCGTTCGCGCCCGGCGCCTGGAAGATGGGCAGGGCGATGGCCTTCTTGTTGTCGAGCAGCGAGCGCAGCGAGTAGCTCGATGCGCTGAGCTCGACGCGCGCGACGTCCTTGAGGAACGTCTTCTGTCCCTGCTCGCCGACGCGCACGATGATCCTTTCGAACTGCTCCGCGTCGACCAGGCGCCCTTGGGTCGTGATCTGCGTCTCGAAGTCGGGGGCCGAGGCGCCCGACGAACCGGAGGAAATGGGCGGCTGGCCGATCGCCCCCGCCGCGACTTGCGTGTTCTGCTCGCGGATCGCCGCGACGACGTCGGTCGCGGTCAGGTTGTGCGCCGCGAGCTTGTCCGCGTCGAGCCAGACGCGCATGGCGAAGTCGCCCGCGCCGAACACTTCGACCGAGCCGACGCCCGGAATGCGCGCGAGCGCGTCCTTGACCTGCAGCGTGGCGTAGTTGCGCAGGTAGATCTCGTCGTAGCGGTCATTGGGCGAGATCAGGTGCGCGACCATCGTCAGGTCGGGAGACTGCTTGGTCACGACGACGCCGAGCTGGCGCACCTCGGCCGGGAGCCTGGGCAGCGCCTGCGACACGCGGTTCTGCACCTGCACCTGCGCCTTGTCGATGTCGGTGCCGAGCTCGAACGTGATCGTCAGCGAGAGCACGCCGTCGCTCGCCGCCTGCGAATACATGTAGAGCGCGCGCTCGACACCGTTGATCGACTGCTCGAGCGGCGTCGCGACGGTCTCGGCGATCGTGCGCGCGTTGGCCCCGGGGTACGTCGCGCGCACGATCACCGAAGGCGGCACGATCTCGGGATACTCGCTGACCGGCAGGCGCGAGAGCGAGAGCGCGCCGATCAGCAGGATGAGTGCCGAGAGCACGCCGGCGAAGACGGGTCGCCGGATGAAGAACTGCGAGAAGCCCATGGTGTCGTCTCCTCGCGACTCAGCGCTGCGCCGAGGCGGTGGCGGTCGACGGCGCTTCCGGCTTCACGGGCATGCCCGGACGGACCTTCTGCAAGCCGGTGACGATCACGCGATCGTCGGCGCTGAGACCCTCGAGCACGACGCGCCGGCCCGCGTGCACCGGACCGAGCTTCACCTTGCGGTACTCGGCGACGTCGCCGGCGCCGATCGTGAGGACGAACTTCTGGTTCTGGTCCGTGCCGACCGCGCGGTCGTCGATGCACAGCGCGTCGTGCGCGTCGCCGATCGGCACGCGCGCTCGCGCGAAGAGCCCGGGCAGGAGGCGCCCGTCGCCGTTCGCGAAGGTCGCGCGCAGAAGGATCGTGCCGCTCTCGCGATCGAGCTGGTTGTCGAGCGACTCGAGCGTGCCCGCCCGCGGAAAGCCGGGCTCGTCGGAGAGACCCAGTTCGACGCGGATCGGCTTGTTCGCCGCCATGCTCTCGCGCGCGAGTCGATCGAAGCGCAGGTACGTCGACTCGTCGAGGTCGGCGTAGAAGTACACCGGATCGACCGAGACGATCGTCGCGAGCTGCGTGTTCGAACCGGCGACCCCGCTGATGAAATTGCCCTTGGTCACGAGCGCGCGACTGATGCGGCCGCGGATCGGCGCGCGGATCTCCGTGTACTCGAGATCGAGGCGCGCGGACGTGAGCTCGGCCTTCTTCGAGGCCTGCGTCGCGCGCGCCTCGAGAATGCGCGAGGCGCGCGCCTCGGCTTCCTCGGCGCTGATCGCCTTGCTGTCGACCAGCTTGCTCGCGCGCGCGCCTTCGCGCTCGGCGATCGCGAGACGCGTGTCCTCCGCCGCGAGATCGGCTTCGCGCCGCGCGACCTCGGCCTTGTTCCAGCGCGCATCGACGCGGAACAGCACCTGATCCTTCTCCACGATCTCGCCGGCCTGGAAGAGCACGTCCTCGACGTACCCGCTGATGCGCGGGCGTACTTCGACGCTCTCGACCGGTCCGAGGCGGCCCGTGAGCTCGGCGTACTCGACCAGGGGCAGCACCTCGACCTTCTCGACGCCGACCGCGGGCGCGGGCGGCGGACCTGCGGGCTCCGATTGCGCCGCGCCGGGCGAGCAGGCGGTGAACGCGATCAGGCCGAGAACGAGGAGCGAGGAGGTGACGAGGGAGGGAGTGAAGGAATGCATGGGACGCTGCGGAACCGAGGTTGAAGAGCGAGAAGCGAGCACGGACGGGGTCATGGACGAGGTCTGGACCTTCATGGACGTTTCGCCTCCTCCGGTATGACACCCAGGACTTCGAGAACCATCTCTTCGAGGCCGTTGATCGGTGCGAGATCGTTGAGGATGCGCGCGCGCGTCAGCGCGCCTTCGATGAAGTCGACGACGATGCGCGCCTTGCGCTCGGCGTCGGGGGCGTGGATCGCGCCGGCGGCATGCGCGTCGCGGATCGCGGTCTCGACGTTGCGCTGGCGCCAGTCGAGCAGCTCTTCGACCTTGGCGCGCAGCGCCGAGTCCTGCGTTCCGAGCTCCGAGCCGAGCGCGAGCAGCGGGCAGCCGCAGACGCAGTCCGTCTCCGCGTGCTTCTGGACCTGGCGAGCGACGACCTCGCGCGCGTACTCCCGCAAGCGCTCGAGCGGCGGTCGCGCGGCCGAGAAGATCTCGTCGAGGCGCGGCCGGTACTGCTCGGTCTGCGCCGTCAACGCGGCGATCGCCAGATCCTCTTTCGAGGCGAAGAAGTGATAGAAGCTCCCCTTCTTGACGCCCGCGACCTCGCAGATGCGGTCGACGCCGGTCGCGTGGTAGCTGCTGCGCCAGATCAGGTCGGCGGCGGTGCAGAGCAGTCGTTCGCGGGTCTCGTTCGGTCGGATCATGTGGAGGTCGGCGTTCGGGGCGGGCCGTAGCCCGGAGGGGCAGGGCATGGGCGAAGAGGGCGCTAGGCTAGATCGAGTTGACCGACCGGTCAACTCAAGAGTCCGCGGGTTTCGCAGGTCGCGTGAGCTCCCGCCGAATGCTGGCCGAATTCGCCAACCCAACCCCGCTGCTCAAGCACCCCTCTTCCTCATTCGATAGGCGCAGCGGACCCCACCGAGAGGCGCCGCCAGAGCCCTCCGGCCCCGTTCGGCATGGCCGAGCGGGCGCCGATCCGTACACTCCTCCCCGCTTATGGCCGCCCAAGAACTCAAAGTGCCCGCCGTGGGCGAGTCCATCACCGAAGTCCAGATCGGTGACTGGCTCGTCCCGGAGGGCAAGAACGCGAACAAGGAAGAAGCCGTCGTCGTGATCGAGACCGACAAGGTCACGGTCGAGCTTCCGGCGCCGGTCACCGGGACGGTGACCAAGGTGCTCAAGCGCAAGGGCGAGACCGCGGCCGTCGGTGAGGTGATCGGATTCATGGAGACCGGCGCTGCGGCGGTCGCCAAACCGGCGAAGGACGCGGCTGCCAAGGAAGCGGCGAAGGAGCTCGCGAAGCCGGCCACCAAGACCACCGACACCCCCACGGCACCGCCCCCTGCCGGCGAACCGCGCGTCATGCCGGCGGCGGCACGCGAGCTCGCTCAGTCCGGCCTGTCGGCGAAGGACGTCACCGCGACGGGCCCGGGCGGTCGAGTGCTCAAGGAAGACGTACAGCGCAGCGCCACCGAACGCGCGGCGCAACCGGCGAAGGGCGCGAGCTCCTCACCCGCTGCCACCGGCGCGCGCGACGAGGAGGTCGTGCCGCTCACGCCGCTGCGCAAGCGCATCGCGCAACGACTCGTCGAAGCGCAGAGCACTGCCGCGTTGCTCACGACCTTCAACGAGATCGACATGACGAACGCGATGGCGCTGCGCAAGGAGCACCAGGAAGCATTCGTCGCGAAGTACGGGATCAAGCTCGGCTTCATGTCCTTCTTCGTGAAGGCCGCGATCGACGCGTTGAAGCTCGTGCCGCAAGTCAACGCGGAAATGCGCGGGGACGCGGTCGCCTTCAAGAACTACTACGACATCGGAGTCGCGGTCGGCGGAGGCAAGGGTCTCGTCGTGCCGATCATCCGCAACGCCGAGCGCCTGTCGTTCGCCGAGGTCGAGAAGACGATCGCGGAGCTCGCCGGTCGCGCGCAGTCGGGCAAGCTCACGCTCGAGGAGCTGCAAGGCGGCACGTTCACGATCTCCAACGGCGGCATCTACGGCTCGCTGCTCTCGACGCCGATCGTCAACCCGCCGCAGTCGGGCATCCTCGGTCTGCACGCGATCCAGGATCGGCCGATGGCCATCAACGGCCAGGTCGTCATCCGCCCGATGATGTACGTCGCGCTGACCTACGATCACCGCATCGTCGACGGCCGCGAAGCCGTCACGTTCTTGAAGCGCATCAAGGAATGCGTCGAGAACCCGACGCGCATGCTGATCGAGGTGTAGGACCGCGCCTCGAACACTGGCGGAGCGCCGATGGCCGGTGCGCACTCGGGGGAATCACGGCTCGACGGTCTGACGTGTTGCGCGCACGCCGCATCGCCGTGAGAAATCTCGGGCAGCCATGCTCGGGCTCGAGACTGTGGGAGCGAGTCTCGTCATCGGATCAACGAACAGCGAGCGAGCGCGCTGCCGCGGCGTTGATCGACGTGTAGGCGACACCTACCCTCGGTCATCGGGCCGGCCAAACGGATATCGAAGGGAAACCCCACCATGACGATTCGAAGCGCATACGTACGTTGCACGACCACGGAGGGCCAGTTCAGCAGCGAATACGCCGTCTGTGTCGAAACCCGCTCGGGCCGGACGCTGTCATTCTTCGCCGACCGGCGACTCGTCCGCGATCAAGTCACCGGCGCGAGCCTGCTCCAAGTGCAGGTCCTCGATGACGGCCATTCGACGCACGTGCTGCTGCCCGAAGAGAGCTTCGAGGAAGGCAGTGTCTGGGCGGACGTCGATGTGGTGCCCGCCCCGTGATCCTGACCAACACCGACATCCTCGCGTGCATGCGTCTGGGGCACTTCGGCATCGAGCCTCTCGCCGGGGGCGACCCGTCTCGAGTCCTGTTCAACACGAGTTCCGTCGACCTGCGCTTGGCGGACCAGATCGCAGGGGAGTAGTCCGTGATGAGCCGCCGCGAACTCGCCCGCACTTGCGCAGCGGGCGTCGGCGATGGCAGTAACGAACCCGGCCGAAGCGAGGAAGCGTGGCTCGGCAATCGGCGCGATCCAACAGGGGTGCGGTGGGGTCGTACCGCGAGCCGAAGCATGAGCACGGCCCGTCACCGTTGCCGGATCGTGGAACGCTGTCACGGCGATCCGTATGCTGCGAGGCGTGTTGCTTGATGCCATCGCACCCAGCAGCCACCTCATCAGCGGACAGAGCGGCGCCTCGGCTCCGCGGCCTGCGTGAGACCAGTTCGACCATGGCACGCCAAGGCGCGACTCCTCGAAACCTGCGCAACCCGCCAATCCGTGAGGCTATCCTCGACGTACGCGTCGTGACGCAAGCGACCGTATCGCCAGAGGCGCTGAAGACGGCCCCGGCGGCGCTGCAGGCCAAGTACCCGCTAGTCGAGGAGTTCAACGCGTTTGAGACCATTTTCGGCCTTGGTCCAGACTTGGCGCCGCCGCAGCAGCGATCCCTTGGTGTGACCGGCTATTGGTTTCGCAGTCAGGATCAGAAGACCACGGTCCAGTTCCGTACGGACGGTTTCACGTACAACCGCCTCGCCCCGTACACCGGATGGGACTCCATCCTGCCGGCCGCGCTCGACGCTTGGTGTGCCTACGCGGAAATCACGCGTCCTGCGGCAGCGATTCGAGTCGCCGTGCGGTACATCAACCAGATTCTAGGACCCGCTGAAGGTGAGGAGTTCGAGGACTTCTTGACCACACCTCCAGCTGTGCCGGCGGGAGCGCCCCAAGGGATCGGCGCTTTTCTGAGCAGGGTCGAACTCGGAGAAGCAGACGGCGCTACTCGCGTGGCACTCATGCTTGCCACGGATCAGCCAACGGAACAAGGTCAAGCGCGCATCGTCGTCGACATCGATGCGTTCGTGACGGGCGATATCGGAACGACACGACAAGACTTGGAGTCGGTGTGGAATCGGCTTCGTCACTTGAAGAATCGTGTGTTTTTCAGCGCAATCACAGAAAGAGTTGCAAACCACTACGATGTTTGAGCTCGTAACGACCAGTCCCGGATGGCTCGCCGACGATCGATCGGTCAACGCCGGAACCTTTGGGTTCGGCCAACGGCTCCGCGAGGCAACATACGCTGAAAAGAGCCTTGTCTTTGGACATCTGCTGCGCCAAGTCAGGTCGAGACTGGCCGAGGCGTCGAGAGAGGCTTCCATCGATGATTGGGACGGCAACGGCGCCAGGGCAGTTCATCCCGCCTCTGTTCTCAATGCCCTCCGGCTCTCCGAGTTTCTGCCGGCGGGCGTGACGGCTCCGTCCGTGGTCGTGGAACCAGACGGCGAAGTGGCGTTGGAGTGGCAAACCGGACCACGATGGGTCTTCTCGGTGACTGCATCTGCACGGGGCCGTTTGGAGTATGCAGGCCTGTTCGGGAGAACTTCCGTCTATGGTGCTGAGGATTTTGTGGGCGCGCTTCCTCGAGCGATTGAAGATGCACTTCGCCGATTCCACGCTGGTGCTCGCTGACCGTGACCGGACGACCCGGTACATCTTTTCAAGGTCTGATTACGCCGGGCCTGAGGGCGGCTTGTATGTCAAGGCGCGTGCGTTCCTGCCCAACCCGAATGACGGCTGCACATCAATGTTCCGCACGGAAGTACTCGACGAAAATCACGTGTGGACAATCGGCGACGCTGTAGCGCGAGGATCGACTCGAACGCTCAGAGCCAGAGCCGATGTAGCGTTCAGCGTCATCCGCTCGCAGCCGCTCGAAGTCGACCCGAACAACGATCCTCCCGGGCATTTCGACGTCAAAGGATGGCCCCTGGACAAGGAAGTGCGGAAGCACATTGCTCAGGAGATTGCGGCTGAGGCTCGTCTCCTACTTGTGCCAACTGCGTGACGGGCCGCACGCACTCATCGAGCCGGTCGTCTCTGACTGACCGTTCACCGAGCGTCCGAACGCCTCCAGCACAGCGAGGATTCCCGCCCAAGTCGTGGCGATGATGCCGTCGCCAGGCCAGCGCGCACTCTGGAACGACTCGTCGTTCGCGAATGCAACGCGCACCAGATCGAAGATTGAGATCGTCGCGATCCCACAAGCACCGACTCACGCTGCCGCCGCTTGCGGGCGCGTGACGCGATCTCGTCCCTGAGCATGAGCTATCCTTTGCCCCCGTCACGAATGGATCCAGAATGCCCACCCCTCAACACGATCTCGTCGTCATCGGTGCCGGCCCCGGCGGATACGTCGCGGCCATTCGCGCGGCCCAGCTCGGGCTGAACACGGCCTGCATCGAGAAGGAGAAGCCTCTCGGCGGCACGTGCCTGCGCATCGGTTGCATCCCGAGCAAGGCGCTCCTCGAATCGAGCGAGCTCTTCTACGAGGCCACGCACGGCTTCGAGCGTCACGGCCTGCGCTTCGAGAAGGTGCATGTCGACCTCGACGCGATGCTGAAGCGCAAGGACGACATCGTGCGCGGCTTCACCGGCGGCATCGACGGCCTCTTCAAGAAGAACAAGGTCACGCGCTACCTCGGCACCGGCCGCATCGCGGGCACGGGCAAGGTCGTCGTCGAGGGAGCGGAGACGACCGAGATCAGCGCGAAGCACATCATCATCGCCACGGGCTCGGTGTCCGCGCCGCTCGCCGGCGTCGAGCTCGACTTCGATCGCATCGGAACGAGCACCGAAGCGCTGGCGTGGACCGAAGTCCCCCAACGCCTGGTCGTCATCGGCGCGGGCGCGATCGGCCTCGAGATGGGCTCGGTCTGGTCGCGGCTGGGCTCGAAGGTCACGGTGCTCGAGTACCTCGATCGCATCCTGCCCGGCATGGACACCGAGATCGCCGCCGAGGCGAAGCGCTCGCTCGAGAAGCAAGGCCTCGCCTTCAAGCTCGGCGTGCGCGTCACGGGCGCGAAGAAGAAGGGCAAGGTCTGCATCGTCGAGATGGCGGGCGCCGAGCCGATCGAGTGCGACCGCGTGCTGCTCGCCGTCGGTCGCCGTCCGAACACGCAGGGGCTGGGCTTCGAGAGCGTCGGCATCCAGCTCGACGACAAGGGCCGCATCCCGGTCGACGATCACTTCGCGACGCGCGCGCCGGGCGTCTACGCCATCGGTGACGTCATCCGCGGTCCGATGTTGGCGCACAAGGCCGAAGACGAAGGCGTCGCCTGCGCCGAGCACATCGTCACCGGCTACGGCCACGTGAACTACGACGCGATCCCGAACGTCGTCTACACCGCGCCGGAAGTCGCGAGCGTCGGCAAGACCGAGGAAGAGCTGCAGAAGGCGGGCATCGAGTACAGGAAGGGCTCGTTCCCCTTCGCCGCCAACGGCCGCGCGAAGGCGATCGGCCAGACCGAAGGCCGCGTCAAGATCCTCGCGCACGCGCAGACGGATCGCATCCTCGGTGCGCACATCCTCGGACCGCGCGCGGGCGATCTGATCGCCGAGCTCGTCGTCGCGATGGAGTTCGGCGCGTCGAGCGAGGACCTCGCGCGCACGTGCCACGCGCATCCGACCTTGCCCGAAGTGATCAAGGAAGCCGCGCTCGCGGTGGACAAGCGGCAAATCCACATCTGAGTCTCGGCTGGCCACGCCAGCACCTCGAAACTCGCGGGCAGCGATCGCGCTCCCCGCGAACGACTGCAACGACCGTGAGGAACGTTGCAAGAGCGCCGACACTGCCGGCGTGATCCGTCGCAATGCGTGCAACGCGCAGCCTGCGGAGCGCCAGGATTCGTTGTAGGCTCCGGGTCACGCCGAAGCGCAGTTCTTCGAAAGTCGTCCGCTCCCGACGCCTTCGTGCACCACACACGCCATCGAGGTCCAGCCCATGAAGATCCTGCCCAGCGCCGCGATCATCCTGCTCGCCGCGAGCTCGCGCGCGAACGTTCTCGTCGTCAGTCCCACGGGCACCTACACGACGATCCAGGCCGCCGTCGATGCCAGCGCCGACGAGGACGTCGTACTGATCGAGTCGGGAACCTACTCCGGGTTCACGGTGCACGACCGCGCGCTCTTCGTCGTCGCCGATGCAGGCGCGCTGGTGCAGATCAACGGTGCGATTCGACTCGAGTCCTTGGCGGCGACGCGCTCCATCCACATCGCGGGCGTCTCGGTGCTCGGAATGCACACGTCGAGCTCCGCCGACGCTCACGGTGCGCTCGTCTCCAGCTGCACCGGTGCAGTGCGCTTCCAGGATTGCGCGCTATTCGCTGCCGTCGGGACGGGAGGTTCGTGCAGCGCACACATGGGAGCCGCCGTGCAGGACTCGATCAACGTCGCGTTCGTACGCTGTGATCTGCGCGGCGTCGCGGCGCTCCCGGCGCCCTATCCGAACAACTCCGAAGTCGGGCCGGGCGGTTCGGGACTGAGCTGCGTCGGGTCGCGCGTCGCGCTCTACGACTGCCAGGTGTCCGGCGGACAGAGCGGAGTCATGTCGTACTGCGATCCGTCGGGGTACGGGTACATCGATGGATTTCCCGGTCCTGCCGGGTTGCTGTCGGAGGGCAGCACCGTCTGGGCTTCCGGCTGCAGCATCACCGGGGGACGGGGAGGCAACGCTGGATGCTGCAACAGCAGCTGTGGCATGGGTGGAACGGCAATCCGAGCCATCGGAGCGTCCGCCGTGCACCTGATCGGCTGCACCGCCGTGGCTGGCGGCGGCGGGCAAGGAGAGCATTTCGTCTGCTCGACGCCCGCGCCCATGCAGGTCGTGGCGCCGGCGACGATCAGCGTCGCGCCGAGTTCATTGCCGCCGGTGCACTACGCTCACGACCGCGTCTTGCGCGTCGGGCAGGCCACCCGCGTCGACTTTCAAGGCCTGCCGTTCGACGCCATCTCGGCGTTCTGGGCGCCGCGAGATGCCTGGATCGAAGCGCCTTTGTTCCAGGGCGTGCACCTCACCCCGCTGTCGGCTCGCTTGCTGCGCTTCGGCGTCTGCGACGCGAACGGACTCGGAGTCGGAACCCTGGTCGCGCCGCCGCTCCCTGCGGGAACGACGTCGCGCGTCTTCCGCACGCAGGCCTTCCACCACGGACCCTCCGGGCAACTCCGTCTCGGCCCGTGCGAGATCCTGGTCGTGCTCGATCCCGCCTACTGAGCCGCGCGCGGCGCGCGACGACCCGTAGAAGCACCTCCGCCGGCTCCGCGTCGCGACCGCGGGGCCGGCGGAGATGCTTCGGCGCGCGCTCTACCAGCGCAACGTCGCCGCGGTAGCCGATTTCGACGGCATGCGTGCGCTCTCGATCGAGAGCACTTCGCCGCCGCGCAGCAGCACGGCCTCGGCGATGTCGTCGAGCACGTCCTCGTCGTGTTCGTCGCGACGCTTGGCGGAGAGATCGAGCTCGCCGCTCTCGAGCTTCACTCGGCCCCACACCGGCGCGGCGCCGCGGGCGAGCAGGAGCTCGCGCACACGACCCTGGAAGGCCGCGCGCGCGATGAAGCTCAGCTCGTCGACCGAGCGCTGGCGCGAGAAACCGCTCTGGTAGTGCTCGAGCACGCGGTCTTCGCGCTCGCTCACGAATTTCTGCACGATCGGCCAGGCACGCGCGTGCAGCTCCTTGCCCGAGACCTCGCCCACATTGGCGTGCAGGCCCTCGGTGAGGAGATGCGGATGGCGGCTGATCGAGGCGTAGAGCGCGAACTGCTTGGGCGGCGCGGCGAGCACCACCGGCGCGTGGTCGTCGCGCAGCTCGGTGCACAGGCGCTTGTCGATTTCGCGGAACCATTGAGCGAGCTCCTCGTCGTGCTCGCCTTCGGGCTTGCCGTGGCCGTGGAAGATCGCGCCGCCGCCGCGAGAGCCGGAGTGCGAGGTGACGTGGCGCTCGTTGTCCGTCTGGAACTTGCGTGCGTCCTCCAGCGATCCGGGGAGCCCGTTCAACTCGACCGGCACGAGTCCGCCCATGCCGCCTTTCATGAACGACACTCGTGCCTGCGTGACGACGAGCATGTAGTAGCGCTGGTTCGTGTGCAGGAACTCGAGCAGCGGCCGGACCTGGAAGCGCGCGCCCACGAAGACGTTCTCCGTGAGCGTGATGGGCAGTCGGTAGGCCGCGGAGAAGTCGCGCGAGCGGAACACGGCGAGGCCCGCCGTAGCCGCGGTCCAGTCGTTCGCGCGCGCCCAACCGAGGATCGGTTCGACGAACGCGTCGACATCGGCGGACTTCAGATGATCGCCCAAGCGCGCGCGTGCCTGCCGCACGAGGCCGTCGAAACGCGCGCGCTGATCGTGCGCGCCGCCGTTCTCCATCGACATCGTGATCGAGAGGCAAGGCGCGGACTGAGGTCCGATGAGGCGTCGCAGTTCCTCGACGCTCATCCAACGGGTGACGGTCGGAGTCATCGTGGTTTCCATGGCTGTGTATGAACGTACGCCACCGTTCGATGGTACCTACTACTCAGTGTTGCTGAGTCGCGTCGTACGAACGACGCAGTCGGCGCGCGCTCCGTCCGTCGCACGGCCGGATTCGCTCCGCCGCGGGGTCGAACCCGGGGTCGAAGCTCGAATTGCAGCGCGGCGGAGCCCAGCTCAGCGCTCCGCGGACGCCGCGCGCCGCCGGCACTCGAGCCGCGCTCACCAACGGAAGTCGCGCCGGTTCGCCTCGCTCGTGAGCTCGCGGCACAGCCGACGCGCGTCGCGCACGCCCAGGTACGGAACGACGAACGACGCATCGGAACCGCCCGGCCCCGCGGTGTCGATCGCGACGTGCGCCATGCGCGCGCGGCGGTCGAGCGGCGACTGGTGGACGCGCACGGATTGGATCTTCTCGTAACGCACGCACGAGCGACGCCGCGTCAGCACGCCGCGGCGCAGGTAGAGCGCCTTCTCGGTGCGCCCGTACCCCAGGTTGCGATGGGTCAAGCGCGCGCGCACGATCGCGGAGAGCACGGCGAGGGCGAGTGCGGCGCCGAACGCGACGCCGGCCGGCGCGAAGTCCGTCGCGTGCGCGAGCGTCGCGAGCGCGCCGAAGAGCACTCCGTACTGCAACGTGCCGAGGATCGCGATGCGCCGCGGCGCGCGGGGATGCACGGCGAGCCACGCGACCGCGTCGAAGTCCGTCTCGGGCTGCACCTCCGCGAGGATGCGCGGCAGCAGCTCCTCGCGACACGCCGGGACGAGCCACGGCCGCGCGTGCTCCTTCTCCTCGCCGCCGACGCCGCCGGCACTCACCGCGTGCACGGAAACGCGCCGAAAGACGCGCTGGAGGAGGTTCTGCTTCACGTGCAACGCCTGGATGCGCGCGCGCGTCAACGACGCTTCGTGGCGCGTGAACAGACCGTACGCGCTGTGCAGCGCGTCGCCTCGCCGTTCGAGACGGAAGCCGGCCAGCGTGACGGCCGTCCACGCGAGCGTGCCGATCTGCAGCAGGACGACGAACACGAGCGCGAGCGCGAACCACGTCCATGGGCCGACGGTCGAGGCCTCGACCGACACGCGTTCGACGCCCGATTCGACGAGCTGCTCGAGCCGCTCGCGCCCCGCGAACTCGCGCAGCGCGAAGAACGCGCCGACGATCACGAACAGTCCCTTCTGCGAAAGCAGGCCGTGGACCGCGAGATCGCCCGCGCTCATGCGGAAGAACGGGAGCTCCGTGGTCCCGAGGCTCTCGCTGCCCCGCACGGACGAGCCGGCACTCCACGGCACGTCGCCCTCCGCGACGGGCGCGCTCACGGCGTCGGAGCTCCACGCGCGCGCGTCCGGCGCGGAAGGAGCGCGCGCTTCGAACAAGGCCGAGCGCAGCTCCTCGAAACGCGCGCGCGAAATGACGCGAAACTCGGCCTCGGGCTCCTTGCCGCCGGCGGTCTGCACACGCACCACGACGACGCCGAGCGCGCGGTGCAAGAGCCCTTCCGTCGTGTCGAGGTTCTGGATGCGCGCGTACGGGATCTGGCGCACCTGCTTCACGAACAGGCCGGCGCGCACGATCAAGCGATCGTCGGCGAGCTCGTAGCGGAATGTCGCGTAGCGCACGACCGCGCCGAGCACGGGCAGGAGCAGGAGGAAGAGGTACAGCACCTCCTCGGATTTCGCCGCGAGCACGATCGCCGCGAGCGCGAGGAATCCGAAGCGCGCGAGCCGCCGCACGAGCTCGAGCGGCAGCGAGGCGGGGTGCAGGCGGTGTGCGGTGCCGCGTTCAGGCCCCATCACCCGCACCCGCGGCCATGAGGTCGTCACGCAGAGCCTTGGCGACGTCGAACGTGACGCCGGCGAGCTCGACTTCGCTGTGCTGCTGCCCCGCGGTGTGCACGACCAGGGTGGCCAGGCCGAAGCGCCGTTGGATCGGCCCCTGGGTCACGTCGAGGTGCTGCACGCGCGAGCGCGGCACGCTGGTCAGCTCGCGGAACACGACTCCGCTGCGGATCTCGAGTCCGGCGCGCGAGATCGTCCAGCGCGCGCGCTCGTAGCGCTTGCGCGGCAGCACGAGCGTCGTCGTGACGAGCAAGAGCACGAGCGCGAGCCAGATCGAGGCGAGCACGACGAGCCGGCCGGGCTTCGGCTCGCTCCACAAGGCGAAGGCGCCGATGCCGAGCGGCCCGAGCACGAAGACCACGCCGGCGCTGACCCAGCCCGCGAGGCGTTCGTAGGGCACGTACGCGGGATCGAGACGCTGCGGCAGGCCGTCGGCGAGCGCGATCGGCGCGCGCGCTCGTGTTTCGACGGCGGGAGCGCTCGCGTCGGGCCACGCCGGCGGCGTCGGGGGCAACGAAGGCGGCGGATCGGACTCCATCCGATGGCGCAGCGTAGCCCGCGCGCGCGAGCGCGTCTGCGCCGCGGCATGAATCGGATCGGCCCGCGGCGAGAGGTGGAGCTCACGCACTCCGGCCGCGCGGCCGCCGTGCCGCGTTTCCTCAGCCGTCTTCGTCCTCGGGCATGTGCGCCGCGCCTTGCGACACCGGTCGCGAGCGCCCGCGCGCCGGCTTGCGCGGCTCGACGCCCTTGCCCATGCGCTCGCGCTGCAGGATCTCGCGCACCTGGGCGAAGTGCGTCTTCGAGTACGGTCCGATCGCGTACCAACCCGCGGCGCCAAAGAGCGCGACCAGTCCGGCGCGCCCGAGATCGAAATCCCAGCCGTCGCGGAACATCCCGCGCAGCTGGACCGCGCACATCGCCACGCAGAAGAGCAGAAGTCCGTGCCGCGCCCAGTTCTTCGCGTACCAGATGCCGCCCACGAGCGCGAAGAGCACGACCGCGCCGGCGAGCGCGAGCTGGCCTTCGAGCTCGCGCCATTCGATGAGCCCGAAACCCAGCAGTCCGATGCCGAGCAACCCGCAGACGAGCATCGGCCACGCGAGCATCATCCGCAGATCGGACTTCTCGTGGTATTTCACGAGTTCCGTCTCGGGCTGGCGCGAGCGGTGGCGCGGAAGCGGCATCGGGAGCGCGCCCTCGAACTCTCCCGGTTCGAGGGCGCTGCGCGTCCGATCATCTCCGCGAGCGACGGAAGGTGCAAGGCGCGCCCTGCGCGGTCGCGGCGCCGAGCTCACGCGCCCACGCGAGCGTCAGGTTGCGCGCATCGCGCGCCACGCGGTCGAACGCGCGCTTCGCCGCTCTCCGAGCGCGGCGCGTCAGCGCGCAGCCGCGTCGCGCAGGAGCTTCTCGAGCTGCGACTTCTTGACGGGACCTGCGGCGCTCAGGCAGCTCGCTTGCGGATGCAGATGCGTCCGCGCGACGCGCTGCACGTCCTCCGCCGTCACTTCCTGGAACGAACGCAGCAGGCGATCGAGCGCGTCGGCGGGGAAACGGTGCAGCTCGTGGCTCACCATGTACCCCGCGCGGCGCGACGCGCGCTCGAAACCGAGCGGGAAGGAGCCGACGACGTAGCTCTTGGCGACCTCGAGCTCGGCCGCGCTCACGCGCTCGTCGCGCATGCGCCGGATCTCGTGCAGGAAACCGGTCAGCGCCGTCTCGACGTGCTCGGGCGAGGTGCCGATGTACGCCGTGAACATGCCCGGCAGGAGACCCGCCGACGCATGGATGTTCGCGTTCACCGAATAGCACAGGCCCTTCTCGTCGCGCAGGATGCGCGCGATGCGGTTCGAGAAGCCCGGGCCCGTGCCGAGCACGTGGTCCATGACGACCAGCGCCGAGTAGTCGGGATGATCGCGCGTGATGCCGAGGTGTCCGAGGTAGACGTGCACTTGCTGGCGCTCGGCCGGGAACGCGTCGACGCGCACGGCCAGCGGCGGGAGCGTGGGCGGCGTGGTGACGAGCGGCGTGCCGGGGTTCCAGTGCTTCAAGCGCCGCTCGAACTCGCGCCGCACGCTCGCCGGATCGACGTCGCCGCACACGGCGATGATCGCGCGCCGCGCGACCCAGTTCTTCGCATGGTGCTCGCGCAGGTGAGCGACGCGGATGCGCTCGACGCTCTCGATCGAGCCGTACACCGGCCGTCCGAGCCAGTGATCGCCGTAGACGAGCTTGCGGAACGAGAGTCCGCCGCGCGAGCGCGGATCGTCGCGCTCGATGAGCAGGCGATCGAGCAGGCGCTGCTTGTGACGTGCGACCTTGTCGCTGGGATAGGTCGGCCGCTCGACCATCGAGCACAGGATCTCGACCAGGAGCTTCCAGTCGCTCGCCACGATCGTGCCGTGCACGCCCGCGGCATCTCCGCCGACCTCTCCGCCGGCGGGCTCGAGCAAGGCGGCGATGCGCTCCTCGTCGAACTGGCGCGTGCCCTGGTCGAGCAGCGAGCCGGCGAGCAGCGCCGTGCCCTCGAGTCCCCGCGCATCGAGAGCCGGGCCGCCGCGGATGTGGAGGTGCACGGCGGTGATCGGCGCGCCGGCGCGGCGCGACACGAGCAGCACGGCGCCGCAGCCGAGCTCGAAGCGCTCGATCGGCAGCTCCAGGCGCGGCACGGAGCTCGGCGTGGCGAGCAGCGAGCTCAAGCGACTCCTCGCGCGCGCTTCTTCGCGCCGGCCGCTTTCACCGCGCGTGCCTTGCGCTGCGAGCTCTTCTTCGCGGGCTCCTTCAGCGCGTTCTTCGGCACGCTCCAGCCGACGACGCGGCGCTGCTTCGAGAGCAGTCGCGCGGCCGTGTCCTGGACCTGGCGCGCGCTCACGGCGCGGATGCGACGGTTGACGTCGAAGGCGTCGACCCAATCCGCGTCCGTCGCGAACTCGCCGACTTCCTCGGCGAGATCGGAGACCGTCTCGGAGTCGTAGGCCTCGCTCGAGAGGATCGTCTTCTTCGCGCGCGCCAGCTCGGGCGCGGGCACGGGCTCGCGCGCGAGTCGCTCGAGCTCGGCGTCGATCGCGCGCTCGAGCTCCTCGGCCTGCTTGCCTTGCGCGAGCTCGGCGAAGAGCCAGAAGACGCCCACGTCGCGGCGCGCGTCGTTGTGCGTCGAGATGCTCGTCGCCAGGCCCCGATCGACGACGAGCTTGCGGTAGAAGCGCGCGAGCCGTCCGCCGGTGAGCAGGGTCGCGATGACATCCAGCGTGTGATCGTCGTCGCTGCCGACGCTGACCGACGGCCAGGCGATGCACAGGCGCGACGCGCTGTCGTCCCAGGTCGTGCGCAGGCGCTGCTCGCCCTTCGGCTCGGCTTCCTTTGGACGCGTCACGGGTGTCGCGACGCTCGCCGGCGGCACATGGATCGCGCCGAAATGCCGTTGGATCGCCGCGAGCGCGTTCTCGGGCACGACGTCGCCGCACACGACGAGCACGGCGTTGCGCGGGTGATAGAAGCGCCGGTAGTAGTCGCGCATGTCGTCGACGCGCAGCGCCTTCAACGTGTCGTCGTAGCCGATCACCGGACGTCGATACGGATGGCGCGGGAAGACAACGTGCTGCACCTGGTGCGTCAGGCTGCGCCAGGGATCGTCCTCGCCCATCGAGAGCTCTTCCAGGACGACGGCCTTCTCCGATTCGAACTCGCGCTCGTCGAGCAGGAGCTTCTGCATGCGATCGGCCTCGATCTCGAGCGCCGCTTCCCAGCGATCCGAGGCGAGCTCGAACCAGTACGCCGTGTGATCCGGGCTGGTGAACGCGTTGTTGCTGCCGCCGAGCGTGGTCGTGATCTCGTCGACGCGGCCTTTGCCGAAGCCCGCGCTGCCCTTGAACATCATGTGCTCGAGGAAGTGCGACACGCCGGCTTCGCGCTCGGTCTCGTCGCGCGCTCCGACGCGGTACCAGCACATCACGGCCACGACGGGATCGAGGTGGCGCTCGACGACGAGCACGCTCAAGCCGTTCTCGAGCTTGAACTCCTGCACGAGCGCGCCGTCGCGCTCGATGTGGCGCAACGGGCCTTGCACGCCCGCGGGAACCGAGGTCGCGGGTCGCAGTGTCGTGCGCGCGCTCATCGGCCGCCTCCGCGACGCGCCGGGCGCGGGCCGCCGGATTTTCCGCCGGGTCAGAGCGCGCGGCGGTCGCTGACCACCGGGGACGTTGCGGACGACCGTCGCGAGAACCGCCGAGCACGAGCGGGGCGCCGGGGACGTCCGGCTTGCGCGCTGAACGCCGAATGAGCGCGATGCTCCTTCGGACCGGCACCGTGCGCGGGAGCGCGTCCGTGCGAGCCGCGCTCGCGCAACGGCTCGCGTCGGCCGCGTCCTGCTCCCGGTGATTTCGGCGCGCCATCCGGCCAACCGCGGCGCGGACGTTGGGCATCGCCGCGTGCCGAGGTTTGCCGAACCGGCGGCACGTGCTTGTTCACGGTGACCGGTCGAGGACCGGCGGCCATGCCGCGCTTGCCCGAGAACGTGCGCGGCGGACGCTTCAAGCGCGACTTGCGGCGCAGCTCCTGCGCAACTTCGGACGGCGCGCCGCTCACGAGCGCCTGCACTTCGGAAGGCGTGAGATCGCGCCAGCGGCTCACCTTGAGCCCGCGATCCGTGATCGGTCCGATGCGCGTGCGCTTCAACTCGACGACCTTGAAGCCCACGCGCGCGAAGACGCGCCGGATCTCGCGGTTCATGCCTTCGAAGATCGTCACGCTGAGCCACGACGATTCGCGCTGGCGCTTGAAGACGACGATGCGCGCGCCGCTCGTGCGCCCTTCGGCGAGATGGATGCCGTTGCGCACCTTCTGCAGGGTTTCGTCGTCGATGCGGCCGTTGACGCGCACCATGTAGGTCTTCTCGATGCCGTAGCGCGGGTGCATGACGCGCTGCGCGAACTCGCCGTCGTTCGTGAGCACGATCAGGCCCTTGCTCTCCTCGTCGAGCCGTCCGACGGTGTAGATGCGGCCCTTGCGCGGATCCGTGATCAGGTCTACGGCGCGCGGGCGCAGCTCGCGCTGCTCGTTGGTGCAGACGACGCCGCTGGGCTTGTTGAGCAGGTAGTAGCGCTTGCGCACGCCTTGCGGTCGCAGCACGAAGCCGTCGATCTCGACCGTCTGGCGCTCGGGATCGATCTTCGTGCCCAGGCGCGTCTCGGTCTCGCCGTCGACGGTGACTTGACCGCGCTCGATGAGCTCGTCGCAGCGCCGGCGCGACGCGACGCCGTGATCGGCGAGGTACTTGTTCAGGCGCACGAGCGTCACGCCGCCGCCGTCCGACTCGAAGGACTCCGGCTCGGCCGGATCCGCGAAGTCGCCGAGATCCTGGCCGTCGTCGGCGATCTCGTCGGCGAGCGCCGCGTCGAGCGCGTCGGCGTCGACCGGTGCACGCGGCTTGCGCTCGTGCTCCGCCGCGCCGGGCGACTTGGGATCGTTCGTTTTCATGGTCATTCCTTGGTGCGCGCGCGCAAGAGGCGCAACGGTTCGCGGGCTTCGATCGCGGGCTTCGCGCAGCTCGCGGGCACGAGCCAGGTATCGCCGGCGCGCAGGGTGCAACGCTTGTCGCCCCAGACGCAGAGGGTACCCGCGCCGGACAGGACGACGTAGATCAAGGCCACATCACCGCTCTCGTCGTCGAAGCGCGCACCCGGCCCCGCGGCGCGCGGACCGTCGAGCTCGAGCAGGTCGACGGCGAACGAAGAGCAGTCGACGAGCGGCGCGCGACGCACTCCCGCGGTGATCGGGATCGCGCGCGGGCGGACGGGACCGCTCGTCGTCTTCTCGAAGAGAGTCGCCGCGAGCGCCTGCTCGAGATGGATCGGCCGCGGACGGCCGTCCTTGTCGACGCGACCCCAGTCGTAGATGCGGTAGGTCGTGTCCGAGGTCTCCTGGACCTCCGCGAGCGCGATGCCCGCGCCGATCGCGTGCACGGTGCCCGCGGGAACGAACACGAAGTCGCCGGCCCGCACGGGATGAACCTGGAGCAGGTCGACGATCGAACGATCGCCGGCAGAGCGTTTCAACTTCGCTGCGTCGACGCCCGCGCGCAGCCCGAGGTAGATCACGGCTCCCGGTTGCGCGTCGACGATGTACCAGCACTCGGTCTTCGGTGCATCGCCGGGCGGGAGCGTGCTCGCCAGCCCCGCATGCGGATGCACCTGCACGCTCAGGTCCTCGCGGGCATCGATGAACTTCACCAGCAGCGGAAATTCGCCGCCAGGAGCGCGGCGCGCGCGACCCAGGATCGCCGTGGCGTGCTCGTCCATGATCGAGCGCAGCGTGCGACCGGCCGGGCCGCCCTCGGCGACGATCGAGTTCTCCTTGGCGCGATCGACGAGCTCCCACGTCTCGCCGATCTGCCCGCCGGGCGGCAACGCGATGCCCGGACGGGTGGCGAGCGAGCGCCCGCCCCAGGGCTTCTCGACGAATTGGCGCTCGAAACGCAGCGGCTGGAGAGGGGTCGGCGAGCCCATGGGGGCGCCCACCTTACCAGTTGGCCTCTGCCGGTCCGCGGAGCGCGGCGGAGGGCTTTCGGCTCCGGCAGGTCGCGCCCTTCGAGCTCCTCGGCAGTCTCGAAAACGCACCTCTTGCCAACCGTAACGAACGCTTGGACAGTCGCTTGTGTTCTCGTGAGGAGATGGAGCCGCGGCCCTTTCCGGGCCCTTGCACAGCAACCAGGAAGTTGTGCAACAACCAAGGAACGATGATCCAGCGCAACATCACCCGCTCACCGATGCGGGAACGCATCCTCGACGCGGCCGACGGGCTCCTCGGCCGTTTCGGATTCCAGAAGACCACCGCGGAAGACCTCGCGCGGGAAGCGGGCATCGGCCGGCGCACGATCTACGTGCACTTCACGAGCAAGGAGGAGATCTTCCTCGCCTCGATCGACCGCGTGGTCGAACGCCTGATCGGCGAGTTGAAGCGCGTGCTCTACTCGGGCGGGCCGGCGGACGAACGTCTGCGGCGCATGCTCGTCGCGCGCATCCTGTTCCGCTTCGACAGCGTTCACGCCTACCACCAGAACCTGGACGACATGTTCAGCGTGCTGCGACCGGCCTACCTCGAGCGGCGCGACTACTACTTCTCGATGGAGGCCGACGTGTTCACGCGCGTCATCGAGGAGGGACAGAAGGCAGCTCTGTTGCTCTCCGGCGATTCCATGGAGCTCGCGCGCGTCGTCCTCTCGGCGACCAACGGCCTCCTGCCCTACTCGCTGTCGGAGCGCGAGCTCAACGATCGCAACGCGGTCGAGCAGCGCATCGAGAAGATCTCGCACGTGCTCTTGCGCGGCTTGCGACCGGCCTGAGCGTGGCCGTGTGCCACGCGCGAGGGGTCTCGCGCTCCACGGACGTCGATCCGAGGCCCGAGTCCACGGAAGGCCGGGTTTTCGGCAACCGAATCGCGTGGACGCAACGATGACGGAGAGTCGAACTCCCCTGGGCGGCTCACACCGCACTGGGGAGTGAAGAGACGAGCGGCCGCTGTCGAGTTCGTGGGAGCGTACTCGGCGGCGGCCATCTGCTCGTGCGGGAACTGCGCAAGTCGGGGGGCTGGTGAATGCCGGCTCGCGGTCCATAGAGGGGGCCCGCGGCGACAAGCGACGCAGTCTCGGTCTAGACTTCGCGATCGCTCGCCCGGATTCGCGATGATCACTCCCCGACGCTCCGCAGAACGTGGCCACGCCGATCACGGTTGGCTCGACGCCCATCACACCTTCTCGTTCGCCGACTACTTCGACCAGCGCTTCATGGGCTTCAGCGCGCTGCGCGTGCTGAACCAGGACCGCGTGGCACCGGGACGCGGGTTCTCGACGCACCCGCACCGCGACATGGAGATCGTGACTTATGTCCTCGAGGGCGCGCTCGAGCACAAGGACAGCATGGGCAACGGCTCGCGGATGCAACCCGGCGAGGTGCAGTTCATGTCGGCGGGCTCGGGCGTGCTGCACAGCGAGTTCAATCCGCTGCCCGACAAGCCGCTGCACCTCCTGCAGATGTGGGTGCTGCCCGCGAAGGCCAACACGCCGCCGCGCTACGAGCAGAAGACCTTCGCCGAGAGCGAGCGGCGCGGCAAGCTGCGCTGCGTCGTCTCGCCGGATGGCCGCGACGGCTCGATCACGATCGGACAGGACGCGCAGCTCTTCGTGGGCCTGCTCGACGGTGACGAGCGCATCCAGCACGCGCTCGAGCCGCGTCGCGCGCAGTGGCTCCACGTCGCGCGCGGTTCGCTGCGCCTGAACGACATCGAGCTCGGCCCCGGCGACGGCGCCGCGATCGTGGGCGAGAAGCAGCTCGTGCTCGAAGGTGGCCGGCAGGCGGAGTTCGTGATGTGGGACCTGCCGCCGATCCGCTGATCGACGCAGGACGCTGCGCGCGAATCAGCGCGAGCCGAGCAGGCGCCGCGCTTCGGCCTTCGCGCTCGCTTGATCCGCGCCGCCGGCGATCATGTCGGCGACTTCGCTCACGCGCGCGTCGCCTTCGAGCACCGACACGACGGTCTGCGTGCGCCCGCTGCGCACGCGCTTCTCGACCTTGAAGTGCTGATCGGCGAGCGCCGCGATCGCGGGCAGGTGCGTGACGCACACGACCTGGTGCTGCGTGCGCGCGAGCTCTCGCAGGTGCTCGCCGACCTTGGGGCCGAGGCGTCCGCCGACACCCGCGTCGACCTCGTCGAAGATCAACGTGGGGATCGTCTGGCGCAATGCGAGCGCCGTGCGCAGCGCGAGCATGATGCGCGCCGCCTCGCCGCCGGATGCGACCGCGCGCAGCGGTTGCGCGCCCTCGCCGGGGTTGGCCGCGAGCAGGAACTCGATCTCGTCGGCTCCGCTCGAACTGAAGCGCTGCGCTCCGCCCGCGCGCTGCGCCGCCGCGGCGTCGGCATTGGGTGAATCGCTCGCCGCGGCTTTCCTCGCGCCGATGCGCACGTCGAAACGCGCGCGCTCGAGACCGAGCTCGGCGAGACGCCGCTCGACCTCCTTCACCAGGCGCGCCCTGACCGAGCGGCGCGCCTGCGAGAGCGCGGCGGCGCGCGTCTCGAGCTCCGCCAGCGCCGCGGCGCGCGCGCTCTCCAGCGCCTCGCGCCCGCCGGCTTCGCCTTCGACCTGCTCGAGCTCGCGCTCGACGTCCTTGGCGCGCGCGATCAGACCAGCGACGTCGAGTCGGTACTTCTTCTCGAGCTGCTCGATCGTGAACAGGCGCTGTTCGATCGTCTCGAGACGCTGCGGCGAGTGCTCGAGACCGTCGCGGAAGCTCGCGAGACCGTTGTACGCCTCTTCGAGATGCGCGAGAGCCTGGCGCAGCTCCTCCAGCGACGGATCGAGCACTTCGATGCGCCCTTCCCAGCGCTCGAGCACGCGCAACGAGCGCCGCACGAGGTCGAGCGCGCTCGATTCCTGCTCGCCGAGCTCCGCCACGAGCGTGCCGACGTCCGCGCCGAGCGCGGCGCCGTTGCGCTGCAGCTCGCGCTCGGAGAGCAGCTCGCGGTGCTCCTCGACCGAGAGCTTCGCGTCGCCGAGCTCGCGGCGCTGGAACTGCAACAGATCGAGCCGGTCGCGACGCTCGCGAGCGCGCTGCTCGAACTGAACGAGCTCGTGCGAGGCCTGCAACCAGCGCGAACGGCTCGCACGGTACGCCGCGAGCTTGCTCTCGAGCCCGCCGAACGCGTCGAGCAGCAGCGTCTGTTCCGCGGTCTCGAACACGCGCTGGTGATCGTTCTGGCCGTGGATCTCGACCATGCGCGACGCGAGCTCGCGCAACACGCGCTGCGTCACGGCGCGATGGTTGATCCACGCGCGCGAGCGTCCACCGTCGGCCGCCACGGCGCGCGCGAGGATCAGCTCGCGCTCGCCGTCCGCATCGAGCGCGCTCCATTCGTCGGAGAGCTCGGGCAGCTCGTCCTTCAGGAAGCTCGCGATCTCCGGGATCGCGGCGCTGCCACCGGCGAGCACGAAGCGCCCCTCGACGCGTGCCTCGCGCGCGCCCTTGCGCACCAGCGCGGCGCGCGGACGTTCACCGAGCAGGAGCTCGAGCGCGTCGACGAGCAGGCTCTTGCCCGCGCCGGTCTCGCCCGTGATCGCGTTGAGGCCCGCGCCGAGCGTCAAGGTCGCGCTCTCGAACAGCGCCAGGTTCTCGATGGAGAGCTCGCACAGCATGTCGCCGAGGATCGCAGCCGCATCGTCGCGTTGCAATCGATCGACGCTCGTCGTCGCGCACTGCGGGCGCGTCGCGTCCGTGCGAGCGGAGGATTCCCTGCTTCCCGCCGCGGGCGATCGTTCTTCGGGCGACCGCTCGGGTGCCTCAGCCGTCGCCGGAATCGCGACCCGCGAAGCCGCGCCGGATGCGCACGGGCGCCGGGTTGCCGCTCCAGCGTCGCGGTTGCGCGGCCGGAGCCGGGTCGTCGGGCGTCTGCACGCGGCACAAACCGCGCAGGCGCTCGAGCTCGAGGCGCGCATGCGCGGGCAACAACGCCTGCAGCGCCTGCTCGAGCTCCGCGTCGGCGAGCTTCCACACGCCCGCGTCCATCAGCGCGAGCGCGCGACCGGCGTGGATCACCGTGCCTTCACTCACTTGCTCGGGCAGCCGGCGCGCGAACTCGACCTCGATCCAGGGCTCGCTCAGGAAGAGCTCGCGCAGCGTGCCTTCGATCTCGAAGCGCTCGTACGTCGCGGCGTGAGCGAGTACTTCGTCGACGGCGCTGCCGCGCGGCACGAAGAGACGCACCTGCGGCCATTCGTACTCGTCGACGCGCCACAGGAACTGCTCGTCGGACCAGAACTGCAGCGCGACGTGCGTTTCCGGCCCGAAGCGCGACAGGTACGCGTTCCAGCGCTCGACCGGGCCCTGGAACTGCGCCACGAGCTTCACGCGCCGTCCGAGCAGCGCCGTGGCGTCGGCGCGCAGCTCGTTCCACGGATGGAACTCGGCCGTCGGCGCGATCGCCTTGGTGGACTTCGCCGCCGACGTGCGCGCGGCGAGCAGGTTCACGGCCCACACGAGCGCGAGCAAGCTGAGCGCTGCGAAGAGCATGCGGCACGACATCCGTCGCGTTTCGATCGAGTTCGGGGCCATGCGTCTCGCTCGTCGCATCGACACGATCGGCAGCGGCCTGAAGAACTTTCCACCCGCGTGCCCCTCCATTCCGGTCGCTGAGCCCAGCCCCCTGCGAGGATGGGCGGCTTCGAGCAGCGCGCGCAACGGGTCGTCAACACTCCGGGCGACCTACTGGGCCACACGCGTCTCCTGACGACGGTGTTGGCGCCATCTGGAGTGCGCCAAGCGCGTTTCCTCTCCGTCCAATGGGAGTCATGGGCGAGCGCGACTGCGCTCGAGTCGCGCGTGGTAAGCTCACTCCGTGTCGAGGGCGTCTGTACCGTCCGCTCTTGCCCAGGAACGAAGTGTTTCTTCCGAATTTGCGCCCGGTGGTTCCCATGGCCGTGGCCTTGCTGACGATCAGCGCGCCGCTGCGTTCCCAGACGACAACGGAGCTGATTTCCGTCTCCATGAGCGGCAGTGTGGGCAACGGAGACAGTGAAGGTACCAGTATGTCCGGCGATGGCCGCTGGGTGGTCTTCGACAGCACTTCGAGTGACCTCGTTCCCAGCGACGTCAACGGCTGGCGGGACATCTTCGTCCGCGATCGCTGGACCGCCACGACAACATGCCTCAGTCGCACGGCGAGCGGGGCGCTCGCCAACGGTCCGAGCGAGCTCCCGGCGATCTCCGACAGTAGCCCGCGCGTGGTGTTCGTCAGCTGGGCAACGAACCTCGTCGCGGGCGACACGAACGCGCGACGTGACGTCTTCTACTGCGACATCGGTTCGCCGGCGATGCACCGAGCCAGCCTGTCGACCGCGGGCACTCAGGCGAACCAGCACTGCCAGAACGTCGCCGTGTCTGGCGACGGACGCTTCATCGCGTTCGACACGACGGCATCGACGCTCGTTCCTAACGACACGAATGGCGTGCTGGACGTCTTCGTGCATGATTCGCTGTCAGGGACGACGATCTGCGCCAGCGTCGATTGGCTGGGCAACCCGGGAAACGGCGCCAGTCAGTGGGGCGCGCTCTCGTCGGACGGGCGATGGATCGTCTTCGACAGCCTCGCGACCAACCTCGTCGCGGGCGATACCAACGGCGTTCGCGACGTCTTCGTCCGCGACCTGCAGATGGGTACTACCGCAAGGATCAGCGTGACCGATTCGGGAGCGGAGGGGAACGGAGCGAGCGCGGCGGGCCGGTTCTCCGGTGACGGTCGATTCCTCGCGTTCGAGAGCCTTGCGTCGAACCTCGTTCCCAACGATTCCAACGGTGTATCGGATGTTTTCGTGAAGAACCTGCTCACTGGCGAACTCCGACTCGTCAGCGTCAGTACTAGTGGAATGGAAGGCAATGGCTACAGCGGCGGAGCGATTCTGGGATCGATTGCCTCGAACTCAGTGTCATTCGATGGCCGCTTCGTCGCGTTCTCGAGCGTCGCGACCAACCTTCAGGCCGGGGACGATATCAACATCGACATTTTTGTTCACGATCAACTGCTCCACACAACCGAGAGAGTTAGCCTTGCACCGAATGGCCAGGAACTCGGAGGCTCCGTTGTGCTTCCAGAATTGTCCGCCGACGCACGTGAGATTGCGATGATGACCACGGACCCTGCCGCCTTTCCCGGCGATCCGAGTCTGTGGATGGACGTGTTCGTGCGTGTCCGAGATCCGGCTCCGCCAGCGAGTTATTGCGATGGCGCTGGCGTCATTCAACCGTGCCCGTGTGGCAACAACGGACTGCAGGCTCACGGTTGTGACAATTCCGCGGCGACAGGTGGAGCCTGGCTGGCATCCGGCGGCAGTGCGAGCTTGTCTGCAGACACGTTGAGCATCGTGTCCAGCGGCGAACGCGTTTCATCCTTGACGCTGTTCCTGCAGGGCTCGGAACCGTCCACACCGACGCCGTGGGGTGGAGGACTACGCTGCATCGGTGGGACGATCAGACGCCTCTATTCGACCATCGCGGGCGGAGGCGCCGCTTCGATACCTCCCCCGGGACACGCGTCGATTTCCCTGCGTTCGTTCGCGAGCGGCGATGCGATTGAAGTTGGAGCCACCCGTTACTACCAAGCGTATTACCGCGACACGGCAAGCGGCTTTTGTCCGGGCGGCGCACACGCCAACGCATCCAACGGGCTCGCGGTGGTCTGGGGCCCGTAGGTAACTTGCCTCGTCCGTTCCGAGAGTAGAGGTCGACGAGCGTGTAGCACGCGTTACGCAGAGCCCGAAGCCCGCTCGGAACGCGATTCGCGGAAACGGACAGTCAGGTAGTGGAAGTTGCATCCACGACCGACACGGCCCCTACGGCCCGCATCCTGCGCTGCCGGCTGCGAGCGCTTGATTGTCCACGATGCCCGGAAAGCTCGAAGAGGGCGAATAGTCGCCCTCGTAGGCGCCCATGCTCAGCTGCGATCCTCCGCCGATTGGAACCGTCAAGCGTGATCGTCGCTCGCGGTCGACGGGAATCGACTCCGACGAGTCTCCGTCACCGTCGAGGTCGAGTACATCGCTCGGCAACAGGAGCAGATCGCCGCCCGCGGTCACCGAGGAAGTAGTGAAGGGCGCCAATGACAGATTCCCCGGCGCAAATGAAATGCTTGTCGGCCAGAGCACATTGAAGCGGCCGCCGGGAGAAGGCACCAGACTTGGTGAGGGGTCTCCGGTGCGAATCTCAAGATACGATGCCTGTGCCTCGAGTACGGCGGTGGAAGAAACCGGCACCACGAAGTGCACTGGACCGATGGCAACGAAGTTGTTGTTGACGACGCAATTGAACAGACGACATTCCCCGGTCAGCGAGGAACAATCGATGGTGTACGCCAGTGATTGAGCACTCATCGACGGAGTTGAAGCGACGTTGTTTCCGAAGCTACAGTTGAAGAACAACGCGCTCGAATCGCCCTCGACGAAAGCGGCCCCGCCGGAGCCCTGGGCGGCCGTGTTGCCTTGAAATGCGCAGTTGACGAACTCGTAGTCGCCGTTGGAAACGTAGGCGCCTCCGCCGCGCGCCGAATCCGTATTGGTGTCGAAGACAACACTGTGAAACTTGGCCGTCGCGTTCGTGCAGTAGATGCCCGCCCCACCACCCAAGTCCCAGTTGTGCGCGACATTTTTCTCGAAAAGCGACTGACGGATCGTCAGGAATGCTTTGTTGCAATAGATGCCACTGCCGAGGCCATTGCAGGAGTTGTCGTAGAGAATGACCTCCGACATCTGGACGGTTGCCCTGGTGTTGATATGAACACCAGCGCCAAGCATGCGGCTCGGCGCGATCGAACCGTAGAACTGAGGCGTCGGGCACGGATAGCCGCCAGCGAACAAGGCTGCCTTGCCAGCTGCTACTTCGAGCCGGTGAAGGCCGATCTTCAGTCCGGTGGCGTTGAGGATGGAGACTACGTGGTACGTATTGTCGCAGCCCTGGCCCGGCACGCCGAGTTCGCCGCTCAAGATTGTTTTGTTCGGACATCCGCGCGGGGCAGTACTCGTTCCTTCGGTTCCCAACCAGCCACCAATCAACGTAATCCCTTTGTTGATCAAGAACGACTGATCTCGAGGGTCGGTCGACCCTGCAATGTGATTGATCGACGGCACGTAGGTGCCTTCACGCAGCCGGATCTCGTCGCCAGTTACGGCGAGCGCCAAGGCGTCTTCGAGGCTCTTCGGAGCCGCCCATCCCAGCCCAGAATTCGAGAAACCGTTTGGGATCGAGGCATCGACGAACCACGTCGTGGCACCGTGGACCCGGGCAGATGCCGCGACCAGCGTCAGAAACAAGCAGAGGCCATGATGGACGATGCGGGTTCTCGGACGGTCGCACAAGGACCGACCTGCGGTGTGCGTGGTATGGGAAAGAGAGCGAAGAAGCCACGAACGAATTATCCGAGCACTGCGAGCGAGCATGCGTCACCTCCGAAACAGTTGGGAACGGGGAACGGGCGGAGGGGAGTTTGCAGTTTCCGCACTGGAAGCGCAAAGGCAGGAGACGAGCCACTCAGACTGGATTCGCCCGGTACTCCCTCGTCGGCCCTCGGTCTCGGCGACTCGTCCAAGTACTTGCAGTAATTCGTCAGCTCACCTACTGCACGAGTTGCGCCGTTGGTCCGCAGGTCGAGTCCGTCGCGCGCATCTTCGCGAGCCTGCGCGCGATCTGCAGGCGCTCGATCGACACGGGAACAGTGCCGAATCGAAACCGGTGCGCGCGAGTCAGGCCTGCGCGCGCGCGCCGAGGTCGACGCGCCGCCCGGCGACGTAGACGGCTTCGAGCGCGAGCTCCGGGCCGCGCAGCACGACGAAATCGGCGCACGCGCCGGTGCGCAAGACGCCGAGCTCGCGCTCGAGACCGAGAGCGCGCGCGGGTGTTTCGCTGCCCATCGTCCAGGCCTCGATGAAACCCACGTAGCCGCGCGCGACGAGCAGACGGATCATCTCGAGCTGCGAGAGCGCCGAGCCCGCGAGCCTGGGACCTTCGTCGGGCGTCGCGGGCGGGTAGTACACCGCTCCTTCGTGCAGCAGATGATCGCGGCCGTGCGAATGGAAACGCTCGCAGCCCGTGCCCGCGCCGCGCAGAGCGTCGCTCACGAGACACAAACCGCGCGGACCTCGCGCGCGCAGCGCGAGCTCGATCATCTCGCCCGAGACGTGCACGAGATCGCCGATGATCTCGGCGAAGAGTGCCGCGTCGGTGAGCGCGAAACCCGCGAGGCCGACCTCGCGGTGGTGCAACGGCGCCATCGCGTTGAACAAGTGCGTCGCGCCGCACGCTCCGCCGCGCGTCGCGCCGCGCGCCTGCGCCGCGGTGGCGCGGCTGTGGCCGAGCGAAACGCGCACGCCGCAGCGCGCGAGCTCCGCGATGAGCTCGCTCGCGCCCTGGAGCTCGGGAGCGAGCGTCATCGTGCGCACTCCGCGCCCGCTGCCGGTCGCGGGACCGAGGATCGCGCTCAACGCTTCGCGCGAAGGCGTCGCGAGGTCGGCGATCGGCAGCGCTCCGGCCGCGGCGGAGTTCACGAACGGCCCTTCGAGGTGCAGACCGATCACGCGCGCGCCGCGACCGGGCAGGAGCGAGCTCGCCTCGCGCCACGCGCGCTCGCACTGCTCGCCGAGCACGTGGGGACGCGCGGGGAAGAGCGTCGGCTGGAACGCCGTCGTGCCGGCGCGCGCGAGCGAGATCGCGAGCTCGCCCAGGTCCTCGAGCGGATCGAAGCCGCCATGCCCGTGGATGTGCAGGTCGATCAGCCCCGGCGCGACGATCGGCTGATCGCTGCCGCCGATCTCGCCCACGACGTCGACGCGCGTGATGCGCTCGCCCTCGAACGCCAGCGTTCCGCTCTGGAGCTTGCCATCGACGAGCAACCGGCCGCGCACGGTGGACACGCGCGCCTCGTAGCCCGCGCGGCTGCGCGCGTCGTCCACCGGCGCGGCCAGGCGCGCCGTCCCCCCGCGCGTCTACGCGCGCCGTCCACCCGACAGGTGCGTCTCGTCGCGCTTCCAGATCAAGCACAGAGTCGAGGTGCCGTAGCTGCGCAGCTCGCCGCGCCGGCCGCTCGCGAAGCGCAAGGTTCCGATGGACTTCTCGGGGAGATGGAAGACGACGACGCCCGGCGGCGTGAGATGCCTGTCGGCGAGCTCGTCGACCGTGGCGAAGAGTCGCGCTCGCTCCACCGGCGCGTCGAGCAGCGCGTAGGGCGGATCGAAGAAGACGAGGTCGAAGCGCACGTCGGGCATGGCCGTCCCGGCCGCGTTCGCCGGCGCGACGGGCTCCGCGGACGGCGGCTGGCCCGCGTGCTTGCGCGCCGCGTACGGCAGCTTGGGCGCGTCCGACCAGCTCTCGCGCGAGAGCGCGTTGCCGCGCACGATGCGAGCGCGTTCGCCGGCGCCGAGCGCGCTGGCGTTGGCCTTCAAGGCGTCCAGCGCCGCGGCGCTGCGCTCGACGAAGCGCGCGTGTCGCGCTCCGCGGCTGAGCGCTTCGAGGCCGAGGCTCCCGCTGCCGGCGTAGAGATCGAGCACGCGCGCGTCGTCGACGAGGTCGCCGAGCACGCCGAAGAGCGACTCGCGCACGCGATCGAGCATCGGCCGCGTGCCATTGCCGGCCGGCGCTTGCAGGTGCCGGCCGCCCCATTCCCCGGCGATGATGCGCATGCGCCTCGCATCCTACGATTCACCCTCGCGAGCGTGGAGTGCGCGCGCGAGGGTGACGGGGATTCGAGCGGCTGGCGGGCGGCCTACTGGCTGCCCTTCTGCTCCAGCGCCTTCTTGTACTTCTCGAGCGTCGGCTTGAGCTTGGCGTCCTTGTCCGCGGCCAGCGTCTGGACCTCGACCGCCTTCTTGAGGTCGCCGAGCGTGAAGTGGGCGCAGGCCAAGGTGTCGAGGATCGCGGCGTCTTCGCCCTTGGTGATCTCGTTCGCGCGCAACGCGAGCTCGAGCGCGAGCTTCGCGTCGCGGTCCTTCACTTCGGCGTCCGGATCGATGATCTGCCAGGCGATCGCATTCAGCATGCCGGCATTGTCCTTGGCCACGCCCGTCAGGAGCTCGCGAGCGAAGGCGTAGGCGCGCTTGGTGTCGTTGATCTCGCCGAACAGGATGTGGAACTTCGCGTTCGCGGCGTCAGGGCCGAACTGCTTCGCATCCAGCGCCATGAGCTCGTCGGCGGCCGCGACGGCGCCTTCCCAGTCCTTCGACTGCGCGGCGGTGTTCAGCTTCTGGATGATCGCCTGCGACTTCGCTTCGAGTTCCTTGGCGCGCTTGGCGTCGGCCGCGAGCTGCTTGATGTCGTGCTTGTTGTCGAGCACCTGCTCGAGGATCTTGTCGATGTTCATCGGGTGGCCGATGTAGGCGATCGCGCCCGAGCCATCGATCAGGAACGAGCACGGAATGCCGCCCTGGCCCGCGGCTTCCATGAACGCCTTGCTCGTCGTGCGCTCCTTGTCCCACGCGACGGTGTAGCCCATGCCGTCGCCCTTGTCGGCGACCATCTTCTCGACCGCTTCGAGCGTGTTGCCGCGCGAGTCCTGCGACGTCATGCCGATCACCGTCAGACCGCGGTCCTTGTACTTCTTCTGGAGCTCGCTGATGTGCGGCATGCTGCGGATGCACGGTCCACACCACGTCGCCCAGAACTCGACCATGTAGACCTTGCCCTTGTCGAAGGCGGGCACCTCGCTGCCCTTGACCCACTTCGCGACCGTCAACGCGGGAGCGCGGTCGCCGACGCCGAGCGTCACCTGCTTCTCGGCCTGCGCGGGCGCGCCCTTCTGCTGCGCCGCGGCCGGATTCGAGAGCGACGGAGTCGACGCGAGCGCGCACAGCGCCGCGGTCAGGGCGAAGCGATGGAATTGCATGGAGTTCCTCTACGAGATGCGTTGGGGGGCGTGGACGCGGCGGGCCGCTCGAGCTGGAGCGCGCCGATCCGCGGACCGTAGTTGAGCCGATCGTGCGAATCGGTCAAGCGCGAGGCCCGCAACCGTCCGCGTTCTTACGGGCTTCGGACAGCGGGCACTTGCGCGCGCGCAAGACACGAGGCAACCCGCCCGCCGTCCTCGAACGGCCCTGCGGAGCTCCGATCATTGCCCGAGGGGACGGGGAGCACGACAATCCGCGCCCCATGCCGCGTCTGCAGGTCAACGTCGATCACGTCGCCACGCTGCGCCAGGCGCGTCGCGAGTCCTTCCCCGATCCGGTCGCCTGGGCTCTCGAGGCCGAGCGCGCGGGAGCGTTGGGCATCACCGCGCATCTGCGCGTCGACCGCCGTCACATCCAGGACGACGACGTGCGGCGCTTGCGCCGCGGGATCTCGACGCGCCTGAACTTCGAGCTGAGCCTCGACGAGGACATCGTGCGCATCGCGCTGCGCACGCGTCCCGAAGCGGCGTGCCTCGTGCCCGAGAACCGCAAGGAAGTCACGACCGAAGGCGGTCTCGACGTCCGCCGCGAACGCGCGCGCCTCTCGAAGGTCGTTCCAGAGCTCGCGCGCGCGGGCTGCGACGTGAGTCTGTTCATCGACCCCGACAGCGAGCAGATCGACGCCGCGGCGGAGATCGGCGCGCGTTTCGTCGAGCTGCACACCGGCTCCTACGCCAACGCGCACGGCCACGCGCGCGCGCGCGAGCTCGAACGCCTCGTGCGCGCCGCGGAGCACGCGCACGCGCGCGGCCTGCGCGTGAACGCGGGCCACGGTCTCGACTACGACAACGTCGGGCCGATCGCGCGGCTGCCGCACGTCGAGGAGCTCAACATCGGCTTCGCGATCGTCGCGCGCGCGCTGTTCACGGGCGTCGACGAGGCCGTCAGTCGCATGGCCGCGCTCGCACGCGGTCCGGCGCGCAGCACGCGCTCGGGGCGCACCCGCGCCCCCACGCCGATCGCGCGAGCACCGCGCACGACCCCGACTCCGCGCACGATCCGCTCCGCACGCACCGTCCGCACCCGCACCGGAGGCTGAGAAGATGCTCGTCCAAGGTTCCCGCTCGCGCTTCCAGGGCAGCTACGTCGCGCTGCCGACGCCCTTCCGCAAGGGCGAGATCGACTACGCCGACCTCGAGCACCTGATCGACTGGCACATCGCCAGCGGAACCGACGGCCTGGTGCTGGCCGGCACGACCGGCGAGGCCGCGACGCTCAGCGACGCGGAGCGCATCGGCCTCTTCGAGTGCGCCGTCGGCCTCGCGCGCGGCCGGCTGCCCCTGATCGCGGGCGTGGGCACGAACTGCACGCGCAGCACGGTCGAGCTCGCGGCTGCGGCGAGCGCCACCGGCGTCGACGGGCTGCTGGTGGTCACGCCCTACTACAACAAGCCCAGCCGCCGCGGCCTCGTGCTGCACTTCTCGGCGGTGGCCGCCTGCACCGACAAGCCGGTGATCCTCTACAACGTGCCCTCGCGCACCGGCGTCGACATGCCGGTCGAGGTCGTGCGCGAGCTCGGCGACACGCACGCCAACATCGTCGCGGTCAAGGAGGCCAAGCCCGACCTCGACAAGGTGCGCGCGCTGGTCAAGGACACCCGCGTCGCCGTGATCTGCGGCGAGGACGCGCGCATCGCCGACTTCATGGGCCTGGGCGCCGTCGGCGTGATCGGCGTCGTCAACAACCTCCTGCCGCGCAAGACGGCCGAGCTCGTGCGCGCGGCGCTGCCCGGCGGCGACTCGGTGCGCGCCGCCGCGCTGGTCGAGGAGCTCGCCCCGCTGGCGCGCGACCTGTTCCTCGAGTCGAACCCGGTGCCCGTCAAGACCGCGCTGGCGCTGATGCACAAGCTGACCGAGGAGGTGCGCCTCCCGCTCGCGCCGATGGAGTTCGCCACGCGCGCGCAGCTCGAGGCGACGCTGCGCGCCTGCAAGCTGATCTGAGCGCGGATCCCGGTTCGAGCCCGGACCTAGCCGCTGGTGCGACGCGCCGCGAGGACCACGAAACCCTCGACCGGCCGGCCGTCCTGGACGCGCAGCTTCTCGCGCTCGAGGCTCGCGATCTCGAAGCCCGCGTGCGCGAGCTCGGCGCGCAGGTACTCCTCGCCGTGCGTGAAGCGCAGGCTCTTCGACAGCTGCACGCCGTTCGTGCCCGCCTCGACGCTGAACGCCAGCCAGCCGCCGGCCGTGACGCGCTTGGCGAGAGACTCCAGCAGCGCGCGCAGCTCGCCCACGTAGTTGAATACGTCCGCGGCCAGCACGAGGTCGAAGCTCTCGCGACCCTGGCGCAGGAACTCGAGTACGTCGGCCTGCACGAGCTCGTGGTAGACGCCCCGCTCGCGCGCATGCTGCAGCATCCCGGCCGAGAGATCGACGCCGACCAGGCGCCGCGCGTGCGCGGCGAAGCGCGCGCCGGCGAGCCCGGTGCCGCAGCCCAGATCGAGCACCGCCAACGCGGCGCGCTGCGTCCCGAGCCTGCGCGCGAGGCGCTCCTCGAACAGCTCGGGCACGCGGTAGTCCAGGCGACCGACCAGGTGCTCGTCGAAGGACTGCGCGTACTCGTCGAAGAGGCCGCGCACGTAGGCCGGCGCGGGCGCGGGCGGGTTCGCGAGCCCGGCGCGCGCGGCGAGGAAGAGCTGCGCTCCGGCGGCGTCCTCGGTCGCGATCTCGAGGTACCTGCGGTAGCAGCGCGCGGCCTCGTCGTCGTTGCCCTCGGCCCGCCAGCACAGCGCGATCTGCGCCAGCGCCTCGGGGTAGCGTTCCCGCGCGGCGAGCGCGCGCTCGAGCGCCGCGCGCGCCTCGGGGAAGCGCTGCTGCAGCTTCAGGTTGGTGCCCACGTTGAAGAGGTAGGCGGGCGTGCCCGCCGCGAGCTCGACGGCGCGCTCGAAGCAGCGCTGCGCCTCGACGAGCTGGCCGCCGCGCTGCAGCGTGATGCCCAACCCGTTCCAGGCCTGGTGCAGCCTGGGGTCGAGCTCGGTCGCGCGCTCGAGCTCGCGCTGCGCGTCCTCGAAGCGCCCCAGGGCGTGCAGCGCGCTGGCGTGGGCGTGGAGCACCTCGGGCCAGTCCGGCTTGAGCGCCAGCGCCCGGGCGTAGCGTGCCTCGGCGCGTGCCAGGTCGCCGTTCGCCAGTGCGATCGCACCCAGGTAGTTCCAGGGCTCCGGGCTCTCCGGGCTCCACTGGACCACGCGCCGGTAGATCTCCTCGGCGCCGCGCAGGTCGCCGGCGCGGTGGCGCTCGACGCCGCGGGCGAAGGTCGCGTTGATCTCGGCGGCGGCGGGCGTGCGCGTCAGGCTCTGCTGCTTGCGTCGGTCGTGGCGGTTCACGGCGTCCCTTTCGGCATGGGAACGAAGCGTACCCCGCCGAGGTCCGTCCGAGCCACCGATCCGTCGCGCGCCTTGCTGAAGAGCCACAGCCGCTGGTCGGAGGGATCCTCTCCCAGCGGGATGCACATCCGGCCGCCCGGAGCGAGCTCCTCGAGCAGCACCGCAGGCACGCTCGCCGGTGCGGCGGTGACCACGATCGCATCGAAGGGCGCGCGTTCGGGCCAGCCCAGCCAGCCGTCGCCGACGCGGTACTCGATGTTGTCGAAGCCCAGCCGGTCGAGCACGGCTCGCGCGCTCGCGGCCAGCCTGGGCCAGCGCTCGATCGTGCAGACCTCCTTGGCGAGTTCGGCGAGGATCGCGGTCTGGTACCCCGAGCCCGTGCCGATCTCGAGCACGCGCTCGTGCGCGCGAGGCGCGACGGCGGCGCTCATCAGCGCCACGATGTAGGGCTGCGAGATCGTCTGCCCCTGCGAGAGCGAGAGCGCCTCGTCGTCGTAGGCGCGCGCGCGAATCGGCGCCGGGACGAACGGATGGCGCGGCACGGCGCGCAAGGCCGCGAGCACGTTCACGTCGCGGATGCCGCGCCGCTCGAGCTGCCGCACGAGCTGCTCGCGTTGGCGCGACCAGGCCTCTTCCTCGCCCGCGTCGGGGTGTGCCAGGGACTCCTCCATCGGCGCCCAGGATCGCCCCGAGAGCGCTCGCGCACCGCCCGGACAGTGTGCGTAGCGAACGGCGTGCGCCCCACTGCCTGAATGACACCGAGGCCCGCCAAGAAGGCGGCGAGCCGTGGGGCGCGAGCGCGCGGAGGCTGCGCGGCGGCCCGTGTCCTGCGCTCGCGCGCCGGAGCCGGCTGGCATATGCCTTGCTCTCCCGGCGGCGTCTTCGGAGGAATCACCATGTACGAGCACTTCACCCGCAAGTCGCAGGAAGCCCTGCAGTCCGCACAGACCTCCGCGCAGAGCGCGGGTCATCCCGAGCTCACGCCGATGCACCTGGCGCGTGCGCTGCTCGAGGAACCCGAGGGCGTGATGGCGGCGCTGATGCCCAAGCTGGGCGTCGAGCCCAAGGCGCTCGCAGCGGAGATCGAACAGCAGCTCGCGCGCCTGCCGCGCTCGAGCGGCACGCAGCTGGCGCTCTCCCGCGCGCTGGGCGAGACGCTGCAGGAGGCCGACGCGGCGATGAAGCGCCTGGGCGACACGTTCGTCTCGACCGAGCACCTGCTGCTCGCGCTGGCGAAGAAGGGCGGCCCGGAGATCCAGGGCCTCTTCGCGGCGCGCAACCTCGCGCCGGCGCGCATCGAGGCCGCGATCCAGGACGTGCGCAAGGGCAAGAAGGTCAGCACGCCCGACCCCGAGGCGACCTTCGAGGCGCTCCAGAAGTTCGCGCGCGACCTGACGGCCGAGGCCGTCGCCGGCAAGCTCGACCCGGTCATCGGGCGCGACGCCGAGATCCGGCGCGTGATGCAGGTGCTCACGCGGCGGCGCAAGAACAACCCCGTGCTGATCGGCGATCCTGGCGTGGGCAAGACCGCGATCGTCGAGGGCCTCGCCAACCGCATCGTCGCCGGGGACGTGCCCGAGGGCATCAAGAACAAGAAGGTCATGGCGCTCGACATGGGCGCGCTGCTGGCCGGGGCGAAGTACCGCGGCGAGTTCGAGGAGCGCCTCAAGGCCGTGCTCAACGAGGTGGCCGAGGCGCAGGGCAGCATCATCCTCTTCATCGACGAGCTGCACACGCTGGTCGGTGCGGGCAAGGCCGAGGGCGCCGTGGACGCGGCCAACATGCTCAAGCCGGCGCTGGCGCGCGGCGAGCTGCACTGCATCGGCGCGACGACGATCGACGAGTACCGCAAGTACGTCGAGAAGGACGCGGCCCTCGAGCGGCGCTTCCTGCCGGTGATGGTCGACGAACCCAGCATCGAGGACACGATCGCGATCCTGCGCGGGCTGAAGGAGCGCTACGAGGTGCACCACGGCGTGCGCATCCTCGACGAGGCGCTGATCGCCGCGGCGCGGCTGGCCAAGCGCTACATCACCGATCGCTTCATGCCCGACAAGGCGATCGACTGCGTCGACGAGGCGGCGGCCCAGCTGCGCTCGGCGATCGACTCGATGCCGCCCGAGCTCGACAGCCTCGAACGGCGCGTGCGCCAGATCGAGATCGAGAAGACCGCCCTGACCCGCGAGGAGGACCGCGACACGCACAAGCGCGTCGCCGAGATCGATCGCGAGCTGGCCGAGCTGCGCGAGCAGACCACGGCGCTCAAGGCGCGCTGGCAGGGCGAGAAGGAGCTCATCACGGCGATCCGCGCCGGCAAGATGCTGATCGAGAGCCTGCGCGAGGAGGCCGTGCGCAAGGAGCGCGAGGGCGACTACGAGCGCGTCGCGCGCCTGCGCTACGGCGAGCTGCCGCAGGCCCAGAAGGACCTGGAGGCCAACGTCGCCAGGCTGGCGAAGGTGCAGGCCGCGGGAGCGCTGCTGCCCGAGGCCGTGGACTCCGAGCTGATCGCGCAGGTCGTCAGCCGCTGGACCGGGATCCCGGCCACGCGCCTGCTCGAGACCGAGCGCGACCGCCTGATGCACATGGAAGAGCGCATCGGGCAGCGCGTCATCGGCCAGAAGCAGGCCGTCGAGGCCATCGCGCAGTGCGTGCGGCGCGCGCGTGCCGGCCTGCAGGAGACCACGCGTCCGCTGGGCTCGTTCCTCCTGCTCGGACCCACCGGCGTGGGCAAGACCGAGCTCGCCAAGGCCCTGGCCGAGTTCCTCTTCGACGACGAGAAGAACCTCGTGCGCATCGACATGAGCGAGTACATGGAGAAGCACGCGGTGTCGCGCATGATCGGCGCGCCGCCGGGCTACGTCGGCTACGAGGAGGGCGGGGCCTTGACCGAGGCCGTGCGCCGCAAGCCGCACACCGTGATCCTGCTCGACGAGGTCGAGAAGGCGCACCCGGACGTGTTCAACGTGCTGCTGCAGCTGCTCGACGACGGTCGGCTGACCGACGGCCAGGGCCGCGTGGTGGACTTCACGCAGACGCTGGTGCTGATGACGAGCAACCTGCGCAACGAGGCGCAGGTGCACCAGTTCTTCCGCCCCGAGTTCGTCAACCGGCTCGACGAGGTGCTGGTCTTCGAATCGCTGACGCGGGAGCAGATCCGCAGCATCGTCGACGTTCAGGTGCAGCGCATCCAGAAGCACCTCCAGGAGCAGGAGGTCCGCCTCCTGCTGTCCGATGCGGCCCGCGACCAGCTGGCGCAGGAAGGCTGGAGCCCCGAGTTCGGCGCGCGGCCGCTCAAGCGCGCCATCCAGCGCCACGTGCAGAACCTCCTGGCCGACGCGATCCTGACCGGGCGCATCGGGCGCGGCGACCTCGCCTGGATCGACTTCGAGGGCGGGGAATACCGCGTGCGAGCCAAGCCGCAGGAGCCCACGCGGCGCGAGCTCGCCGGAGCTTGAACTCGGTGGATCGGGCGCCAGATGACCGTCGCGTCACCTGCGCCCGAGCCAGGCTCGCGTAGCCCTGGCGCATTTTCATGCAGGCCGGCGGGGTCGACTCTCTCCTCCAAGACACTTCCGCTCCGTCGGCCTCTCCCTCCCCCCGCAACGGATGCTCCTCATGAAGCTCACCGCCTCCTTCGTCGCGCTCGTCGCTCTCGCCTCCTTCACTGCCACGCCACTCCTCGCCGCACCGCTCGACGGCCAGGGCAAGAAGAAGGACCCGCCCAAGCCCGAGAAGAAGAAGGACGAGCACAAGAAGCCCGAGGAGAAGAAGCCCGAGGCTCCCAAGGGACTGAAGATCGGAACGGAACTCGACGCCGCCACCTCGCTCGAGGACGCCAGCGGCAAGCCGCACACGCTCAAGGAGTACCGCGGCAAGATCGTGGTCCTCGACTTCTGGTCTGCGGCGAGCGCCGGCGATGCGCAGGAGAAGCACCTCTCGAAGCTCGCCGCCGAGTATGGATCCAAGAACGTCGTCGTGCTGGCAGTCGACGCCGTCGCTGGCGAGGCGGGCGACGCCAAGGCCGTGCAGGATGCGGCGACGAAGAGCGGCGTCACCTTCCCGGTGCTGCTCGACAAGGGCGGCATCCTCGCGGATCGCCTCGGCGCCAAGTCCCTCGACGAGGTCTTCGTCCTCGACGCCAAGGGCATCCTGCGCTACTCCGGCTCGATCGACGACGATCCCAAGGGGGAGAAGGCGGACAAGGCCCAGGACTACCTGGGCACCACGCTCAAGGCGCTGGTCGATGGCAAGGATGTGGCCGCGCCGACCACGCCACCCAACGGCGCTGCCCTGCGAGTCGATCACAAGCCGGCAGGCAAGTGAGGCTGTACACCTCGGCCGGCTCGGGGGAACGCAACGAGCCAGCAGCCGTCCGGGGTTCCTGAGGTGAGGGCCGTGGAGCTTGCTCCCGGCCCGCACCCGTTCCAGAGGGCCCTGGGGGACCCGCCAGCCCTATACTTGATCGTATTATACGGGTCGGTATAAGAAAGCCATGTTCCTCGGCCGCGCCCGCGAACTGGCCTTCCTCCAAGAGCTCCACGACTCCGGCAAGCCCGAGCTCTTCGTGCTCTACGGCCGTCGTCGCGTGGGGAAGACCGAGCTCCTCCAGCAGTTCTGCGCGGGCCGGCGTGCGGTCTACTTCCTCGGCGCGGAGGTGCGCGAGAAGGACAACCTGCGCGCCTTCCGCGACACGCTCGCGGCCTCGCTCGACGACGCCTTGGCGCAGAACGTCGAGTTCCCCGACTGGACGGCCGCCCTGAGCTTCGCCGCGGAGCGCGCCAAGAACGAACGCCTCGTGGTCGTGCTCGACGAGTTCCCCTACCTGTGCGCGGGCACCAAGGGGCTGACCTCGCAGCTGCAGCGCTTCTGGGACACGCGCGGCAAGAAGTCGGAGTTGATGCTCGTGCTGTGCGGCAGCCAGGTCTCGTTCATGGAGAACGAGGTCCTCGCCGAACGCTCGCCGCTCTTCGGCCGGCGCACGGCGCAACGCCGGCTCGAGCCGCTGTCGCCCGCGGCCGCGCTGGACTTCTTCCCGGGCTGGGAGCTGCGCGAGCGCGTGCTGGCCTTCGCGATCCTGGGCGGCATGCCGGCCTACCTGCAGCGCTTCGATCCGGCACGCACGCTGGGAGAGAACCTCTATCGCGAGTGCCTGCGCCCCGAGGGCTACCTGTTCGACGAGGTGCAGTTCCTGCTCAAGAGCGAGCTCACCACGCCCGCGACCTACAACAGCATCCTCGCCGCGATCGCGCGCGGCTCCGACAAGGTCGGCGACATCGCGCTCTCGGTCGGCATCGATTCCCCCACCGCGAACAAGTACCTGACCACGCTGCGCGAGCTGCAGCTCGTCGAGCGCGAGGTGCCGCTGACCGATCCGGATCCGCTGCGCTCGCGCAAGGGCACCTACCGCATCGCCGACCGCTTCCTCGCCTTCCACTTCCGCCACATCCAGCCGCACGGCTCGCTGATCCACGCTGGACGCGGCGGCAAGGTGCTCGAGGAGTTCGTGCAGCCCGACCTCGAGCGGCTCTACGACGAGGCACGGCTGGACTTCATCCTCGCGCACCTGCGCGGCCAGGCCGCGGAGATCGTCGGCGAGGAGCTCGCCGAGATCGGCCGCTTTCCCGGCCTCTTCGTGCGCGCCGTTGCACGAACCTCGCAGGGCACAGGCGTCGCGGCGATCGTCGTGCCCGACGGCCGCCAGCCGACGGCTGCGCTGGAGAACGAGCTCGCCGAGGTGCGCGGCGCGCTCGGGCCGCGCCTGGTCAAGCTGGTCTACGGCCTGACGTCGAAACCCGAACGACCGCTCGAGGTAGAGCTGGTGCCCGAGGGCGAGCTGCTGTGAGCCCGATCGACGACCGCTTCCAGGAGTACTTCGACGCGCTCGACCGCTCGGGCGGCGCGGACCATTGCTACCTCTGCCGCCGCACCAGCGCCGACGTGAAGGCCTTCTTCGGCTTCCGCGAGGACGGCACGCCGATGCACGCGAGCGAGTTCGGCCTGGAGGACGTGGCGCTCGCCGACGCGGACATCATGAGCTACCGCGGCGTGCGTCCCGTGTGCGCCGTGTGCCAGCTCAACTTCGACGCGCTCTTCCTGCTCGGCGAGCACGCCGTGCTGCGTCAGCTGCTGGACGAGATGGAGAACCGCCGCGAGCACCTCTGGCCGCCGAACGCGGAGTGAGCGCCGCGCGCTGGACAGCCGCCGGAGCAGAGTGCATACCGGCGCAGCATGAGCGCATCGCCCAGCGTCCCCGAATCCCTCCTCGTGCGCAGCCCCTGGAACCGCGAGCTCGTGGCCGAGCTCGCCTGCGACACGCCGGCAGGGATCGACGCGAAGCTCGCGGCCGCGCGCGGCGCGCAGCGCGCGTGGAGCCGGCGCCCGCTCGCGGAACGCGTCGAGGCGATCCGCGCCGCGCTCGGCTACTTCCGTGCGAACGCCGAGGAGATCGCGCGCGACACCAGCCGGCAGATGGGCAAGCCCGTGCGCGAGGCGCGCGGCGAGGTCCAGACGCTGCTCGCGCGCGCCGAGTACATGCTGGAGATCGCGCCGCAGGCTCTCTCGAGTGAGCGACTGCCGGCCAAGCCGGGCTTCAAGCTCGCGATCGAGCACGTGCCGGTGGGCGTGGTGCTCGACATCGCCTCCTGGAACTACCCGCTGATCGTCCCGGTCAACGTGATCGTGCCCGCGCTCGTGGCGGGCAACGCCGTCGTGCTCAAGCACAGCCCGCTGACGCCGCTCTGCGGCCGGCACTACGAGCGCGCCTTCGCGGCGCTCGAGCCCGGACTGTTCGCGCACGTGGTCGTGCCGGACGCACGCGCCGGAGCGCTCGTCGCGGACACGCGCATCGACTTCGTCTCGTTCACCGGCTCGGTGCGCACCGGCCGCTCGGTGTACCGCGCCGCCGCGGAACGTCTCGCGGGTGTCGGGCTCGAGCTCGGCGGCAAGGACCCGGCCTACGTCGCCGAGGACGCGGACCTGGACTTCAGCGCGCCCAACGTGGTCGAGGGCGCCTGCTACAACGCCGGACAATCCTGCTGTGCCGTCGAGCGCGCCTACGTCCACGCGCGGCACTACGAGCGCTTCCTCGAGCGCGCGCTGGCGGAGATGCAGAAGCTCGTGCCGGGAGACCCGCTCGACGAGGGCACGACGCTCGGGCCGCTGGCGCGCCCCGAGGCGCTCGAGCTGCTCGAGCAGTACGTGCGCGACGCGGTCGCGCGCGGCGCGCGCCTCCTGTGCGGCGGTGCGCGTACGAACGGTCCGGGCCTCTTCTTCCCGCCGACGCTGCTCGCCGACGTGCCCAACGATGCGCGCGTGATGCAGGAGGAGAGCTTCGGTCCGATCCTGCCCGTCGCGCGCGTGCACGACGACGCCGAGGCGCTGGCGAGGATGAACGACAGCCGCTTC
>JBGATX010000027.1:0-44295 GCA_044228975.1 Planctomycetota bacterium | reverse complement strand
CACCTTGGGAAGAATCTCCTCGACGAGGAAGGCGAGCGCGCGCCGGTTGGCGTCGTTGGCCCCGGAACCGAGGAAGAGCAGACCGTCGCGGCCCGCGCACCCCGGGACGCTCTCGCGCGCCTCGTCCTGCGCGAACGTGATGCGCCACGGCTCGAGCTCCGGCCACGTGGCGACCATGCGCGCGGCATCCTCGCGCGTGATCACGAGCAGCAGGTCGGCGAGCGCGTAGCTCTCGGCCTCCTTGACGAACAGGCCGCGCGCGCGCTCGAGGTCGTCGCGGTCGCCGGTCTGCTCGAAGCGCCGCTCCTCGCGCAGCGCGTGGCAGTCGTCGGAGAGCAGCCACACTCGAGTCGCCGGCGAGTGCGCGCGCACGAGCGGGATGTACTGCTCGCCGACGCCCGCGCGGCACCAGAAGTACTGGTAGATCAGCGCCACGTCGAAGCGGCGCTCGGCGAGCAGCGCCGGCAAGTCGACGTTCGGCGATTTGTAGCGCATCCACGGCACGCGTTCGGGATCGGGCGAGTGCACCTCGATGCCGCGCGCTTCGAGCTCCTTGCGGTAGCGCGGCGCGCTGTCGGCGTTGCGCCCGAGGAACGTGATCGAGTGCCCGGCCTCGCGCAGGAGCTCGAGGATCTGCATCAGACGCAGGTCGGCGCCGGAGCTGTCGGGCCGCGGCACGTGGTCGTAGACGACGAGGAAGCTCTTCGAGCCTCCGCGCGCGAGCTCGCGCAGGGCGTGCAACTCGTCGGGAGATGCGGGCCGGCCGCTCACGCGCCCACTCCCGCCGCGCGCGCGGTCGCGAGCGCGCGCGCCGGAGTGCGCGCGGGACGCGTCGAGAGCACGGGCAGCACGCCGCGCAATCCCGGGGTGTCGAAGTCGCCGCCGCGCGGGTAGCGCGTCAAGAGCTCCGCGCGCATCGCGCTCGTCGCGACGTGGCGCGCGTCCCAGGCGGGCACGCGCTCCAACCCGCCGGCGTCGAAGCCCGCGGCGCGGAACAGGCGCTGGAAGTCGCCTTCGAAGAGGCGGTTGATGCAGTCGTTGCGCGTGATGAAGTCGACCGCGCGCCGCGCCGTGTCGGCGCCGAGCACGATCTCCAGGTAGGTCGAGAGCTCGCGCGCGTCGAGCAGGAGATGCCCCCAGTCCGGCACGATGCGGTCGAGGAACGTGACGCGCTCGCCCTGCGCATCGTTCTCCCACAGGTGATGGCCGACGGCGCAGGACCAGATCGGCGCGAAGTGCGTGACGATCGCTCCGCCCGGGCGCAGCACGCGCCGCATCTCCGCGAGCGCGCGCTCGAAGTCGTTGATGTGCTCGAACGCGCAGCTGGAGAAGATCGCGTCGAAGCTCGCGTCCTCGAACGGCAGCGCTCGCGCGTCGAGGGCGCGACGCTCGTAGCTGCCGTCCGTGAGCGCCTCGGCGCCGAGATACCCTGCGCACCAGCGCCGCGCGCCCGTCGCGGTGGCCGCTTCGTGCGGCACGGCGCCGCCCACTTCGAGCACGTCGCGCCCGTGGAATCCCAGGCGCGTGCGCGCGAGCTCGAGCGCTTCGGCGACCCACGGATTCAGGTCGGTCGGCAGCGCCTTCGAGTCGGGCCGCTTGCCCCAGCGCGGCGGCATCTTGGCGCTCGCCGCGCGCAGATCGCGCTGGTTGGCGCGCGCGAGCTCGTTCTCCGGCGCGAGCTTCAGCGCCGCTTCGACGCAGGCGACGCTGCCTTCGCCGTCCTCGACCGAGTAGCGCAGCACCGCGAGGTCGTTGAGCACCTCCGCGCGCTCGCGCCGCGCTTCGTCGGGCAGCGAGCACAGCACGCGGATCGCCTCGATCGTCGCCAGCGCGAGCTCGCCGGATTCGGCCAGCGCGCGCACGTCCTCGAGGCGCTCCTTGGCGACCCTCGCGGTCTCCGCCGCCGTCGAGCTGAACTGGATCTCGCGCACCGATGTCGGCGTCGGCAGCCGCCCGAGCAGCTCGTCGAAGCTCTCGCAACCGATCGAGCGCAGGCCGTCGATCAGGCCCTGCTGCCACCAGACGGCGTTGAGCTCGCGCATCAGGCGACCGAGCTCCTTCAGGATCGTCCCGACGGTGGAGCCGAGCTGCGCTTCGCTCGCGTCGAGCGCGCCGAGATCGATGACCGAGAGCGCTTTCGCCGCCGCCTCGAGCGCCGGCACGCGCGAGCGATGCTCGTCGACGAAGCGCTCGAGGTCCGCGAGAGTGCGCGAGCGCATCCAGTCCCAGTCGCGGTGCAGCAGGCAGCGCGGTTCCTTCGCGAACAGATCGACGAAGGCCGCCCCGCACGTGCGCTGGCGGCGCTTGAAGGTCTCGAAGTCGAGGATGTGGTCGTGCTGCGCGCGCGCGGAAGCGTGGTAGAGCACCTCGACGCCGAGCTCTCCCAGGCGGAAGCCCAGATCGATGTCCTCGGCTCCGTAGCGCTTGAAGCGCTCGTCGAAACCGCCGGCGTCGCGCACGAGCTCCGCGCGCACGCTCACGTTGCAGGTCCAGAAGCGCTGGTAGTCGTAGAACGCTCCCGGACGCATCTCGTTGTAGTGGAAGACGAGGTCGGTGACCTCGAGCACGCGCATCAGCGCGTTGTCGAGCGCCGGGAGCGGCTGCTCGAACGTGCCGAGCACGGCGATGTCGCGTCCGGCCTTGTCGTGCGCGGCGAGGTGCTCGCGCACGAGCGAGGTCGACGCGATCGTGTCGTCGTTGACGAACAGGAAGTACTCGCCGCGCGCCGCGGCGATGCCGGTGTTGCGCGCCGCGGCGAGCCCGCCGTTCTCGCGATGGAGGATGCGGCCGGGGATCGGGAGCGCGAGCCCTTGCAGGTACTCGCGCGTGCCGTCCTGCGAACCGTCGTCGACGACGATGAGCTCGAAGCCCCCGGCCGGCGCGTCCTGGCGGAAGAAGCTCGCGAGGGAGCGCTCGAGGATCGCGCGGCGGTTGTACGTGCACAGGATGACGGAGAGACGCGGGCTCGCGCTCTCGACGTCTCCCACCGCCGGCGGCGGCGCCGCGGGTATGACGACCTGCGCGCGGCGCTTGGGCTCGTGCTTCGCGAGCGCGCAGAGCTGCGCGTAGATCTCCGCCGTCGCCGCATCGACGGCGCGCGAGCAGCGCGTGCGATCGAGGCTCGCTTCCGGGAAGCTCGTGTCGATCGACGCGCCCGTCCATTCGGCGAGACGCTCGAGACCGGAGCTCTCGAGCAGCTGGTCGTAGTGCACGAAGCGCCAGTCCGCCGCGCGCGCCGACGCCGCCTCGCGCCGGTAGGACTGCAACGCGTGCGCGTACATGTTCGTCCACGTCGCGAGCGCGCGCTCGAAGAACATCGGCAGGCTCTTCAGGTACGGAGCCTCGCGGCACTCCTGGAGGATGCTGCGCGCCGTGACCGCGGGATCGCGGAAGACGCACAAGACGAGCGCGCCCTGCGCGTGCGGACGCCACGCTTCGAGCGTGTGGCAGAAGCGCGGATCCTTGAAGCAGTAGGGCGAGCGCTGCACGAGCTCGACGATGCGCTGGCGCGCGGAATCGGGCACGACGAGCGGCGTGTCGAGCGCGAGCTCCGCCAGCCAGCGTTGTCCGGCTTCGAAGCGCGGATGGCGCGGCAGCGTCGCGGCGAGGATCTCCTCGTTGACGCCGTTGACGGCGTGCGTCTCGAAGAAACCCTTGGGGTTCGCGTCGCGCGGCGGGTACGGCGTTCCGCCGAGGTCGTAGCCGGCGGAGGCCAGCGTGCCAGCGAGCATGCTCGTGCCGCTGCGGCCCGAGCCCAGGACGATCACGTTGCGCATGGAGAAGCTCCCACGAGCGGGGCCTTGGCCGGCTCGGATTCGGTGGACGCGGAGGTGTCGAGCGGCACGAGGAGGCGCGCGCGCTCGGGTGGATGGAGGAAGAGCGGCTCGAGCGCGCGGTAGTCGCCGTGCGCCGCGCCCTGCGGCAACTGCCACTTCTCGGCGAAGCGCTGCCAGTTGCGCGCGAGCAGCTGCGTGTGCGCGACCGATTTGCGCGTGCTTCCATAGGCGCGGTGGCGCACGAAGACGTCGAGCGCGACGCGGTTGTGGCCGCCAGCCAGCGCGGCGCGCAGCGTGAAGTCGTCGTCCTCGAAGCCCCAGGGCGAGAAGCGCTCGTCGAAGCCGCCGACTCCGCTCCCCGGATCGACGAGCTCGCGCCGCACGAGCAGGCAGAAGGAGGAGAGCAAGGACCCGTGGCGGAACTGGCGCGCGTGCTCGCGCGCGCGGCGTTCGGCGAACGCATCGAGCTCGCTGTCGTCGACGCCGTACTCGATCTGCTGGCCGTGGGCCGCGCGATCGCACACGGGACCGATGCAAGCCGCGCGCGGATCGACGTCGGCGTGGAACAGGAGGCGCGAGAGCCAGCGCGGCGTGACGACGACGTCGTTGTCGAGGAAGACGACGAACTCGCCGCGCGCGCGCGCCAGCGCCTGGTTGCGCGCGCGAGGCGCGCCGGCGTTCTCCGTGTTCGCGACGAGCACGAGGTCGTCCTGCGCCGCGAGCCATTCGCGCGAGCCGTCGCGCGAGCCGTTGTCGACCACCAGGATCTCGATCGGGTGCTCGGCCTCGGAGTGACGGCGCAGCGCCTCGATGCACTCGCGCGTCGAAGCGAGGGCGTCGAACGAGACGACGATCACCGACGTCAACCGGCCCGTCCGCGGACCGTGATCGAGGATCGGGAGCGGATCGTCGCCGGTGAGCTCGCGCAGGAGGCCGCGACTCTCGGGGAACGCGCGCACGCGCTCCAGCGCGCCAACGAGCTGGCGCACGAGCTCGGGCGCGAGCGCCTTGCCGCGTCGTTCGTCCTCGACGCGCGCCAGCACGGCCTCGATCCTGGCCAGCGCCGGATGCAGGCTCTCGCAGGTCGCCTGCAGGCGCCGCAGGAACGCGCCGTCGAGCTTCCCGCCGGCCGCTTCACCGGGGTTCAGGCGCAGGCCGCGCGTCGCGCCGTGCTTCGCGTACAGGCGCGCGAGCGCGACACCGCGCTCCCGCGCGTGTTCGAAGAACTCCGCACGCTCCCAGACGTGGTCGCGCTCGGCGACGAGGTCCGAGCGATGCAGCACGCGCACGCCGCGCGCTTCGAGGCGCAGACCGAGATCGACGTCCGCGAGCACGTCGGGGAAACGCAGCGCGTCGAAACCGCCGGCGGCGCGCACGAGCTGCGTCTCGACGCTCAGGTTGCAGCTCGAGAACGCGTGGCCGTCGTGCAGCTCGCCGTGCCGAAGCGCCGAGAACTCGAACAGGAGGTCGCTGCGGTCCAGCAGCTCCACGAACGCGCTCGCGGCGACAGCGCGCGCGCTGAAATGCGAGCTGCCGAGCACCGCGACGGGCGCGAGTTGCGCTCGCTCGCGCTGCGCGTGCAAGGCGAGGTGCTGCTCGAGCAGCTCGCTCGCGGGCAGCGCGTCGTCGTCGAGGAACAGGCACCAGCGCCCGCGGCAGCGCTCGAGCGCGAGGTTGCGCGCGGCCGTCGGGCCGGCGCGCTCCTGGCGCAGGAGCGTGAGAGCGAAACGTTCGCTCGCGGACCCGATCGAAGCGCGCAACGGGGTCTCGCTGCCGTCGTCGACGATCACGACCTCGAAGCGCGCGGGATCCAGGGTCTGGGCGCGCAGTCGCTCGAGCAGGCGCGCGACGGATTCCGGGCGCTGGAAGCTCGGCACGAGGACCGAGAGATCGGGAGCAGGAGACGAAGGCCCCTCTCCCTCCGCGGGGTGGAGCGGCGGAGGCATCGGTGGATGGACCGGCCGCCGCGCGGTGGAGCGCGAGGACGAGTCCAGTCGCCGCTATCGACGCGTCCCGCGCGACGCCTGAGCGACGGCTCGAGGACGGGAGCTCGACGGCGGGCGCCGTTCTCCGTCTTGGGAGTGCGCCGGACCGCGCTCGACGAACGGACGCGGCGGTCGAGGCGGGACTCGCGCGCGACGTTCAGGCCGCGGACGGCGCGCGCGCGCGGCGACCGACGAAGACCGCGGTCACGAGCAGTCCGGATCCGATCGCGTGAGCCACCGTCCCGACGATGCCGAGCATCGCGAAGACCTGCGAGAGCTCCTCGTTCGTCAGCTCGGAGGAGTTCGCGCGACGAAGGTACGCGTGCCGCAGGACCATCAGCGCCACCGAGCAGAGCAGCAGGACGACCGCGGACGTCAGTGCCAACCCGCAAGCGAGCGGTGCGCGCTTCCAGAACACCAGCGCCAAGACCGCGCACGCGACGTACACGAGATACAGCGGAACGTGCGAGGCGAACTCGACTGCGAACTGCGAGGCATTCGGATCCATGAGAAGCTCGTGCGCGCGAACTCGGGCTCGGCCCGGGAACGAGCCTCGGCCCCGCCGCGGCGCGCGCTCCCGCGCGGCGGAACGACCCGATTGTTCCCGCGCCGATCCCTGCCCGCCAGCGCGCGGGTTCCCGCACGCGTCGTGAGCGCTCGCGTCCCGGATCCTCGGCGCGCGCCCGGGGTCGCGTCCCGCGGGGGTATCTCCTTCCCCCGGGAGCGCGGGTTGGCGGAAGCCGATGCACGCGGCTGCGCGAGGAGCTCCGCGAGCGTCCGCGCTGCCGCGAAGGACTCGGGACGGTGCCCGACCTCGCTCCCGCCGGCTCGGGTCGCCTTCCGTGCGGGTCTCGCGCGTGAACCGCCCGCGCGGGTCTCGCGCGTGAACCGCCCGCGCGCGCGAGCGCGACGTCAACCGCCGGGCGTTTCGCGCCGAAGAAGAACCCGGTGACCGCCGATCCCCGATGCACGCGCGCGACGCCCTCTAGGCTCGCGGGACGCACGCGCGCGACGCCCGTCCCGGCCGGGCGCGGCGCCCAGGAGCGCCGCACGCGGCCCACGCGCCCGTTGCGATCGAACGTTCACCCGTCACGTCGAGCTCGTCTTCCGCGACGCCTCGACAAGCGTTGGCGCGCGCCTCGCTCCACCCGCTGGCAGTGCAGCGCGCGCGTGCGTTCGACCCATGGACTCGTCTACGCTACGCGCTGCTCGGAGCGGCGCGTCGCACGGCGAACGCTTCGCGCCGAGCGCATCGCACGCACCGCCCCATGAAGTGGACCACCTGGCTCCTGTTCGGCTTCGCCCTGACGCTGTGCGCCGCCCTGTTCGCCATGGCGGGCCGCCGCGACGCGCGCTCGCCCTCGGAGTTCTTCGCCGCGCTCGAAGCGCGCATCGAAGCCAGGCAGATCGACGACGACGTCGCGCTCTCGGAGCTCGACCTCGCGCTGAGCCAGGCCGAGGAATCGGGCAACGCGGCGCTCACCGACGACGTGCGCCTCCTGCGCGGCAAGATCTTCTCGCGCATCGGTTCCTGGGAACGCGCCAAGGCGGACCTCGAGGTCGTCAACGAGCACCGCGGCGCGCCCTTCGCGATCGATCTCCTGCTCACGGACCTCGAGACGCGCTCGGGAGACCTGCGCGCCGCGCAATCGCGCGTGCGCGCGCGCGTGACGCGCGACGCGACCGATCTCGAGGCGTGGAAGCAGCTCGGCCTCCTGCACTCGCAGTCCTGCACGCAGGCGCTCGAGGGCGCGCTCGCGATCGCGCGCCGCACGCTGATCCCCACGGACGCGGAGAGCGCGAAGACGATCTGCGCGCGACTGTGCACGCTCGACCGCTCGGATCCGGCGCGTGTCGCGTGGAGCCATCGCCTGCGCGCGCTCTACGGCACGGATCGCGGCGTCGAGCTCGAAGCGACGCTCGGCCGCTGCGACGAAGGCGCGGAGGACGCGCGAGCGGCGCTCGACGCGCTCGGACACCTGCTGCGCGCGCGGGCCGATCCGCAATGCCTGGCGGCACTCTTCGGGCTCCTGCGCGACGCCGGCCGCTCCGAGACGATCGCCGACGTCGCCGCGGCGGCCGTGCGCGTGCCCGACGTGCGCAACGACGTCGCCTGCGCGACCTCGATCCTCGACACGCTGCTCGAGCTCGAGCGCATGCGCTTCGCCGCGCAGCTCTCGATCCAGTGGCTCTCGCGCGCCTCGCCCGCGCCGGTCATGTTCTTCGCCGCGACCTGTCGCGCGCTCTACGCGACGGCGAACTGGAACCACCTCGGGCGCGCGGCGAGCCTCATGTACGCGGTGTCGGACACGGCCCAGCATCCGTGGACCGACTTCTACCTCGGCATCGCGCGCGTGCACCAGCCCGCGCTCGGCCGCGACCAGACGATCCAGGGACGCATCGACCTCGTCACGCGCTTCCTGAACTCCACGTGCATCGATCCGCTGCCCGGCGCGCGCGCGATCGCCTGGCGCGAAGCCGCAAGCGCCTCGCGCATCCTCGGCGACGTGCCGGCCGAGCGCGAGCAGCTGCGCGGCGCCCTCGAGCTCGAGCCCGAGAGCGACGGCGAGCTCTGGCTGCGCCTGGTCGAGCTCTCGCGCGACAATCCCAACGCGAGCGTGCGCGACCAGGAAGCGCAGTGGGCGCGCGGCATGAGCCTCTTGCCCGCGCGCACGCAGGAGCTCCTTCCGAAATGGGTCGAGCTCGGCGAGCTCGAGCTGCGCGCCGCCGGCATCGATCCGATCGTCGAACGCACCGAACAGACCTCGCGCGGCGTGTGGACCACGCCACCCGGAGCGAGCCCCTACGAGCTCTATCGCCTGGGCCGCGTGCACTTCGACGCGGGCGACATGCCGCGCGCTGCGGCCTGCGCCGAGATGCTGCTGCGCAACGTGCCGGGTTTCCTGCCCGCGATCGACCTCGCCGCCGCATGCGCGCAGCGCGAGGGACGCAAGAGCGACCTCGTCGAGCTCGTCATCCAGCGCATGCGCGCCGCCGGTGGCGACGAGAGCACGCGCGCGCTCCTGCGAGGCATCGCCGTCGGCGATCTGGCCTCGAACGAGCTGCTCGATCTGATGCGCGGCGATCCGGCAGGTTTCGGTCGCACGCTGATCGCGCGCACGCTCCACGAGCACGGCGACGCGCGCGCCGCGCTCAAGCTGCTCGAGACCATGGACGCCGCCGCGCGCAGCCCCGAGGTGCGCGAGTTCGCGGCACGGCTCGCGCTCGAGATCGGCGAGCCCGCGCGCGCGCTCGGTTACCTCGATGGCCCCGACGCCGCGGCCGCGCCGTCGCGCGGCGACTCGAGCCTGTACCTGCTCGCCGCGCTGCGCACCGGAGACGAGAATCGACTCAAGGGCATCGTCGAGGAGCTCGTCGCGCGCGGCGAGCCGAACAAGGAACGCTGGCTGACGCTCGCCGACCAGCTGCTCGTCGCCGGCCGGCCCGGGCTCGCGCGCTCGCTGCTCGAACGCCTGGACGAGTCGCCGCAAACGCGCGGAGGAGATGTCATCCTGCGTCTCGCGACGTGCGCCGTGATCACGCGCGACTCCGCGGCGGAGGGCTACCTCGATCGCGCGCAGGCTTTCGAGACCGAGTTCGGCTACGAAGTCCTGCGCCTGGCGCAGGCCGCGGACACGCAGCGCTGGGAGGACGTCGAACGCTGGGCGACCGCGCTCTCGGAATCGAAGCTGCGCGTCACGCCCTTGCAGCGCGCGATGCTCGCGCTGCTCAGCGGCCATCCCCAGACCGCGCTCGAGCGCATCCAGGCCGGCCTCGAGAAGGAGCCGCGCTCGCCCACCTGGCGCCTGGCGGAAGCGATCGCCGCGCGCCTGGGCGATCGGCGCTGGGAACCTCCGCCGTACTTCGGTTCGACGATCCTGGCCGAGACGGAGCAGTTCCTCGTCGGCTCCGAGAAGCGCGGCGATGCGCGCTTCACCGCGGCGCTGCTCTTCGCCTCGACGATGCCCAGCGGCACGAGCTGGACGCGCGCGCGCGTCGAAGCGTTTCAGAAGCGCGCGCGTGGCACGCTGTGGCGCGACTACCTGCTGGGACAGCAGGCGCGCGACGATGCGAACGTCGCTCTGGCGCGCGAGCTCTTCGGCGAGCTCGTGAGCCTGCACCCGGGCTTCGGTCCGGGCTGGGATGCGCTCGAGCGCACTCCGTTCGCGATCGATGCGCCGCCGAGCGCGCTGGTCGATCTGCGCGAACGGCGCATCGCGGCGCTCGGCAACCTCGCCGGCACGCCGGCCGAACGCGCGCTCGATCGCGCGCGCAGCGCGCTGTCACGCCGGGAATGGGATGCGGCGCTCGAGGCGGCGAAGCAGGCGGCCGAGCTCGCGCCCGACAAGCCCACGGCATTCCACCTCCAATCCCAGATCCTCGCCGCGCGCGGCGATGTCGGCGCAGCGCTCGAGGCGCAGCGCAAGGCGCTCGAGCTCGGCGGCAAGCGCGTCGATCCGCGCGAGGTCGAACGACAGCTCGAGCTGCTCGCGCGCGCCCAATCGGAACAACCGCCGCTGGTGACGCCCGCGGAGGTCGACGGCGAGGTCGGCAAGCTCGCGCGCTCGTTCCCCGACGATCCGCGCGTCGTCGTGGCGGCTGCGCGCGTCGATCTGCACAGCGACCCGAACAACGCCCCCATCGGCGTCGCGCGCGCTCTCGCGCGCCTGCAGGGCTTCCGCTCGCGCCACGAAACGCAGGCGCTCGATCGCCTGGCGCCGGGCAGCCTTGCGCCGTGGGCCGCGCTGCTCTCGGAGATCGATCCCGAGCGCGCGGCGACGATGCTCGATCGCGAGCGCGCGCTGGAACCGGGCAATCCCGACGTCTGGCTGCTCGCGGCGCGCGCCGCCGCGCTGCAAGGACACGTCACCGAGGCGATCCGCGATCTCGCGACGCTCAACGCCCTGGTGCCGAACTCGGGTGCGGCGCGCGAGCGCCTGCGCTGGATGACCCGGCGCGAAACGCGACCCGAGGACCTCGCCAAGGCCGTCGACGACGTGCTCATCGCCGAAGGGCTCAAGGAACCGGACGCCGAGCTCGTGCTCCTGCGCGCCGAGGGCCAATGGGTGCTCGGTCCGCGCAACGCCGAAGCCGTGCTCGGCCTGCTCGCTCCGATCGAGAAGCAGGTGCTCGAGCCCGTGGAGCTCGAGCTGCGGCGCGACTGGCTCGTCGCGCTGGCCGCGATCTGCCGCAACCAGAACGAGACGCTCGTGCACGCCAACGAAGCGCTCGACCGCCTCACGCCGCGCGTGCGCGACCCGCACCTGCGCACCGCTGTCGCCTCGTTGCGCGGCATCGCGCAAGGAGCGGGAGCAGCGCGCGCGGCGGGGCCCGAATGACGACGTGGGCCGCACGCCGAACGCGCTGCGCGGGCGATCACCAAGTCGACCGCACTCGTTCGTCGCGCATTGAGTTCGCGATCCTGTTCGAGCAATGATGGAGGCGTGAACGTCGAATCGTTTGCCGTCGTCGGGGCCGACGGGGTCCCGATCCGAGCGGTCGCGCATGGTCCCGCCAGCGCGCCACCCGTGCTCGTTGCGCACGGATTCACCGGGTTCAAGGATTGGGGAATGCTCCCCACGATCTGCGACAGCTTGGCCGCGTCAGGAATGCGAGCGATTCGATTCGACTTCTCGCACAATGGCGTCGAGGCGCAGCCCTTCGACCGGCCGGACCTGTTCCTGCTCGACACTTTCTCGAAGCGGCAAGCCGACCTAGCCGCTCTCGTCGCGGATCTCGACACCGACGTCGGGCTGATCGGACACAGTCGCGGCGGGTCGGATGTCCTGTTGCACGCGCATCGGAACGAGCGGGTGCGTTGCGTCGCGACGCTGGCCGCGAATGCGACGACCGAAGTTGTGCCGCCCGATGCCGAGAGCGCGCTCAGGCAGCTCGGTTACTACCCGATACGGCACGCCGGGACCGGTCAGGTACTGCCGATCGCGCGAACGGCGCTAACGGACTGCCGCCTGCATTCCGTCGAACGTGCGGTCCGAGGTCTGGCGTGCCCAGCTCTCTTCCTCCACGGCTCCCTCGATACGACGGTGCCTCCGTCCGACTTGCAACGCCTCCGCGAGTGGTGTCCCCATGCAGAGGCGCTGCTGATCGACGGCGCCGATCACTCATTCGGAGCGACTCACCCATTTGGAATGCGCACCGCGGCGCTCGAGCGCTGCCTGGAACGCCTGTCGTCGTTCTTCTCGCGGCACCTTGGAGCGAGCGCGACCCCGTAGGCGTGTGTGCCGAACGCGCGGTCGACGAACGTCGCAGTGACTCCGTAGTTGGCGGCGTGGATTCTGTGGTGCAGCAGGTGATGTCGTCGGAGGCGCCGGAGCACCCGACTGCGGAACGAACGGCGATGCAGTGCTGCGTGTGCGAGGGTATGGGCGACATAGCCGGTCCAGAACCCTGCGAAAACAATGAGCGGGCCGGGCGCACGCGGAGAGAGCACGTGGACGATGCCGTGCGACGCAAGCCCGACCATCACCGCGACGACCCACGGCATTCCCACGGACCGCAGTGGATCCGCGTGGTGCAGCATGTGCGCGGCCCGCAGCGCTTTGAATCTCCCGTGGTAGACCCAACGGTGGATCGCATACTCCCCGAAGAACCACGACGTCGCACCCGCAACCATCAGGGCAGGCCACGCCCACGGATCGATCCGCGCGCCCGTCGCCTCGACCAGCGAGCCGGCATGGAACAAGGCCACGAGCGGGACGATGGCGTTCAACGCCGCGTGCCGACTGGGCGCGATCGCGGAGCAGGCCGCACGGCATGCGAGCGCCGTGAGCCTATCCATGGCGTCGTACCGCGAGCATGCGAATGCCGTGACGGGGCCGGAGCGAGAACCCCGGATCGAGCGCGACGTCGGCGTCCTGCGCGAGCTCGAAGCGCCACACGCGGGCAAGCGCCGCGAGCACAACTGTCGCTTCCAGCCAGCCGAGCTTCTCTCCGATGCACGCGCGCGGGCCACGTCCGAACGGGAAATAGGCTCGGCCGTCGACGGGTTCGGGTGCGAGCCAGCGCTCGGGTTGGAACTTCTCGGGTGCTTCGTAGTAGTCGGGGTCGCGATGCACGAAGAACTGGCTCATCGAGATCGTCGTGCCCTGCGGAACGAGGTAGTCCCCGAGCCGCACGGGGACCGTCGCTCGGCGACCGATGACCCAGATCGGCGGATAGAGGCGCATCGACTCCCTAAGTACGGCGTGCGCATAGGTCAGCGAGTCGGCCGCGTCGACGTCCAGTTGCGCCGAAGCAGGTAGCGAATCGACCTCGCGGTGCAATCGTTCCTCAATGGCGGGGTGTCGCGCCAGGAGGTACCACGTCCACGCCAACGCGTGGGCTACCGTCTCATGGCCCGCCATGAGCAGGCTGATCGTGTTGTCGCGCACGATCGCGTTCGAGAGAGGGCCCTCCGCGATGGCACTGTCCTCCTCCTCCGAGCGAGCGTGACGCATCGCTGCGATGATCGCGTTGCCGTCCGATGCAGCGTCGCCACTGCGGCGGATGAACTCGACGACGATGTCGTCGAGCGCGCGTTTCGCCCTGTGGAACCGCCACATCGCGGTGAACGGAACGTGCTCGAAGACGCGCGGTATGCCTGCGACGCCGATGCTGAACGGCCGGAGGCTCTCCATGGCGCGGGTGTAATGCCCGACGATCTCCGACGAGCGGCGATCGAAGTCCGTTCCGAACAGCATGCGACCCACGACGCGCATGGCGAGCGCGCGCATCGACTCAGCCATGTCGAAAGGGCGGCCCGCGACGATCGCCGCGCTCAAGTCGGCTGCGCACTCGCGCATCGGAACGACGTAACATTCGATCCGCTCCCGCTTGAAGATGCCGCGAAGGAGCTTGTTCTGGAAGTCGTGCAACGCTCCTTCGCTGGTGATCAGACCTTCGCCGAGCAGTCGCTTCGCTCGCGCGAGAGTCGGTGGCTTGACGAACGCGCGACTGTTCCTGACCAGAACGTCGCTGATGATCTCCGCGTCCATGACCAGCACGAACCGCATCGGACCGATGCGCACGGACACGAGCTTTCCGTACTCCGCTCGCAACGCGGTGATGAAGCCGATGGGATCGCGGCGGAATGCCCGCGCATGATGGAGCGGCGGCCGACTCCGCGGACCCGGCGGGAAGTTGAAGTACTCATCGTCCGGCGGCATGGGCTGTCGCTCCCGTCGCGCTCCAGATGCTGCGACAACGATCGAAGACTCTGGCGACCTCGGGCAACGGATACTGGCGGATGATGCGCTCGTACTCGGATCCTTCCGCGAAGACGGTGGGCAGGCCATCGACGACTTCACGCTCGGCGACGTCGTGTTTGACCGCGAGGCACAGCAGGAGCAGGTAGTGCACGAGCGAGATCGGGCGCTCCGGCTTGGACATCAGCTCGGCCTGGATGCGAATGAACGCGAATTGCGCGTTCCGGTACACCGCGTTCGTGCCCGGCCCGTCCCCATGGAACTCAGCCAGCATCTGATGCAGCGCCTGCTTCTCCTGCTCGTCCGTCAAGTCGACCCCCGGCCAGGGCGCCGCGGGCTCGCAGTCTCGGCCGAACTTTGCCGCGTATCGTCGCAAATAGCAGTACGAGAAACTGGCGATCAACCGCGCCGAGCCGTGGCCTGAAAGCGCGTACATCGGCTGGACCTGCTGCATCATCCGCACGGTGCCGTCACACCACACCGCCCACGAAGGATCCGTCGGTCGCGCGAGCACTTTGTATCCGACGGCATTGAGAAACGTGAAGCACCCGGTGAGCGGCAGGGCGGAGAAACCCCCGACGAAGACGTTCATGCCCGCCTCGTCGATCGGGATCGTCGAATTCCCCATGAGCCCGCCGAGGTTGCCGAGGATCAACTGGCCGTGTTCGCCACGCGCTTGTCGCACGATCGTCGTCGCCAGTGATGCGTCGATACCCTTCCAGCGCTCCGCGCGCAGGATCTCCCCTCCTGTACGAAATGCTGACTGAGTGAACGACACGCGCGTGTTCTCGCGCAGGTTGCCGCTCTTGATGCACGCTGCCGCGTAGCGACCCATCAGATGGTCGTGCCACTCCATGTGCTTGAAGCGGTACCAGCCGTCTGCTCCCGCAGGGGCAAGCACGGTCCGATCGAGCAGGGCGGAGTTCAGCTCGGGATCGGCGAGGATCGCGAACGCCCGCTCGATCTGGACGCGCGCCGCCGAAGCCCCGTCCTCCCACTCGTGATGCTTCCAAGACGAACTCGCCTGCACCGCGGTCTCCGTCAGGACGCCTCGATCGACAGCGCTCTTGTACTGCTTGAATTGCCAGCTGAAGAGCATCGCCGTGATCATCAACGCGTTCTTCCAATCTTCGACGCGTGTCGGATCGTTTCCACGGAGCTTGAAGTCCAGCAAGCGGCTCTTGAAGATCAACGCTTCGAGCGCGAGGTCGACGATGTCGCTGCGGCTGACGAGCTGACGCACCTGCACGCCCGGATCCCGCGCATTCAGCTCGGCAAGGATCAAGGGCGTGAGCAGGATCTCGTTCATCGAGTCGCGTTCCGGTCCCGCCGCCACCGCATCGAGCACGGCGCTGGCGCCGGGGAAGAGCCGACGGGCGTCCACTTCGCTGAGGCGCTGGATCGTGAGTCGGAAGCTTGCATCCGGTTCGAGGGCAGCGTGGATCGGTTCGGACGTACGAACGCCCACCACGATGCTCAACCGCCCGAGAGCCCGGTGCTTGCGACGCAGATCCGCGATCGTCGCCCTGAACTGGGAGATCGTGACTCGATGCTTCGCCACGAGCTCGTCGACGCTGTCCAGGATCAGAACGCAGCGCGCCTGGGACACGCGTTCCATGAGCCAGTGCTCGCTGAAATCAGTGCTGCGCGTCAGCTTGTTCATCCACTGCGACCACGCTCGAACGAGTGCGGGCCAGATGTCCTCGGAGCCCTCGACGTCGTCGAAGCTGTCCAAGGGGAATGGGATCGCAAGCGTGCCGTCCCCTGAACCGTCGAGGAGCCGCTGAGCGAGAATCCCTGCGTACGACCACAAGACGATCGACTTGCCGGTGCCGACTTCGCCACTGACGACCACGAGCGGCGTGTCGTCTCCGACGCTCGGTGGAGGTTCACGCAGCAGGCTTTCGAGAACGGCGCGCTGCGAACCCTCGCGTTTCCGGTCGAGCAGCCCCGAGCGCGGGTCAGGAGCCGCGACGACGGACGCAGGGTCCGCACCGACCAGCCTAGCGCCGTGGTCGCGCCGGCGGCTCTCGTTCAACGCGGACAGCGCGCACTCGAGGTCGGACATCTCGCCATGCGGCGCAATGCGCGATGCGAGCTTGCGCACGAGCCCGTCCTGGATCGTGCGAGCCTGCTTGACGGACGGGTGCGTGCCGCGCAGCACGAAGCGCGTGCCGTCCTTCTGGCTCGTCGTGCGATTGATGGGGCGAGGAATACGTCGCGCGTCGAAGTAGCGAAGCTGCTCGGTGTATTCTCGCTCCAATTCGATCAGACCAGGATCCTCGTGGTCGAGTTGACGCGAGATCCGGTTGTAGCCGTAGTGGAAACCCTGTGGGAGCTTCCAGGGCCGGCCGAGTCGAGGCACGCGGCTGAGCACGCCGAGTCCCAGCGCGATCGGGTAGAGGATCGGCAGCAACGCGTGGTAACCGGCCTTGATCACCATCGTCGTCCGCGGCCGGCCGCCGGAATGCGGCACCGCGAAGTTGAAGATCTGCCGGATGCGCGGAATCGGTGAGGCCTCGATCTCGGCGTCTGCCGCGGATGGACCGGCTTCGATTCGAGCGCGCGTGTTCCGCATGCTCGCGACGAGGGCCCGCTTGAGGACCAAGCCGCCGCAGCTGTGGACGATGAACGACACGTGGCGGTAGTCGCGGATCACCGTCTCCAGCACGTACGTCCGCAGGTCCTCCGCCGCCCGGTCGAGGTCGGCGGCGTGCAGCAGTCCTGCCGGGTACGCGAACGAGGCCACATCACAATGGATCGCACCAGCCCCACGGAGCTGCAATGCCGCAGCAAGCAGTCGAGGCAGTTCCCCCCACGACCTCTGCGGATGCCCGCGGAGGCCATGGATGAAGACCAGCAGCCAGAGCGCGCGCGTTCCCGCCCTGTGGTAATGGACTCCGTAGTCGACGGATTGCGCGGTCCATTCACCCGTGCCCGCAGGGCTCGGGAGCGAGGATTCGCCGTCGAGCTGCAGCAGGCGGAGCAACTGCAGCAGCGCGTCTCGCAGCCGTTCGATGCCTCGCGGTCCGGCGAGCGTGATGCCTTGCTTCAGTCGGAGTCCGTAGTGAATCGACTCCGACGATCGCGCGGCCGCGTCGACATAGACGGGCACGACTCGGTGCTCCCCGCCGTTCCGCGCAAGGTCGATCGCTGCCGCGATCTCCTCCCGTTGGTAGTAGGCCGATTCCGTGCTCGCGCTGACCAGGACAACCGTGATCAGCGACTTGCGCTGCGCGGTCCGGAGCTCAATGTCCCAATCCCCGCCGAGCAGAAGGCAGCGCGAATCGAGAAACACGCGCGCGTGGGGAGCGAGTGCCGCATAGATGCGCTCGGCTAGCGGAGCGTCCGCAGCGGCATGCGCGATGAAGATGTCCCATCGTGCTTCGTCGCGATTCATGAGCGGCGCGATCCTCCGTGCGCATCGGAGTTACGCCGCGCAGGCGGCCTCAAACTCGTCGCCAGAACACGGCGACCCCGGCAGGGTCCGTTGCCGCGCGTCCACCGTTGCGTGAGCGCGCGCCGCGCACGAATCCCGGCACCCGAGCCGCGCGGGTTCGAGGCTCGTCGATGCCGGTCGGCGTCCGGCGAGCGACGACTCCAACGGCCCACTCGCGGGTGGTCGTACAGGAAAGGAAGCACGGGAACTGACTCCTCCCGCCCGCAGCATACCCAAATCGGAGGCAGGAACTGAACTCGGTGCGAGGACGACGAGACCAAGCTCAGAATGCAGCGGCGGTCGCGCCCGCCGAGCCGCCCATCGCAATCACGAATCCGCGCGAACTTCAGGAGCGGCGCGCGCTCACAAGCTCCACGTCACGACCAGTCCGTTGGTCCAGTTCGACGTCCCCGGCGGACAGAACGCCACGGCAGCGTTGCGATACCAGCACTGGTAGAACACCGCTCCGGGCGCGAGCACGCCGCCGCGCGCGCTCAAGCTCGCGCTCCCGTTGTCGGGCAAACTCGACGCGCCCGCGGAGTTGACGCGCGTGCCCAAACGCACGGTCGATCCGCCGACCGCGCGCAGGCCATCCCCCACGACCGTTCCCGCGCCGCCGTTGTCGGCGCTGGATCCCTGGAGGAAGATCGCGAGCGAGTTCGGCATGTGCGCCGCGCGCAGCGTGAGCTCGTCGTGCGCCAAGCTCGCGCTCCCGCTCGCGCGCAGCGTCGCGCCGACGCCGAGCGAGTTGCGGCAGCCCGCGCGCTCGCTCGTTGCGCTCGCATTGCCGCACGGGCAAGCCGTCGAGCTCCCATCACCCAGGCAGAACGGTGCGCCGGTCCGCGTGCCGTTGCGCAAGACGATCAGCGCCTGCTCGACGATGGGGACGGTGAGCACGTCGGGATCCTCGTCCGCGTCGACGTCGGCCGCAGCCAGTGCATACGGGCCGACGCCCGCGCGCGCGCGCCGTCGAGGACGAACGAGCCGTGGGTGTCGTTACAGCAGGAAGGAGACGGCGTCCTGGAACTCGCTCGTCAGCACGAGATCGCGATAGCCGTCGCCGTCGAGGTCGGACGCGACCACGATCGAGTTCGGATACCCCCCCGCGAGCACGAGCTGCGCCGCGGCGAAATTCCCCGCCTCGATTCAGCACGGCCGCGCCGGCGAGCCAGCCGAGCGCGAGATCGAGATCGCCGTCCGCGTCGAGATCCGCTGCGGCGATCGCGGGTCCCCCTGAATGGCCCCGGCGAGCTGTTCCGGCGCCAGCGCCGCCGAGGTTGAACAGCAACGAGACGTCGCCGATGGCGTTGTTGACCGTCGCGAGGTCGACATCGCCGTCGCCGTCGAGGTCGCCGGCCACGATGCCGAGCGGGTAGCCGGCGAGAACGATCGTGAGCGCCGGATCGAAGCCCTTCGTCGCCGCGATTGCGCAGCACGGAGACACCGTGGCTCTGCAGGATCGCGACGGCGAGGTCCAGGTCGCCGTCGGCGTCGACGTCGGCCGCGCACAGCGAGAGGGGTCCACTCGGAACGGCATGACGCACGTCGGCCGAGAAACTCCCGGGCGTCGGTTGCAGGAGGACCGAGACGTCATTGTTGGCGAAGTTGGCCGTGACGATGTCGAGGCGCGCGTCACCGTCGACGGCGCAGATCACGGCGCGGATCCGTCCCGACCGGGAGCGCGGTCCAGGGCACGAAGCTGCCGTCGCCGGCGTTGAGCAGCAGGTTCACGTCGTCGCTCGAGTAGCGCGTGACGACCACGTCCTGATCGCCGTCGCCGTCGAAATCGCCGGTCGCCATCCCCGCAGAGAGCCCGGCGAGATCGAAGCGCGACGCCCCGGCTCCAGCGCCGTTCGCATCGCGCCACAGCAGCGACACGCATGCGCTCGACGTGTTCGCCACGGCGAAGTCGACGTCGCCGTCGAAGTCGAAGTCGCCCAGCGCGACGTCGCGCGGGTCTTCGCCTTGTCGAGGCTCGACTCGCGCAGGCCTCCAGGGAGACCTGCGCCGGAGTTCGAGAGCACGAGGACGCGCCGAGCTCCGGTGTCGAGTGCGACGACATCGAGGTCGCCGTCGTGGTCCAGATCGGCGAGCGAGAGCCCCCAGAGATGCGTCCCGGCGGGGAACGACAGCGCGGGTGCGAAGCTCGCGAGGCCTGAGTTCAAGAGCACCGACACGTCGCCGCTGGTGGAACTCGGCACGACGAGATCGCAGTCGCCGTCGCCATCGAGGTCGCCAGCGGCGAGCGCCTGCGGGAACTCGCCGGCGGGCGAAGTCGGCGCGCACGCCGAAACGCCGCCTGGAGGTTGAGCAGGAGCGAGACGTTGCCCTGCAGGAATTCGCTCGCTGCGACGTCGAGATCGCCGCCCATCGGCATCGAACAACACCAGATCGACTGGTGCCGAACCCACGGGGTACTCGACGGCCGACGCGAAAGCCCCCCGAGCCCAGGTTGAGGTAGACACCGAAGGTGTCGCTTCCGCCGTTGGCGACGACGAGGTCCGGCGCTCCGTCGCCGTCGACATCGCCGATCGCGAGAGCTTCGGGGTAGTTGCCGGCGACATGGGTCAGCGGCGCCGCGAACGTCCCGTCGCCGTTGCCGATCAACACCGAAACGCTGCTCGATCCGTTGTCGGCCGTGGCGAGATCCACGTCGCCGTCACCATCGAGGTCCGCCGCTGCGAGATCCTCCGGCAGATTGCCCGCGGCGAAAGACGCGCCGGGCGCGAAGCGACCGCCGCCGAGCGCGAGGAAGACGGTCACCCGATCGGCGGCGAACTCCGCGGCGGCGAGATCGAGGTCGCCGTCTCCATCCAGGTCCGCGGCGACGACGGCGTGTGGCCCCTGGTCGAGCCAGAGCAGCGGATCGCCGTCGAAGCGCAGCTCCTGCGCATGCGCGCTGCTGATCGAGACACAACCCAGGGTCGCAATCGTTCGGGCGCGCAGAACGAAGCGCGAGAAGGTCGGCAGGTGAACGGGACGCTTGGAACGCGCGGATCGATTCGGATTCGGCATGGAGAGGCTCGAAGGAGGCGAGGAACGCTCCTGCATCGATTCTGACCACCCGCGGAATCGAGGACGGAGCCGGACGCCGCGAATCCGCGCCGCGAGCTCCCGACGGGCCGGTTTTCAGCGGATTCAGGCGGCGGGATCGAAGCGCTGCCCCTGCTCGGCGAGCACGTCGCGCATGGTTCCGAAGCGATGGCGCGCGAGCAGGTGCTCGAGGCGCGGCAGCGTGCGCGACAGGTTCAGGTAATGGCGCCAGCGCTTGAGCGCCGGCGCGGGGCAGCGCGGTTGCGCGGGATCGAACTCCCACGGATGCAGGTAGAAGGCGGCGGGACGTCCGCGACGTTCGAGACCGCGCAACGCGGCGTCGGTGATGCTCACCGGCAACAGTCGGAAGTAGCCGCCGCCGCCGACGGGCAGATTGCGGCCGAGGAACGGCCACGTCGCGACGGGGAACTCGACCACGCTGCCCGAATGCGTCTCGACGCGCGAGATGCCCGGCTCGAAGTCGGGCACGCCGTACACCGGATGTCGCACGGGGTGCACGCTCGAGTCGTAGCGGTAACCGCGAGACGCGAGCACGTCGAAGGCCCACCACGTCGCGCGCGTCAGCGTGAACGTCGACGCGCGGAAACCGATCGGTCGCGGAGCTCCCGCGGCGATCAGCGCCGATTCCGTGCGCTCGAGATCGCGCGCGAGCGCCTCGGGTGTGCCGAGATCGCCGAGGAACGTGTGCTCGTAGCCGTGGCTCGCGATCTCGTGTCCCCCATCCATGCAGCGCCGCACGAGCCTGGGATGGCGCTCGGCGATCCAGCCCAGGAAGAAGAACGTCGCGTGCGCGCGATGGCGCTCGAGCGCGCCGAGGATCGCGTCCATGCCGACGTCGATGCGCGGCGCGACCTTCTCCCAGTCGGCGCGCGCGAAGTGGCCGCGCAGGTTCGCGACCTGGAAGTACTCCTCGACGTCGAAGGAGAGCGCGTGTTGCATCGGGTCAGTCCTGGGCGAGCGTCTCGCTCACCGCGTGCCGCTGGCGCCAGCGCTCGAGCACGAGCAGGCTCCACAGGAGCTGCGAATGGTCACGCGCGCCGCTCTGGTGCTCGGCGTGCTTGCGCTCGAGCGTCGCGCGGTCGAACCAGCTCGCCGGCAGGCCGTGCAGCGCATCGCGCACGACGTTCGCAAGCGGACCGCGCAACCAGGTGCGCAACGGAATGTCGAAGCCGCGCTTCTTGCCGTCGAGCAGGTCCGCCGGGCAAGGCGCGAGCGCAACGCCTCGCGGAACGCGTGCTTGCCGCGTCCCCCGCTCACCTTCTCGGCCGCGGGGAGGTTCACGAAGCGCTCGACGAAACGATGGTCGAGCAGCGGCGGACGCAGCTCGAGCGAGTTCGCCATCGACGCGCGATCCGATTTCACGAGGATCTGGTCGGGCAGGAACGTGTGGAAGTCGGCGTACTGCGCGCGGTAGAGCGCGTCGACCTCGCGCGGGCGCTCGTAGTGCTCGGCGAACGCCGAGAACGGATCGTGATCGCTGAGCGAGCGCGCGAGCTCCCGGGCGCGAGCAGCGCCAGCGCCTGGCCGCGCGAGAGCTGCGTGAGGCTCGCGTAGTACGCGCGCCCCGGCTCGCGACCGAGGTTCTCGAAGGTGCTCTTCGCGCGCAGGAAACGCGGCGCCCAGTCGAGCTTCGGATAGGCGCGGCCCGCGAGCGCGAAGAGCTTCGCGCCGCCGCTTCCCAGGCGCGCGCGCACGCGATTCTCCGCCACGTCGAAGACGTAGCGCCGGTAGCCGCCGAAGACCTCGTCGCCGCCGTCGCCCGTGAGCGCGACGGTGACGTGCTCGCGCGCCATGCGCGAGACGAGGTACGTCGGCACGGTCGAGGCGTCGGCGAGCGGCTCGTCGAAGAACCACGGCAACACATCCAGCGCGAGCGCCGGATCCGCGCTCAGGATCCGCGTGTGGTGGCGCGCGCCGAGGCGCTGGGCGCTCGCGCTGGCGATGTCGAGCTCGTTGAACTCCTCCTCCGCGAAGCCGACGGAGCACAGCTCGAGACCCGCCGCGACGGAGCGCGCGGCGCGCGAGAGATCGTTGGCGGCGCGCAGCCGCGCCATGCTGTCGACGACGGCGTTGCTGTCGATGCCGCCGGAGAGGAACGCACCCAGCGGCACGTCGCTGATCAGGTGATCGCGCACGACGAGGTCGAGCTCGTCGAGGATCTCCCGCGCGCTCGCAGGCTCGCGCAAACCGCTCAGCGGCAGATCCCAGTAGCGTCGAATGCGCACGCCGCTCTCGTGGTCCCAGGAGAGCGTGCAACCGGGTGGAAGGCGCTCGATGCCTTCCCACGCGCTCTGCGCACCGCTCGTCCAGCCCTGCACGAGGTAGTCGAGCAGCGCGCGCGCGCGCAGGCGGCGCGGGACGAGCTCGCTCGCGAGCAGCGCCTTCACTTCGCTCGCGAACGCCAGCCCCTCGCTCGTGCGCGCGAAGTAGAGCGGCTTGATGCCGACGCGATCGCGGCCGAGCAGGAGCTTGGGGCGCTGCGCGTCGCGCCAGTCGAGCACGCAGAAGGCGAACATGCCCGTGAGGTGCTCGGCCAGGCGCTCGCCGTGCTCTTCATAGAGATGCACGACGGTCTCGACGTCCGAACCGGTCGAAAAACGGTGCCCGCGCGCTTCGAGCGACGCGCGCAGCTCCTCGAAGTTGTAGATCTCGCCGTTGCAGACCGCCGCGATCTCGCCCGTCTCGTTCTGGATCGGCTGATGACCGCCCTCGACGTCGATCACCGAGAGACGGCGGAAGCCAAGGGCGAAGGGTGCGCGCAGCTCGAGGCCCTCGTCGTCGGGCCCGCGGTGCGCGAGCGTGCGCGTCATCGCGAGCAGGCGCTCGCGCGACGGCGCGCGGCGCGGATCGAAGCTCGAGAGTCCCGTGAAGCCGCACATCGGAGTTCAGGGCGCGACGGCGATCTTGGTGACGAAGCCGCGCGGGCGCGCGACCGCGGAGCTGCCGGGTCGCACCCACTGCAAGGGGCCGCGATCGGAGCCCGAGCTCGCGTTCCCCTGGCTCCCCGAGCGCAACGGATGCGTGCGCTGCTCCTCCATCTCGCGCCGCGCGATGAAGCTGAACGCCGCGATGATCGCGACGAAGTGATAGAAGAGGTCGAAGTGGGCGCGGTTGAGGAAGAAGCTGCCCACGACGAAGGCCGTCAGCGACGCCTCGAACATCGTCGCGTAGGTCAGGATCCAGCTCGAGAAGTAGAGCCGCTCCGCCTCGCGCCGGATCCTCCACAGATCGAGGAACGAGAGCACGATCAACCCCATGTAGAGCAGGAAGGCCGGCGTGCCGCACTCGGCCCAGATCTGCAGGTAGCTGTTGTGCGCGACGCGCGTGCCCTCGTTGCTGCCGTCCTCGGTCAGGGCGTTGGGGTCGTAGCGCTTGTAGTTGCGCTGGAACTTGTCGAAGCCCACGCCAAGCACGGGGTTCGACTCGATCATTCGGAACGCGACCTTCCACGCGTCGAGGCGGCCCTTGGCCGAGCCCTCGGTCTCGTACTCGCGGATCGTCCACAGGCGCTCGACGTAGGAGCGCGGCGCGACGAGCACGCCCGCGACCAGGATCATGAGCGCGACGGCGACCGCCGCGACGCGGTTCTTCGCGCGCCAGACGAGCACCGCCACCGTGGCGGACATGGCGACGAAGGCGCCGCGGCTGTGCGTGGCCATGATCGTCAGGCCGGTGAGCGGCACCATGATCAGGAACGCGCGCTTGAGCAGCGGCCGCGGATCGGCCCAGCCCAGCGCGAGCAGGAGCGGCACGCCCATGCACAAGGCCAGAGCGAAGTCGTTGTTGTCGGCCAGCATGCCGCCCGGACCCTGGATGATCTTCAGGTTGCCCAGCGAGAGGATCGACGCGAGACCGCTCTTCACGCCGAAGAAGCCGAACGAGAGCGCGATGACCCACACCAGGATGCGCAGGTACTCGCGATTGCGCACGACGCCCGTGGTGAAGAGCGCGACGCCGATGACCTTCACGAAATCGATGTAGATCGAGAGGTCGAACGCCGTCGTGTAGCCGCCCGCGACGAGCGAGCCGCCGACGAGCACGATCAAGCCGACCATCATCCAGTTGCGGATGTCGCCGCTCATGAAGCGCCGGTCGCCGCGCGCGACGAGGAAGCCCGCGAGGGTGATCAGCGCGACGTAGAACGACCAGCGCTGGAAGCGCGCGAAGCCCCAGGTCAGGTCCTGCAGGCGCATGTACGCGAGCAGGGTGAACATCAAGAGCCCGATGAACGGCCGGCGGAAGCAGGTCGGCAGCGAGCCGATGATGAACAGGCTGACGATCAGGTCGCGCATGGCCGTGGACGCGTCCGCGCCCTCGCGCTAGCGGAACCGGGTGCGCAGGAGCTCGATCTTCTCGCGCACGCCGTTGCTCAGGAGCTCGGGGCTCTTGGCCCAGGCCCAGGTGACGAACACCACCGAGCCGATGAGCAGGATGCTCGACACGCCCACGAGCACGCGGCGCGCGGCGAGCATGCGCAGCTCGCGGCGCGTCACGATGCGGTTGATGCTGCCGAGCACGGGCACGACCATGATGCGCCCCAGCTCGTGCACGTTGCGGAAGGAGCTCTTGCTGAACTCGAGCGCGATCGCGAGCGCCAGACCCAGCGCGAGCCCCGCGACGATCGAGAAGGCCACGATGATCGAGGGATTGGGCTCGGTCGGCTTCGAGGGCGGGATGACCTCCTCGGTGATCGAGAACGGATTCGCCAGCGGACCTTCGACGACCTCGAGCTCCTGCGACTTGCTGGTGAGGCGCGCGTCGGTCGCGCGCAGGTTGTCGCGCAGGATCGAGGCGCGCGTGCCCTGCACGTTGAGCTGCTCGTAGACGGCGTGCAGCTCCGACTGGCGGCGCGTGTCCTCGTCGGCCGACTCGCGCAGCTGCTTGCGCGTCGCGTTGAGCGTCGCGAGCAGGTCCTCGAGCTCGTCGATCGTGCGCGCCAGCGGCGGACGGTCGGGATTGGGCTTGGTCGAGGTGACGATGTCGCTGCGCGTCACGACGCGCGCGGTCTGCTCGCGGCGCTCCTCGAGCTTCTCGAGCTCCGCGCTGAGCTCGCGGAAGCGCGGGTGGAACGGCCGGTAGCCCTTGATCAGCGTCTGCTTGTCGATGATCTCGAGGTCGAGCGCCTTGAGCTCGGCCTCGTTGCTCTCGCCCGCCACGACCTGCGATTCGCCCTCGACGAACTCGGGCATCTTCTCGTAGCGCTCGCGCAGGTTGCGCAGCTGCACGCGCTTCTCCACGAGCTGCAGGTCGATGTCGTCGATCGCGCGCAGTCTCTGTTGGAGGCGCGCGTAGACCGGATCCTCGTTGCGCGTGACGTCGGCGCTGGGCAGCGGCTGCGTGGCCGACAAGCCGTTCTTGCGGCGCAGCTCGGCCAGCGTGTTCTCGGCCGTGTCGAGCTGCTTGCTCAGCTTGACCTTCTCGTCGAGCAGCTTCGCCTTCTCGTCGCGCAGCTTGTTGCGGTCGCGCTCGAGCACGTCGTTGATCCAGTCGTCGCGCAGCGCGGGCAGGAACGTGCGCGCCCAGAGCGCGTCGACCGAGCTGTATTCGATGTTGACGAAGCTCGTGTTGCCGTCGGTGCCGCGGTCGAGGCGCACCTTGATGTCGTCCTGGATGTCGGCGAGCAGCTGGTTGCGCTCCTCGGGCGTCATCGTCAGGTACTGCTGGTTCTTGAGCTTCTGGACGACCTTGTTGAGGCGTTCGCGAGCGCGCAGCTGGAACGGGGCGTTCGCGCCGTCCTTGCTCGAGACCGAGACGCCGACCGGGCGCAGCTCGACCTGCGTGCGCACCAGGTACTTCTTCGGGACGATGACGGCGAAGGCGACGCCGAGCACGATCACGAAGGCCGCGGGCAGCAGGATCTGCCAGCGCCGGCGCGACAGGATCTCCAGGAACTCCTGGAGCTGTCCGCGGGTTTCGATGGGTCCGGCCATGTCGTCGGGGGTCGCGTGATCAGAAGATGCCGTTGTAGTAGCCGTTCGATCCCGGCCCGTACTTCAAGCGGTCGTAGGTGAAGATCGCCGTCGAGAGGCCGGAGAGCACCTGCTTGAACGGGAAGAGCAGCGTGTCGAGGAAGTAGCCGAGCTCCGCGAGCATCGTCGGCGGCACGTAGATGATGTCGGACTCCTGCACGTGCACGTTGAACGTGGAGTCGCCCTTCTCGATCACGTCGCCGATGTTGATCGTCTGGATGAAGGGGTCGCGCGGATCGGCGCGGATCAGGCGCACGCGGCCGAGGTTGGCCGTGTCCTTGTTCGGGCTGGCCTTCATCACGGCCTCGAAGATCGTCAGGTCGCCGCCGAAGCCCTGCTCCCCGCCGCCCTGCACCTCGCCGAAGATGAAGTACTTCTTCCCGCGGCTGTTGATGATGCGCACCTTGATGTCGAGCAGGTCGTAGTACGGGCTGTACTTCTCCATCAGCAGCGCTTCGATCTCGCTGCGCGTGAGCCCGGCGATCGGCACCGCGCCGAGCACGGGGAGCAACGCCGTGCCGTCGACGTCGATGCCGTAGGTGCCGTTGATCTCGTCGGGATGGTGCGAGTCGGTCAGGCTGACCGAGTCGCCGAGCGCGACCCAGTTCTCTTCTTCCGCATTGCCCGTGTAGCGGTTGCCGAAGCCGTCGGTGTTCAAGTACTGCAGCGCGCGCTTGTCGGGCATCGTGTTGCAGCCCGCCAGGGAAACGGCGAGCACGGCGAGCAGGCCGACCAGGGCAAACAGTCGGTGGAGCTTGGAGGCGTGGCTCATGTTCGGGCGGCTGCGGGACCCGACGAGGGGCCCCTTCTCCATCGGCGGGAAGGGAAGAAAGGTTGATCGGGGGGCGCCCGGCGTTGCGTCCGACATGCGGGACGGCGCGCGATCCGTCCCAGATTCCGGTTGAGTCGCTCCAAGAGGAGCAGATCCTGCCCGCTTCCCGGCTCGCGACGCGCGCGGGAGCTGCCCGGCCGGCAGGAGCACGCTACCTCGCTCCATATTGACGGGCGTAGTACTCGCGGTACGCGCCGCTGCGCACGCGCCCGAGCCAGTCCTGGTGCGAGCGATACCAGTCGATCGTCAGCGGCAGCGCGACTTCGAAGGTGTAGCGCGGCGCCCAGCCGAGCTCCTTCTTGATCTTGCTCGCGTCGATCGCGTAGCGCCGGTCGTGACCGGGGCGGTCCTTGACGTACGTGATCAAGGAGTCGGGCTTGCGCAGCGCCTTCAGCACGGCCTTCACGAGGTCGATGTTCGCCACCTCGTTGTTGCCGCCGATGTTGTAGACCTCCCCCACGCGCCCCTTCTCGAGCACGGCCAGGATCGCTTCGCAGTGATCTCGCACATAGAGCCAGTCGCGCACGTAGAGACCGTCGCCGTAGACCGGAATCGGCTTGTCCTCGCTCGCGTTGGCGATCATCAGCGGCAGGAACTTCTCGGGGAATTGATACGGTCCGTAGTTGTTCGAGCAGCGCGTGATCAACGTCGCGAAGCCGTGCGTGTGGTTCGCGGCGCGCACGAGCAGGTCCGAGCCCGCCTTCGAGGCCGAATAGGGCGAGTTGGGCGCGAGCGGCGTGTCCTCGCGGAAGAGGCCCGTGCTCCCGAGCGAGCCGTAGACCTCGTCGGTCGAGACGTGCACGAAGCGATCGACGTCGTGGCGGCGCGCCGCGTCGAGCAGCACCTGCGTGCCGACGACGTTCGTGTTCACGAAGGGCAGACCGCCGAGGATCGAGCGGTCGACGTGGCTCTCGGCGGCGAAGTGCACGACGTAGAACGCCTTGGCCGGCATGCTGCGCGCGCTCGTGAACGCGCGCTCGACGTCCTCGGGCTTGGTGATGTCGCCCTGCACGAACGCGTAGCCCTCGCGGCCCTTCAGTTCGGCCAGGTTCTCGAGGTTGCCCGCGTAGGTGAGCGCGTCGAGGTTGACGATGCGCCAGTCGGGGCGCAGCTCGACCAGCATGTGGACGAAGTTCGCGCCGATGAAGCCCGCGCCACCGGTGACGAGGACGGTCGTGGTCATGGTTTCTCCAGTTGGAACCAGTCGGCGAGCGCCTGGTTCCAGGGACGAAGCGTTCTACCGCGCAGACGGGCGAGCTTCGAGCATTCGAGCACGCTGTAGGCCGGTCGCCGCGCGGGCCGGGGGAACTCGGACGTCGCGCAAGGCGTGATCGGCACCTGTTGAAGGCCGGCGAGATCGCAGGTCGCGCGGGCGAGATCGAACCACGACGCCTGGCCTTCGCACGCCGCGTGGTAGATGCCGGCCTCGCCGCGCTCGAGCACGTCCCACAGCGCGGGCGCGAGCTCCAACGTCGTCGTCGGCGAGCCGATCTGGTCGCTGACGACCTTCAAGCTGCCCTTCTCACGCGCGAGCTTCAGGATCGTGCCGGGGAAGTGCTTGCCGCGCGGGCCGTAGAGCCACTGCGTGCGCACGATGCGCGCTCCACGCGGGTGCTCCTCGATCGCCGCGCGCTCGCCCGCGAGCTTCGTGCGCCCGTACGCCGAGAGCGGATTCACCGCGTCGTCCTCGCGATACGGCCGCGTGCCCGCGCCGTCGAAGACGAAGTCCGTGCTGACGACGACGATCGGGATCGCGGCGCGAGCGCACGCGCGCGCGAGCACGCGCGTCGCGTCGACGTTTGCACGCGTCGCTTCCGCCTCCTTCTCCTCGGCGAGGTCCACCGCGGTGAACGCGGCGGCGTGGATCACGCCGTCGAAAGGACCGTGAGCGCGAAAGAGCGCTTCGACCGCCGCCGGTTCGGCGAGATCGACGGCGGGCGCATCGACCGCGGCGTCGGGGCGCAGATCGGTGCCGCAGACGCGCGTTCCGCGCGGAGCGACGCGCAGGAGCTCGCTCCCGAGCATCCCGGCCGCACCCGTGACGAGGACGCGCTTCATCGCAGGCTCGTGCGTCGTGCAGAGGTGCGCCGCGGCGCGGTCAACTGACCTTGCTCGTCTCGCTCGCGGCCAGCTTGTTCGCTCCGCCCTGCGCCACGAAGGTCGACGCCTGGTGCAGCGACTTGAACGTGCCGGCGTCGGTCCACCAGCCCTCGAGGACCTCGTACGTCATCGAGCCGTCCTTGATGTACCAGTTGTTGACGTCGGTGATCTCGAGCTCGCCGCGCTCGGACGGCTTGAGGGTCTTGATGATCTCCCACACGCGCCCGTCGAACATGTAGATGCCGATCACGGCCAGGTTCGACTGCGGATTCTGCGGCTTCTCGACGATGCGCACGACCTTGTCGCCGGCGAGCGTCGCGACGCCGAAGCGCTCGGGGTCGGGCACTTCCTTGAGGATGATCTTCGCGCCCTTCTTCTGCGCGCGGAAGTTCGCCAGCGCCTTGCGAATGTTGCGCTCGATGATGTTGTCGCCGAGCACGACCGCGACGTCGTCGCCCTTGGCCCAGTGCTCCGCGAGCCCGAGAGCCTCGGCGATGCCGCCCTCGCCTTCCTGGTAGGCGTAGTTCAGGCCCTTCAAGCCGAAGTCCTTGCCGTTCCCGAGCAGCGAGAGGAAGTCGCCCGCGAAGCGCCCGCCCGTGACGATCATGATGTCGTCGATCCCAGCGTTCACCAGGCACTCGATCGGGTAGTAGATCATCGGCCGGTCGTAGACCGGCAAGAGGTGCTTGTTCGTGATCTTGGTCAGCGGGAAGAGCCGCGTGCCGAGACCGCCGGCGAGGATGACGCCTTTCATGGGTGGTTCGAGTCGAGCGAGGTGAGGGTCGGTGCGGGACGAGCAGGGGCGCCGGGCGTGCGAAGGGCGCAGGAGTCTATCGGTGCCGCGCGGAGCGGGCAACGCGACGAGCGCTCGCGGCAGCCGGGAAATGCGCGCCGGGCGCGAGAGTGCCAGCGCCGCCGGGTTTCGAAACGCGCGCTAGCGGTCGCCGAGCACGAGATCGACGACGGACGAGCTCGCGAAACCCGCGGGGAAGCGCACTCGGACCGGCGCGGCCCCCTGCGCGCTGGCCTCGAGCTCGAAGTCCTCCGGCAGAGTCTCCAGGCGAGCGCGCCCGAACGGATCGACGGAGAGTGGCCGACGCGCGAGCTCCCCGTTCCGCGGGAACCGGAGCGTGACGCGTGCATCGGCACAAGGCGCGTGGAGCGCATCGACGACGCGGAACACGTTGGCGTGCCGCTCGGACGGCGCATCCGCGATGACGACGAAGATGCGCGGTGACGCGCCGCACGGCAATGGCTCGATCGGCTGGTTCGCGAGCACGCGTCCGTCGCGCGAGACCTCGACCCACAGCGGCACGAGCGGCGGAACGCGACCGAGCACGACATCGATCGGCTCGAACTCGCCCGTGTACGTGTTCCCCACCCGCAGCGATCGCAGCCGCATCGGCGCGTCGAAGGGAAACTCGAAGCGATCCGCGCGCTCGCCGTCCCAGGCGACGCGCACCTGGCAGTCGAGGATCGGAACCGCGTCGCTGTCGGTGACCTCGACGCGCAGCTCGGCCCACGGGTGGACGACGAGCTTCACCGCGCTGGCGAAGCCCGTCCGCGCGGCCGGCAACGCGAGCTCGCGAGCGAGGAAGCAGAAACCCGCCGCGCGCACATCGAACGCCAGCTCGGGCGGGAGCTCGAGCGCGCGATCCGCGACGAGCCGGAACTGGCCGTCCACGTCGGACCACGCGCAGACATCGATGTCCGGCTGCCGAAGCGCGATGCGTGCACCTTGGATCGGCACGTCGCGCTGGTCGACGACGCGACCGCGGAGGATCTCGACGCCCGGGGTCATGACGACCTCGAGCGCGGCATCTCGCGGCCCCGGCGACGTCCGCAGAACGGGAACGTAGCCGTCGTGCTCCACGCGGATCTCGATGCCGCTGGCGGCGTACGAAAGGTGTGCGCTGCCGTCGCGCCCAGTCATCCATCCCTCGAACGGCATGCCGCAGTTCGAATCCGCCGTCGAGACCCAGGCCCCACTCATGGCGGCGCCCGAGCCGTCGCGCACGCGAACGTGCAACGCTCCGAACGCTCCGATGCCGCGTCCGCACGTGAAATCGGACGGCGGGGCCACGCGCGGAAATTCGGTCGACGGCTCGCAGCTCACGAGGCGTCCGACCAGCCCTGCTTGCCGCGCGACGTGCTCGCGCCAGCCTCGCCCCACGTTTCTCGCTCGCGAGCCCGCGCTCGCGAGCGAGACGGCGAGCCCGAGCGCGAGTCGAGCCGAGGGAACGACGAGCGCGCGCATCGCCCACTCATGCTACCTGCGCGCGCGCGGCGCCTGTTGCGGCACGAGATCCGTGCATCATGGCCGTCGAGCTCGACACCATGCATGAACTCGGCGTGGGGGCGCACTCGCGCCGCTGCGTGCGTCGGAGTTCCGCTCGATCCGTGCCAGCCGCACGCAGCGCCGCGGGGATGCCCGTGGGCACGTCTCGGCGTCGGACTCCATGCCACCGTGACGTGTCGCTCCAGCCATTGGCCCAGCCCGAACATCGAGTCCTCGGCACTCAGTGCCGAATCGATCGAGCTCGAGCGAGCACACGGCCAGCGAAAGCGGAGCGCCTCTGTCCCGGTTCGCGAGTGCGTGCGCAAACGCAGTGATCACGCGAGGCGAGCACGCACCCCATGAGCGCTCACGTGCTTCAGTGCTCTCGCCGTTGACTGCGAGGCACCGCGGAAGAACATGCGCCACACGCTGCGGATGCGCAGCGCGCGCGCACCACGCGAGCCTTCGCCAGCTCGGGCGCGTGCGCCGCGCGGCGCTGAACGCCGCGTGAGAAGTCTCGCGCCACGAGCGGCGCTCTCGTTTTCGCGCGACGTCGATTCGAGAACCGAGTTTCCCCGATCACGAACACTGCCGAATCGATCGATCTCGAAGGCACACGAGTTTTCGCGAGAAAGATCGCCACCGGCGCGAGAGTCGAGCGTCTTCGTGAATGGAGCGACCATGCGCGACACACGCACGAAACAACGACGCACGAGCGCGCGAGCACGGCGCGAGCCCATTGTTCGCCAGCTCACGTTCTCCCGTCGCGGCGGCGCTCGGCGCGGTGCAGGACGCAAACCGAAGGGCGAGAAGCCGCTCGTGTCGCACGCCGCGCGCGAGGTACTGGCAGCGAGGCACCCGGTGCTCGTGACGCTGAAGCTGCAACAGGGCTTGCCGAGCTTGCGCCGCGTCGAGACGCGAACGCTTCTGCATCGAGCGTTTCGAGCGGGCAACGACGGACACGGCCTGCGCATCGTTCACTTCTCGATCCAATCGAATCACATCCATGCCGTGGTCGAAGCGCGCGACGAGCGCGCGCTCGCGCGCGGCATGCAAGGACTCGCCGTGCGCGTCGTGCGCGGCTTGAACCGTGCATGGAACCGCACCGGTCGCGCGCTCGCCGATCGCTATCACGCGCGCATCCTCCGCACGCCACGCGAGGCCCGTTACGCGCTCGCCTACGTGCTCTGCAACGCGCGCAAGCACGGCGTGAGCGTGGCCGGCATCGATCCGTACTCGTCGGGCGCGGCGTTCGACGGCTGGCGAGGTGAGCTCCACACCGTCGTCATGACTCTGACTGCGAGCACGCCGCCCGTCGTGCGCGCGCAAACGTGGCTGCTCACGATCGGCTGGCGCCGACACGGGTGCATTCCAATCGATCACGTGCCCGGACCATCCGACGCGTGATGCCGGGTACGGTACACGCCATCCTCCTCACCGATTGCCCGAGGAATTGCGCTAGCTGCAGCTCCGACGAAACGGTGAGGAAGACGCCGTGTACCGTGCGGCGCTCCCATCGATCCGCGCGACGCGGTTGAGCTTCCCGAACGCAGCGCCGTCGTTCGTTGCGCGTGCGGACTGGAACGAGCGACGCCCGCGTGTGCTTCGCTGCACGACCTCGTCGCCCGACCCGAGCGATCGAATCCGCACGCGTCTCGATGCACGTTCGCTCGACACCGCGGCGCTCACGTCTCACGCCACGCATTCGAGGCCACGTTGCCGCAACTCGCTGCTACAGTCGCGTGGACTCCGCGCCCCCCCCCCCGCGATGAGGATCTCCTCCATGAGCTCGCTCCTTCGGCTCGCGTTGCGCGCGACAGCCGTCCACTCGCTGCTCGCCGCGCTCCCGCCCGCGTTCGCCCAATGCGATCACTGGCAAGCCGGTTTCGGCGTGCCCGGGAGCGACGGTTTCGTCGGACCGCTGCACGGCTTCCGCGACGCGAGCGGTCCGTCGTTGTTCGTCGGCGGCTCGTTCTCGACGGTCGACGGCGTCGCGACGGGGCGCTCGGCGCGTTGGGACGGCGCGAGCTGGACCGCGCTGCCGACGGCAGTGAATGAGGTCGCGACGTCGTTCAGCACCTTCGACGACGGCGCGGGTGCGGCGGTGTACGCGACGCTTCAAACGCGGAACTCCGTGCGCGTCGCGCGCTGGACCGGCGCAGGCTGGGTGGACATCACGAGCCCGGTCGGGGTCACGGCCAACGGGTACGCAATCCTCTACGGCACTCTCGACGACGGCAGCGGACCCGCGCTGTACCTCGGCGGCGCATTCCAAGTCGTGAACGGCGTGAGCGCGCCACAGCTCGCGCGCTGGAACGGCACGACGTGGCAGGGTTTCGGCGTCGGCCCCGGCTCGGACAACGGAGTTCCCTTCGTCTTCAACGCGGGCGCGGGGCCCGCGCTCCACTTCGTCGCGCGCGCCACGAACGGCGTCTTCCAGCGCTGGAACGGCGTCGCGTGGCTCCCGGCGCTGCCGACGCTTCCCGGCCAGGTGGCCGACGTCGAAGTGTTCGACGACGGAACGGGTCCGGCGTTGTACGCGTGCGGCTACCTCGCGATCGGGCCACCGTCGACGAACACCGCCGTCGCGCGCCTCTCGGGCTCGACTTGGACGGGCTTGATCGCGCCGCACACCTTCGCGGTCGACCTGCGCGCGCACGACTTCGGCGCGGGAGCGGTGCTGTGCGCGGGCATCACGGACTACAGCGCCACGTCCTTCACTTCGTCGACGAGCGTGCAGGCATGGAACGGCGCGATCTGGTCGCCGATCGGTGGAGGAATGCACCCCGACGATGGCAGGTCGCGCGTGACCCAGCTCACGAGTCTCGATCTCGGCGCGGGAGCGCAGCTCATCGCCGGCGGCAGCTTCGACAGCGCGGGAGACGCCGGCGCGTTCAACCTCGCGCGCTGGAACGGCAACGCGTGGGCCTCGCTAGGAACGCAAGACGGAGTCGGCGCGGAGATCCGCGCGTTCACCGTGCACGACGACGGCAGCGGTCCCGCGCTCTACGCGGGCGGCAGCTTCCAGGCCGCGGGCACCGTCGCGGCGCCGGGCGTCGCGCGCTGGAGCGCCGCGACGTCGAGCTGGTCCGCTGTCGGCGCGTCGAGCTTCACCCCCGTCGACGTTCGCGCGCTCGCGGTCTTCGACGACGGCAGCGGATTCGCTCTGTACGCCGGCGGCCACGGATCGCTCCAGCGTTGGAACGGGAGCGCGTGGTCGATCGTCTCGGGTCCCGCGTCCGTGACCATCGACGCACTCGCTGTCGCGGACCTCGGCGCCGGACCGCGGCTGTGCGCCGGCGGAGATTTCGTCTCCATCGGCGGTGTTCCCGCGAGCGGCGTGGCGGCCTTCGACGGCGCGAGCTGGACGCCGCTGGGCGCTGGATTCGCCAGTGGAGCGCCTGCGCTCGGCGTGCACGACGACGGCAGCGGTCCAGCTCTCTACGCCGCGGAAAGGCATCCGTCTCGCGTGCACCGCTGGAACGGAACGAGCTGGACACTCGTCGGCAACGGTTTCGACGGGCCGATCTACGTCCTCGCCACGCACGACGACGGACACGGTGAAGCGCTCTACGCCGGCGGACAATTCGACTTCGTGTTCGGGTCGAATGCGATCTGGAACGTCGCGCGCTGGCGCGGAGGAGCCTGGTCGGCGGTCGGCAGCGGCCTGGGCTACTCGAACGGGCATCACGTCGATGCTCTCCTGTCGCACGACGACGGAAACGGGCCCGCGCTCTACGCGTGCGGCAACTTCACCGTGACCGCCGGCTCGAGCGTGCCCATGCGGCGCGCGGCAAAGTGGAACGGAACGGTGTGGACCGAGATCGGCGGCGGCATCGAGCCCAATGCCTTCGGCGTGGGCGAGAACGTGCGCGCGCTGGCGAGCTTCCTCGACGCCGCGACGGGCGCGCCCGCGCTGTTCGCCGGCGGCGACTTCGCGCGCGCCGGTGGCATCGTCTCGAACGGGTTCGCCGAGTGGATCGCGTGTTTCCCCGTCGGCTCGACGTTCTGTGCCGGCGACGGCACCGGCACGGCGTGTCCGTGCACGAATGGCGGGCTCGGCCGCGGTTGCCGCAACTCGTTGAACGTCTCGGGCGCATTGCTCTCGTCGAGCGGTGTCGCGCGGCTCTCCGCCGATGCGGTCACGCTCACACTCAGTGGCGCGACGAACCAGCTCGCGCTCTTCCTGCAGGGCAGCGAGCGCGACAACGCCGGCCTCGGAACGCTCGTCTTCGACGGAGTGCGCTGCGTCGGCGGGACGATCGTGCGGCTGAGTGCGAAGCTCGCGAGCTCCGGCATGGCGACGTATCCCGCCGCGGGCGAGCTCCCGATCTCCGTGCGCGGTCACGTCCCCGCCGACGGAGCCACGCGCTATTACCAGGCGTTCTTCCGCGATCCGCTCGCCGTCTGGTGTCCGCCGGCGACGGCGAACTGGAGCAACGGTGTCGCGCTGAGCTGGGTGCCGTAAGTACGGGACGCGCTCGACGCGCGACGAAGCTTGTTTCGTTTCGCCGCGCGCGTCGCGCAGGATGTCGGCCGCCTCGCACGCCGCAGAGCGACCGGCGTCGGCAGCGTTCCGTCATGACGAGCATCCCCCCCGCAAGCTCGGCCCAGCTCCATCGCGGGCTCTCGCGCGTCGACGTGCTCGCGCTCACGCTGAACAACGTCATCGGCGCGGGGATCTTCGCGCTGCCGGCGACCGTCGCGGCGGCGGCGGGCGGGAGCACGCTCGTCGTGCTGCTCGCCGCGTTCGTGCTCATCGCGCTCATGGCGTTGTGCACGGTCGAGGTCGCGAGCCGCTTCGACGTCACCGGCGGGCCGATGCGTTACGCCGCGTCCGCGTTCGGCCCGCGCGCGGGCTTCGTCGTCGGCTGGTTGATGTTCCTCTCGCGCCTCGCCGCCTTCGGCGCGATCGCGACGATCATGCTCGACTACGCGCGCGGCGTGTGGGCACCGCTCGGCGATCCGTGGGCGCGCGCGGCGCTGCTCAGCGCGTTCGTCGCGGCGCTCGCAGCGCTGAACCTGCGCGGCGTCGTGCAGGGAGCGCGCGCGAGCCATGTGCTGATGCTCGCCAAGGGAGTGCCGCTCGTCGGCCTCGCGCTCGCGGGCGTGTGGCTCGCCGGCTGGAACGCGCTGCCGGAGGGTGAGTCGCGCGAACTCGCGAGCCTCTCCGACGCCTTGCTCCTCGCATTCTTCGCCTGCATGGGCTTCGAGCAGGCGGCCGTCGTCGCTGGAGAAGTGCGCGAGCCGCGGCGCGACCTGCCGGTCGGCATCCTCGGCGGCCTGGCGATCGTCGGCGTGCTCTACGCACTGCTCATGCTCGCGTGCTTCGCGACGGTCCCGGACCTCGCGAGCTCGAAGCGACCGCTCGCGGACGCCGCGGCGGCGCTGCTCGGTCCCGCGGGAGCGATCGCGATGTCGCTGACGGCCGTGTTCTCGTGCGCGGGCGGCTTGAGCGTCTCGCTGCTCGTCTCGCCGCGCGCGCTGTTCGCGCTCGCCGAGCAGGGAGATCTGCCGCGCGCGCTCGCGCGCATCGAGCCGGTGCACCGCACGCCGGCCTTCGCGATCGTCGTCACGGCGGTGCTCGTGTGGGCGCTGACGGTGTCGGGCACGTTCACGTACCTCGCGACGTTCTCCGTGATCGCGCGCATGCTCATGTACGCCTCGACGTGCGCGGCGTTGATCCCGCTGCGCCGCCGCGACGGTCCGGCGCCGGTGCGCATTCCGTTCGCGCCGCTGTGGGCGGTGATCGCGCTCGCGAGCTGCCTCCTGGCGCTGGCCTCGACGACCGGCGCGGCGGTGCGTGACGTGTCGATCGCGGTGGCGCTCGGTCTGGCACTGCGCTGGCTCGTTCGCCGCGCGGGCTGAGCGAGCGCGGGCGTTCGACGTCAGCGCTCCGCGACGACGAGCTCGATGATCTCCGCCGAATCGAAGTGCGCGGGGAAATGCTGGCGGAACAGCGGCGCGCCGGGTGAGAAGACCTCGATCGTGAAGTCCTCGGGCTGCTCGTCGACGCGCAGGCGCCAGGCGCAGTCGATGGTGAGCGCGCTGCGCTCCTCCACGCCGCCGTGCTCGCGCACGAGCGCGGCCGACACGGCGTGCTCCCACGCGTGGCGATCGCGATCGACGAGGCGGAAGATCGTCGCGCGCACGCGCTCGGGTGGTGAGGCGACGACGACGAAGAGCGGGGCGCCCGGCGGCGGCTCGTACGACGCGGAGAGCGGCTCGATCGCCTGGTTGGCGAGCACGCGGCCGTCGCGTGAGATCTCGAGCCAGAGCGGAACGCACGGAGGGACGCCCGAGAACGACACGCCGATCGTCGGATGCGCGCGTGCATCGCCGCGGTCCGCGAGACGCTCGCGTTTCGGTTCGCCGAAGGGGAACTCGAAGCGCTTGGGATGCTGCGCGTCCCACGCCACGCGCGCTTCGCAGTCGAGAATCGGATGGCCCTGGAGATCGACGACGTCGAAGCTCAGCTCGCGCAGCGCGTGCGGGACGACCTCGACCGAGTTCGCCGCCGCAGTGCGTTCGATGGAGAACGCGAGTCCTTCACCGAGGAACTGAAAGCCGTCGGCGCGCACATGGAGAGAGACATCGCGCGGAAGTTCGGCGTGCTCGGCCGACATCACGCGGAACTGACCCCAAGAGTCCGTCCAAGCCTGCATGCGTGTGTGGCCGAACTCGAGCTGGACGAACGCGCCGACGACGGGGCGCTGCGACGGATCGACGACGCGCCCGTGAAGGACCTCGAGCGCCGGAACGAGGGTCACGTCGACGAGGTTCGTGTCCCCCACCGGACGCACGTCGGCGATCGGCAGATATCCATCGAGCTCGACACGGATCGTCTGGCCTTCGTGAACCCTCGCCCGCGCGATCCCGTCGTCGTCCGCGAGCAGCGTGTCCTCGGTCAGCGTGCTGGGCGGCGTCGTCAGCGTGACGAACGCCCCGCGCGCGGGAGCGCCGTCCTGCGTGCGCACTCGAATGTGCCGATCGACGGCGACGCGCTGGCCGAAGGCGCAATCGAGGACTCCGAGCACCTGCTGAGGCGACTGCGGATCGTGCTGGCGCAGGCGGACGAGCTGCTGCATGAGCGTGCGCTGCCGCGAGACGTGCTCGGCGAAGGATTGTGGGCCTGCGATCTCGGGCTGCGCTGCCGCCGGCGCGAACCGCGGCACGGCTCGCGAGCAGGCGCTCCACAGAAGTGTCGCCCCGGTGAGCGCGATGACCGGTGCGATTCGGACGGGTGACATGATGAGCGTTCGCGTCACTCGTTCATGCTAGCCGTGCGCGCGCGCCGGGCTGCGGCCCGGGACGATGAAAACGCGCGGCGACCTGCCGGTACGCTGAGACGCGTCTCCTGCCGGCAACATGCTCATCGCGAGCCGCTGAAGAAGAGTGCCGATTCAGTTCGGGGCCTCGGCACGCCAGCGTGCGGAGCCAGGATGTCGAAGTCCGCGCCGCTGGGCCGCGTCCAACCGCCAGCTCTTCGCTTCGCGGTCGAATCGCGAGCGCGAGTTGTCTGTGTGCACGAGACGTCGAACCGCTCATGCTGCCGCGGACGGAACGCCTCGGTCGCGGATCGCGAGCCCAAGCGCGAACACAGTGCTGATGCGAAGTGCGCGCGCGCACCGCGAGCGTTCGCCAGCTCGGGTGCCTTCGCCGCGCGCTGCTGACCGCCGACTGAGAAGCCTCTCGCTCTGAGCTGCGCGCTCGTGCTGGCGCGACGTCGGTTCGAGAGCCGAGTTTCCCCGATTGCGATTGTTGCCGAATCGATCGACCTCGCGAGCACACGAGTTTTCGCGAGAAAGACCGCCACCGGCGCGAGAGTCGAGCGTCTTCGTGAATGGAGCGACGATGCGCGACACACGCACGAAGCGACGACGAGAGAGCGCACGAACTCCGAGTGAGCCGGGCGTCCGCCAGCTCACGTTCTCTCGTCGCGGTGGCGCGCGGCGCGGTGCCGGGCGGAAGCCGAGGGGCGACAGGCCCCTCGTGTCGCACGCCGCACGCGAAGTGCTCGCGGCGCGGCATCCGGTGCTCGTGACGCTGAAGCTGCAACGAGGCTTGCCGAGCTTGCGCCGCGTCGAGACACGCTCGGTTCTGCATCGAGCCTTCCGAGCTGGCGCGGACCTGCACGCAATGAGGCTCGTGCACTTCTCCATCCAGTCGAACCACATCCACGCGCTCGTCGAAGCCTGCGACGAGCGCGCTCTCTCGCGCGGCATGCAAGGGCTCGCGGTGCGCATCGTGCGCGGCTTGAACCGCTCGTGGGGCCGCGCAGGTCGCGCACTCGCCGATCGCTACCACGCGCGCATCCTGCGCACCCCGCGCGAGGTGCGCTACGCGCTCGCCTACGTGCTCTGCAACGCGCGCAAGCACGGCGTGAGCGTCGCCGGCATCGATCCGTACTCGTCGGGTGCGAGCTTCGACGGGTGGTGCGAGGGGCGCAACACCATCGTCATGACGCTAACGGCGCTCACGACGCCCGTCGTGCGCGCGCGAACGTGGTTGCTCATGATCGGCTGGCGCAGGCATGGACGCATCGAGATCGAGCATGTCCCGGGACGCGTCCGGCGGCCCGCTCCGCGCTCAGAATCGGGCGTGAGCTGCACACCGGCACGAAGCCTCAACTCACTTTCTCGATCTCTCGCCCGGCGCCAGCGCCGAGCACGACCATTTTCGTGAGCTCACGAAAATGGTCCGTCACCGATCGCCCCGCGCCCGTGCTCCATACGAAACGATTCAGCGCCGCATGGCGGCAGGAACGCTCGCACGCACCCACTCGACATAGCGCTTCAAGCCGTCCTTCACGCTCGTCGACGGCGCGTAGCCGAGCTTCTCACGCGCCTTGCTCACGTCCGCGAACGTCACGAGCACATCACCGGGCTGCATCGGCTGTCGATCGAGGATCGGCTCGCGGCCGCACGCCTCGCCGACGAGCTTCACGAGCTCCGAGAGCGACGTCGTCGCCGATTCGCCGAGGTTGTAGATCTCGTATCCATCGCAGCGATCGAGCGCGCGCACGACGCCGTCGACGATGTCGTCGATGTACGTGTAGTCGCGCCGCATCGTTCCGTCGCCGAAGAACGGGATCGGCTTCCCGTCCAGGCACGCGCGCACGAACTTCGCGATCGCCATCTCGGGGCGCTGGCGCGGGCCGTAGACGGTGAAGAAGCGCAGGCAGGTCACCGGCAGGCCGTAGAGATGGTGGTAGTTCCAGCACAGGAGCTCGCCCGCGCGCTTCGTCGCCGCGTAGGGCGACATCGGCCGCGTGACGTCGTCCTTCTCGCTGAACGGCACCTTGTCGTTCGCGCCGTAGACGCTGGACGACGAGGCGAAGACGAAGCGCGTCCTCGGGCGCGACTTCAGCTCCTCGAGCAGCACGAGCGTGCCGCGCACGTTCACGTCCTCGTAGAGCAGCGGATCCTGGATCGACGGGCGCACGCCGGCCATCGCCGCGATGTGGATCACGGCATCGAAGCGGGCGCCCCCCGCGGGCCCGAAGAGCTCGCGCACGAGCTCGCGATCGCGGATGTCGCCGGTCACGATGCGCGCGCGAGAGAGCTCGGCCGCGTTCGCGCGCTTCAGCGCCGGCGAGTAGAAGTCGTTGAAGTTGTCGAGCACGACGACCTCGTCGCCGCGCGCGAGCAGACGCTCGCAGAGGTGCGAGCCGATGAAGCCGGCGCCGCCGGTGACGAGGATGCGCATCGCAGTGGATCTCGGTGTCGCGCGGCGCGGAGGGCCCGGCGCGGAGCGAGGCGCTTGTGTAGCGTGCGCGCCGCGCCTTGCCCAGTGCGACGCGAGCGAAACAGACCGCGGCACGCTCCCGGCAGGGGCCACGCGCCGCGGGTTCGCGCTCACGCCGTCTCGGCGCGGGCGCGCGCAAGCTCGAAAGGAGCTGGGACGGCTCTCAGTTTCCGCTCGTGTCGCCGTCGGGCGAGGTGATCACCAGATCGCCGTTGGCCTGCTCGCCGAGGTAGAACGGCATCTCGGTCGCGAAATCCGAGGGGTTCGTGCGCTCGATGAGCACGGCCAGGATCGCCGGATCGGGGATCAGGATGTTGGACGAGGACGACACGGCCCCGTCGAGCTTGAACCAGCCGCTCTCCTCGGCCGGCGCGCCGAGGATCTCGTTGGGATCGTTGTTGCTGGCGATGTGCAGGAAATTGTTCGAGAAGGCGCCGCTGATGCTCGAGAGCGACTGCTTCGCCCAGCAGTGGAACGCGGTCTGCGCCGAGAACGCCTCCGCGTTGTCGTTCCACAGGACCAGGTTGACGATGCACTGGAACGGCCCGCCGCCGGTCAGGTTGAGCAGCACGAGATCGGCGTCGCGCGTCGCGGTCGTGCCGAGGAAACGCGTGAAGAGGAGTTCGTCCGGCGCCTTCTCGTACTCGATGCCGTTCAGGTCGCGCAGTCCGTCGCCGTCGACATCGGTGAGCGTCAGACCCGGGCCGGCCTTGAACGGGATCGCGTTCAGGCTGTAGGCGTAGGTCGAGATGCCATCCAGGCGCAGCGTGGCGCCGGTCAGGAAGTCGTGCGCGATGGGTTGGCCGCTGATGTCGACGGCATACGCGTACACGTAGCCGCGCGGGAAGGCCGTGTTGTGGACCGAGGTCACGGCGCTGAACGTGTCTTCGGGCAGCAGCACCTCGGTGCGGTCGAACTCCAGGCAGTTCGTGGAATCGATGTAGACGAAGCGCACGCGCACGTTCGGCAGCGTGCTCTTGTGGTTCGTGACGGTGATGATCGTCGACGGCCGGGTTGCGATCGCAGTCGTCCGGCAGGCCGTCGGCGTCGGAGTCGGTCTCGCTCGAGTTGGGGATGCCGTCGTGGTCGCAATCGGCGATCGGCAGATAGACGTAGGTGACGGCCACCTGCGCGTCGAGCGTCACGCGCGTGAACAGCGAGAGCGCGCTCCCGCTCGCGAGGCCCGACGTGTTCGTCGCCGCGAGTTGCAAGGCGACGCTGCCCGCTCCGACGTAGTTGCCGATGAAGTTGGGGTTGGGTGCCCCGGTCGTCGAGTTCTGCACGAGCAGGTTCGTCACGAGGCCGCCGGAGCTTCCGCCCTGATCGTTGACGCCGTCGAAGGCCTGCGTCTGGATCGCGACGGGCGTGCTCGCGACGGTCGTCATCGAGAGCGAACCCGGGCCGGCGAGGGTCAACGTGCCCTGGAAGGTGACGATGCTCGACGCGGGGGTCGCGCCCAGGTTCTCGTACCCGACGCGGCCGCGCATCGCGTTGCGCAAGTCGACGTGCATGTCGACCAGCGTTCCCAGCGCCGGATTGAAGCGCGGCACCGAGACGGTCTGCGTCCACGGGGTCAGCGTGAGCGTGACGCCGGTCGTCACAGTGAGTTCCTCGGCGTGAGCGCGGAGGGCGGCGGGTCCGCTCGCGCAGAGCAAGGCGACGAGCAGGCGAGCGGTGATTCGGTTGCGATGCATGGTGGAGTCCACGAGCACGGCGATGAGGGGGGACGAGCGAGAATCCGGCTCGGTCGCACGCAGCGACCGGCGAGCGCGCGAGCTCGCGCCGCGCCTGATCGCCGTGCGGATTCAGGTCGCGACGCGCAAGGGAGCGCGCGGAGTTTGTACCTGTCGACCTGGAATCCGGCGAGACGGGGACTTCGTCGCCGCGGTTCGATCCGTGATCCTCGTGAGACGCCGGAGCGCGCCTACCGGCGCTGCGCTGGCTCGATTGCGGTCCCTCGAGCACCGTCGAGGGCGCCGGCCCGCGGTCGGGACCCGCGCAGGTCCGAAATCGCGCTCCCGTGGATTTCCGCTCACGTCACGGTTCGCAACCGAGCTCCAGCGCCCCCAATGGAGCCCGCTTGTGGCGCCGGCCGCGTTTCTCGGTCGGAATCCGTGTCCCCGGACCCCCGCTTCGCTACGATCCGGTTTTCGAAGGACTCGGCTGACGTCCGAACTCGCGGCACTCCTCGCCGCGAAACGAGGGACGAAACCACCGAGCAGCTCCTACCATTCGCACCCACTTCACGTTCCCCAACGACGTCAACGGCAACCTGCTGCGCCGCATGCAGGCCGCCGGCGACGATCTCTCGCGCTCCCGCCCGGTCGAGTTCTGCTTCATGTTCGCGGCCGAGGACAAGGCGCGAGCCTTCGCCGCGGAAGTGACCACCCGCGGCTCGAAGGGCGTGGTCTCGCCCTACGCCGGCCCGACGCCGTGGCAAGTCATGGTGACCGACACCATGGTGCCGCAGCACGCCCAGATCACCGCCACGGAGCAGCGCCTGAACGCGCTCGCCGAGCAGTTCGGCGGCTCCTCCGACGGCTGGGGCTGCGAAGGCGTCGACTAGCAGAGGCCGCGCAGGGGCAGGCGCACGAGCACGGCGCCGGCCCGAGCGAAACGCGCGGCGCGAGAGCGCCAGGCGCGAGATTCGAGCACCGGACGGAGCGTGAATCGAAACGGCCATCGCCGCGCGTCAACCCGGCGCGCCGACGACGCCAATCGAGCAGCAGCTCGCGCTTCACCACGGCTCGTGAGCCCGAAAGCGCTACACGAGCTCGGCACGCGTCCATCGATCGCGCTCCACCTTGGCACACAGTCGCCGCACCCCTCCGCTCCGCCTCGCGCGCCCATCGCCCTCCCGCGCCGCAGCGCCCCGCACCTATCACTCCGCCCCAAGACTCGTGGTTCGGGG
>JBGATX010000026.1:0-45395 GCA_044228975.1 Planctomycetota bacterium | reverse complement strand
GTCTTCGATCAGGCAACCGGCGAATCGACGCAGGCCATGCTGCTCTATGCTCCGGTCGGCGGCGACACTTGGATGTGGTCGAAACAGGGAAGTCTGCCGGATGGGACGTTCTCACACGGCGGCTTGGCGAGCGGCAGCTACAACATCACGGCGTCGACGGACGACGGCAAGATCGCCTGCATGCGCGACGTCGAGGTTCGCGCGGGGAGTACCCACGACGCTGTGCGCATCGGGGTCAGCCCGGGGGGCTGGGTGCGCGTCGAGTACCAAGGTCCGGCGGACTACGGCCACTTCGTCATCACGAGCGAGGGCGTTGTCGTGTCCGGCGACGGCCTCGCGCGCGGTTCGCGCGCCCGACACTTGGTTCCTCCAGGACGTGTCCGCGTCGAGATGAACATCCCAATCGGCGCGGAGCCGAATCGCATTCAGAAACAGGAAGTCGACGTCGCCGCCGGAGAGACGAAGGAGCTGCTCTTCAAGTTCGATTGAGCGACGTCGCGTGCGGAAACTTCGGTGCGACGGTGACGCGCGGAACCTCAGCGGGCCGAGAGCTTCTTCTTCCCGCTGCGCTTCGCGACGGCGGAGTTCGCGCTCGGCTTCTTCTGCGCGACTTTCTTCACCGTCGCTTTCATCGAGGGGGTCTTCATCGAAGGGGACTTCTTGGCGGCGGCCTTCTTCGGCGTGAGCTTCCTCGACGGCTTCGCGCTCGCGGTTTCGGTCGGGGGATGCTCGAGGGCGTCGAGCACGGCTTGCGCGTGACCGTCGACGCGCACGGGGGACCAGGCGGCGATCAGCTTGCCCGTCTCGTCGATGACGAAGGTCGAGCGGATCGTGCCCTTGATCTTGCGGCCGTAGAGCATCTTCTCGCCGAACGCGCCGTACGCCAGCGCGGTGCGATTGCTCGGGTCGCTCAGGAGCTCGAACGGCAGCGCTTGCGCCTCGCGGAACTTGTCGTGCGACGCGATCGAGTCCGAGGAGACGCCGAGCACCACGGTGCCGCTCTTCTTCAATGCGGCGTGACGATCGCGGAAGTCGCAGGCTTCGCGCGTGCAGCCGGGTGTCGCGTCGCGCGGGTAGAAGTAGAGCACGACCTTGTGGCCGGCGAAGTCGGCGAGCGACACGGTCTTGCCCGAGGTCGACGCCAGGGAGAACGCGGGAGCTTTCTGTCCGATCTTGAGCATGAGGAGCACCGTGGCTTCAGGGACGTCGTCGAGGCGCGAAGGAGGAGGGTTGTACCCGATCGCGCGAGTTCGTCCAGCGCCGTGGCCGCGTTGTCGTGCCCGCGTCCGGTGGCGATGCCCGCGGTGCGCGCCAAGGCCGTGCGGCGGCCGCGCGGGGGCCGTTTCCGAGCCCGAAACGTGCTCTCGGCTGGTCGCCGCGGCGAGTTGCGAAATCGCCGTGACGCTCGCGAGCCCCGCGGTAAGAAGGGAGCGTGGAACCCGGCCGATTGGAGCAACGATTCGAGCGCTGGAGGTCGCACGGCGATCTCGAAGCACTGTCGGAGGTCATCGACGGCGCGTCTCCCGAGCTCTACGAGCTCGCCGCGCGACTGGCGCCGGACGTGGCGCAGGCCGAGGACCTCGTCCAGGCCACGTTCCTCGCGCTGCTCGAGAAGCCGCGCGCGTGGGATGGAAAGCGCGCGCTCGTGCCGTGGCTGGTCGGGATCCTCGTCAACCAGGCGCGCAAGCGCTCGCGCGGCGCACGCCGCTCGATCGACGTCGAACGGCTGGCCGAGCGCAAGGTGGAACCGCCGCACGAGCGCGCGCTCTCGAGCGAGTTGCGCACAGCGATCGAGACGGCGCTCGCGACGCTGCCGGATGCGTGTCGCGAGGTCGTCGCGCGTTGCGTGCTCGCCGACGAACGACCGATCGACGTCGCGCACGCGCTGAAGCGCGAGCCGGGAACGGTGCGCATGCAGCTCCTGCGCGGACTGGAGCTCCTTCGGCGCGCGCTGCCCGCGGGACTTGCGGGCGGTGGCGCGCTGCTTCTCGCGGGCGGGCGCGGTGACGCGGCGGTGAGGTCGAGCGTGATGGCGCGCGGGCGCGAACTCGCGCCGCTCGCGAAAGGCGCGGCTGGTGCCGCGGTCGCAACGGGAGGTGTCCTCGTGTCGATGAAGTTCGCTTGGACTCTGATCGCGGCGCTCGCCGCGCTCGCGGCGTGGTACGCATGGCCGCACGATGCGCAGCGCGGCGCGCTGGAGCTCGCGCCGTCGGCGCGGAGCGAGGCGGGGCTCTCAGCCGAGCACGGTCAGGGCTCGAGCGCCCGCGCGACGAGCGCGCTCGACACGAGCGGCGCCGTCGAGCGTGCCGCGCTCGTCGCGTCGGCGCCGCAGCCGTCTGCGCGCGCAGGCTGGTGGCTCGTCGGCCGTGTCATGGGCCTCGATCCCGCCGATGCCGCGCAAGCGAGGCTCAGCGTCTCGAGCTCCCGTCTGGGAACGCGCTCGATCCTTCTCGCGCAGGACGCCCGCTTCGAGCTCGACGTCAGCTCGTACTTCGCCGCGCCGCCGCCGGCCAACGACTTGCTCGTGTCCACGGCGGCGCTGCCGGCCGACGTCATCCAGCTCCACTTCGATCATCCGGACTACCTGCCCTGTCGCGAGGCCGTCACGCACACCGAGGACCTGCGCCGCGACTTCGCGGCCGGCGAGCGCATCGAGCTGCGTCGCGATCTGTCGGTGTCGCGCGCCGCGATCGTCCGCGGCAGCGTGCGCTGCGAACCCCAGGCGGCTCTCGGCGGCGTGCAGGTCGCCTTGCTCGAGCGCGCCGAGCACACCGAGTTCTTCGTCACGGCCCTGCTCGAGACCGGCGTCGACGAGCTCGGCCGTTTTCGCCTGCGCGCGCCGCGCGCCGACCACTACGTCGTGCAGGCGACGGCCGATGGCTGGCGCGCGGCCGCGGTCGAGATCGCGATCGAGCCCGGTCGCGAGCTCGTGCTGCCGCCGCTCGTGCTGGAGCGCGACGACGTGCGGATCGAAGGACGCGTCGACCTGCCGCCGAGCGTGCTGCGCGAAGGCTCGGCGGTCGCCGGTTTCCTGCGCGAGCGCCGTGGTCCGAGCCTGCCGCGTGCGTGCGCGAGCTACGACGACGTGCACGCGCTGCGCGAGATCCGCGGTGGCGCGGCCCTTTCGACGCAGCGCGCGCCGATCGCCGCCGACGGCTCGTTCCGCATGACGGGCATCGAAGCGGGAACGTGGGAGCTCTCGTTCGAGAACCTGGGCGTCCAGCTCCTGCTGCCGAGCGCGCAAGCGCTGCGCGTCGACGCGCCCGTCGAGGGCATCGTCGTCGGCGCGGAGCTCGGCGTGATCCGCGCGCGCGTCGAACGCGATGGACAGGCCGTTCCGGGAGCGTCGACCACCTGGATCGAGGAATCCGAGCAGGAAATGCGAGTGAATTCGGTCCTCGCCGACGAGCGCGGCGTGGCCACGGTGCTCGGCGGCCTGCGCACGGATTGCATCGTGAGCACGTCGCAGGAGGGCACGGACGGCGAGCAGGTGCGCATCGCCGCCGCCGGGCGCGAGCGCGAGGCCGAGGTCGCACTCCGGCTGCCGCCCGCACCCGCCGGGGCCGGCATCGTGCTCGTCCCCGCGACCCTGGCGCGCGCGCCGTCGCGCATCGCGATCCAGCTCGTCACGCGCGCGCACGACGACGCGCAAGCGCCGGAGATCACGCGTACGTTCGACGCTCGACTCGAAGACGGCCGCTATCGCTTCACCGCGATCCCCGCGGGCCGCGGGCGCGCCGTCGTTCGCCCGTCGGACGAGGCCGGGCCGCGCTCCTTCTTCGGCAGCTTCGTGCGCGCGGAGTCCTTCGACATCGCGCTTCGAGACGGCGAGACGCTCGAGCTCGGCGTCGCGCTCGAGCACGGCGGCCGGTTGCGCGTGCGTCCGCGCGGCGCCGTCGGAGCGCGCGCCAGCGCACGCTGGACGCTGCGCGATCACGCCGGGCGCTCGATCGAGGGCGTCTTCGTGTCGCGCGAGGAATCCGAGAACCGTTCGATGTTCCGTCCCTCGCGAGAGGAGCTCTCGCTCTTGCTCGAGAGCGCGTTCGAGGACTGCCTCGCGCCCGGGCGCTACCGGCTCACGCTCGAGAGCGACGCGTGGAGCGCCGCACCTCTCGACTTCGAGATCCGCGCCGACGAGACGACGGCGCTCGAGTTCGCCGTGCGCGGTCGTTGATGTCCGCGGGGATGCCCGCGCGTCAGTGCGGCGTTTCGCCGACGAGGTTGCGGTTCCAGCTCGGGATCTCGACCACGACGTCGCGCGTTCCGTCGGCGACCGCCTGGCACGCGAGGCGCGACTGCGGAGTCAGCCCGCGCGCGTTGTCGAGCTGGTCGAGCTCGTCGTCGCTCGCTTCCTGCATCGTCTCGAAACCCTGGCGCACGATCACGTGGCAGGTCGAGCACGCCGCGACGCCGCCGCAGGCGTGATCGATCTCGACGTCGTTGCCGAGCGCGATCTCGAGGATCGAGCCCTTGCGTCCGTCGCGCGAGTAGGGGAGGCGCGCCGGATCGACTTCGATCACGCGGCCCGCGGGCAGGATCGTGAGCTTGTACTTCTGTGCCGGCAGCCGCGTTTCGACCTGGCCGAGATAGGGATTGGTGCCGCCCATGGTGGATCGCTGCTGGAGTCGTCGCGTTGCGCGATGGAGCTCGCGCGGCCCAGTCTACAGCCCTTCGCCGAAGCCCGAGCGCGGCCCATGCGGCGACGACTTGCCCCGCGACGGAGCTCGTTCACGCGCCCCGCGCTCGCGCGGTCCCTCGTCGGAATCGCGCGGCTTCTCGACGGCCGGTTCGGGGGCGGATTCCCGCGTGGGAGCCTGCTGTCGCGTCGGCGCGGGCGCTCGCGAGCGAGGTCCGCCTTCGCGCGGCGCGCCGCGGCGCGGATCGGACGAACGCTCGCGGCGCTCCGATGCCTGCGGGGCCTGCGGGGCCCGCGGAGCCGGTCGCGCCTCCTCGGCGGGCGCGCGCTCGCGCCGCGCCGACTCGGGGCGTTCCGAATCCTCGCGTCGCGTTTGCGGTGCCGGACGACGCTCGCGCGCGGCGCGCGTCGTGTCGGCCTGCGCGGAGCGCGCTCCGCGTCGATCGGCGCGCGGGTTTCCGCGCGCGGTCCACGCGAGCCTTCACGCGGCGCACGCGCTTCGCGCGCGCGGTCCGGTGCCACCGCACGTTCGCGGGGCTCGCGCCCGCCCGCAGGCTCGCGCGTTTCGCGTCCGCCTGCGAGCTCGCGCGTTTCGCGTCCGCCTGCAAGCTCGCGCGTCTCGCGCTCGGGCACCGGAGCGCGCGACTCGCGCTCATGCATCGGAGCGCGCGGTTCGCGCGCGTGCGCCGGCGCGGCTCGCGGCGTGCGTCGAGCCGCATCGTCGCGCGGCGGAGCTTCGCGTCGCGGTTCCTGCGTCGCTCCACGCTCGGCTGCGGGAGCGCGCGGCTCACGCCGCGACTCGCGTTCGTCGCCCGCGGAGTGCGCCGGACGCGCGATCGGACCGCGCGCAGCCGCCTCGGGCTCGCGGCGCGGTTCGCGTTCGCCGTCACGCGGCTCGCGTCGAGCTCCGCGATCCTGCGCGCCGCGCGCGTCGCGTCGCGATCGTTCTTCACCGCGCGGGCGGCGCTCGTCCGGCTCGCGCGCGGTTTCGGGTGCGTCTCCGCGACGGCCTTCGCGCCGCTCTTCATCCCGCGCGGGACCGCGCGATTGCGGCGGACGCGCGTCGCGCGCAATCCCGGAGTCGCGCGCATTCTCGGCGCGCGGCTCCGTCGCGCGCGCCTCGGTCGGTCGTGCGACCTGCTTGCGCTGCGCTTCGCCGCCGCGCGCCGATCCGCCCATGTGGCTCGCCTCCGGCGTCCATTCGTGCGGATCGAGCGCGGCGCTGCGTTCGGTCGAGCGATCCTCGGGCCAGGCCGGGTCGCGTCGTTCGCCGCCCCCGCCGCTCGGCCGGCCGCGCTCGGCGTCACGACGCGGACGATCCGTGCGCGGAGCGCGCTCGTTCCGGTCGCTCTCGCGCGCTTCGCGGGCGCGCGGCTCGTCGCGACGCGGCTCGTCGCGACGAACGGGTGCGGTCTCGCGCCGCGGCGCATAGCGCGAATGCTCGGTCGGAGCTGCCGGAGGCGCGACCACGACCGGCGCGGGCCGCGGCTGGCGCGCGGCGTTGCGCTCGCGATCACTGCCGCGGCGCGTGGCGCCCGGCGGATCGACTTGCGGGATGTCCCACGTCGCTTCGTGCAGCGCGCGCTTCCACTTGAGCATGTCCCTGCCCGAGGAAACGATCGTGATCGCCGCTCCCTTGCGCCCCGCGCGGCCCGTGCGGCCGATGCGGTGCGTGTAGTCGGTGATGTCCTGAGGCGAGCCGAGATTGACGACGTGCGTCACGTGCGCCACGTCGAGGCCGCGCGACGCGACGTCGGTCGCGATCAGCGCCTTGACCTCGCGCGTGCGGAACGCGGACATGACTCGGAAGCGCGCTTCCTGGTCGTAGCCGCCGTGCAGCGCCTTGATCGCGAAGGGAAAGCGCTCGAGACGGCGCATCAGGCGGTCGACGTCGGTGCGGCGCGGGCAGAAGACGAGGAACACGTCCTCCGCGGCGCTCTGCTCGATCAAGCGCACGAGCGCGAGAGCGTAGTCGTCGGGCTCGACCTGCATCCACGACTGCGTGATCGTGTCGACGGTCTTCAGGCCCGCGGCCGTCGCGACCTCGGCGGGATTGCGCGTGTACTCGCGCGCGAGCTTGAGCAGCTCGGGCGGGAACGTCGCGGAGAAGAGCAGCGTCTGCCGCTCGTCGGGCGTGTACGAGAGGATCTGCTTCACGTCGTCGATGAAGCCGATCTCGAGCATGACGTCGGCTTCGTCGAGCACCGCGAACTCGGTCCAGGGGAACGAGAGGAAGCGCTGCTTGTACAGGTCGAGCACGCGACCGGGCGTGCCGACGACGACTTGCGCTCCGGCCTTCAAGGCCTTGACCTGCGGCTCCATCGGCTCGCCGCCGACGATCAGCGCGGTCTTCACGCCGCGCGCGGCGCCGAGGATCGCGAGCACCTTCTGCACCTGCTCGGCGAGCTCGCGCGTCGGGCACAGCACCAGACCGAGCACCGTCGCGCGCGCCGGATCGATGCGCGCGAGCATCGGCGCGCCGAACGCGAGCGTCTTGCCCGTGCCCGTTTCCGCCTTGGCGATCACGTCCTTGCCGTCGAGCACGTGTTGGATCGCGAGGCGCTGGATCGGCGTCGGCGACGTGATCCCCATGCCCTCGATGCAGGCTTGGATCGGCTCGCCCAGCTCCCAGTGCCGGAACGTCTCGATGTCGGGCGGCACGTCCGTCGGATGCAGAGGTGCGATCGAGGCGTCGCTGTTCGGTTTCTTCGAGCGGCCCGCGCCCCCCGGACCTCGTGAGGCGGGGCCGCGTGGGGAATGAGAGCGATGCGGTGGGCCGGAGCGGCCGCCGCGCTGGCTGCCGCGAGATTGGAAGGGAGGAGTCAAGCTGGGTTCGTCGTGTCTTTCGTGCGTGGAGTGAGGCCGCGAGAATACGCCACCTGCCCCGCGAAAAGAAGCGCGCGCCGCCGCGCGCGAGTCCGATCCAACGCGGATCGCGCGTAGGACGGAATGCAGGCCGATCAGCCCGCGTGTTCCGCGCTCGCGGCCGGGATCCAGCGCTCGAGCGCGGTCTTCAGCTCGTCGATGCGGATGGGCTTGGTGACGTAGTCGTCCATGCCCGCGGCGAGGCACAGTTCGCGATCGCCCGCCATCGCGTTGGCCGTGAGCGCGATGATCGGCATGCGCCGTCCGTTGGCCTCGCGCAGGCGGATCTCGCGCGTCGCGTCGAAGCCGTCCATCTCGGGCATGCCGCAGTCCATCAGGATCGCGTCGAAGCTCTCGCGCCAGCGCGCTTCGACGACGCGCAGGCCGTTGTCGACGATCACGCATTCGTAGTCGAGCTTCGTGAGCAGCGCCGACACGAGTCGCTGATTGACCGCGTTGTCCTCGGCCACGAGCAGCCGTCCGCGCCGTCCACGTTCACCGCTCGCACGCGTGTCCATCACAGCGTTCGCGCGTTCGGGCTCGCGCGGACGAACACCGCGCGGCGCGAGCAGCTGGCTCACCGCCTGGAACAGGTGCACCTGCCGCACGGGCTTGGTGAGCACGCGATCGATGCCCGTGTCCATCGCCGCCTGGCGCTGCGTGCGCGCCGTCCACGACGTGAGCATCAAGAGCGGCGTCTCGCGCATGTCCGCCATGGCGCGGATGCGCCGCGCGAGCTCGAGCCCGTCCATCTCCGGCATGTGCATGTCGAGCAGCACGATCGCATACGGCTGCTTCTTCGAGAGGCTCTGCTCGATGCGCTCGAGCGCGCGCGGACCGTCCTCGGCGAGCTCGACGTCGATGCCCCAGTTCGAGAGCTGCTCGAGCACGATCGTGCGGTTCGTCGCATTGTCGTCGACGCACAGGGCGCGCTTGCCGGCGAGCCAGGTCGCCGCGCTCGGCGTCGCGTGCAGCGCGGAACCGGGGCGCTTCTCGAGCTTCAAGGTGAACCAGAACGTGCTGCCCTGGCCCTCGGTGCTCTCGAAGCCGATCTCGCCGCCCATCAAGTCGATCAGGCGGCGCGAGATCGCGAGTCCCAGGCCGGTGCCGCCGTAGCGGCGGGTCGTCGACGCGTCGACTTGCGTGAACGACTTGAACAATCGATCGCGCGCGTCCTTCGGGATGCCGATGCCGGTGTCCTGGATGCGCAGCTCGACCGTCATCGAGCGCGCGTCCTCCTCGATCAGGCGCGCCGCGACGCCGACCTCGCCCTTCTCGGTGAACTTGATCGCGTTGCCGATCAGGTTGAGGATGATCTGGCGGATGCGCCCCGGATCGCCGGCGACCGCTTCCTGGATGCGCGCGTCGACCCGGCACAGGAGTTCGAGGCCTTTTTCCTGCGCTTTCGCGGCCATCAGCTCGGCCGATTCCTCGACCATCGTGCGCAGGTCGAAGTCGACGCTCTCGAGATCGATCTTGTTCGCTTCGATCTTCGAGAAGTCGAGGATGTCGTTCAGGATCGCGAGCAAGGAAAGCGCTGAGCTGCGCACCATCTCGGCGTGCTCGCGCTGCGTCGCGGAGAGGTTCGTGTCGAGCAGCACCTCGGTCATGCCGATCACGCCGTTCATCGGCGTGCGGATCTCGTGGCTCATCGTCGCGAGGAACGTGCTCTTCGCCTGGTTGGCGAGCTCGGCCGCCTCCTTGGCGCGCAAGAGCTCGCGCGTGCGCTCCTCGACGCGCGCCTCGAGCTGCGCGTTGTGCGCTTCGACGAGCTCGCGCCGCTCGGTCTCGACCAGCTGAGATTGCATCAGCTGTCGCCGGCGCGACGCCGTGCGCACGCCGAAGAAGAGCGCGCTGGTCAGGATCACGGCTCCCAGGCAGCCGACGACGGCCGCTTCGCGCGCGGAGAGCACTTCCTGGCGCATCCAGAACGCGTCGTCGCCGCGCCCGCCCCAGATCATCCAGCTCGATTTCTGATCGATGGCGGAGAGGCGCAACACGCTCGACCAGAGCAGGGTCGCGCTGCGCCGTGCGTTGCGCACGTCCTCGACGTGTTCCTTCCACAGCGAGCCGCGCGACGACCCGACGAGGTAGCCGCTCAGCGCGTTGCGCAGCGCGAACTCGCCGTCGGGCAGGATCTCCTCGAACTGGCGCGTGAGGATCACGCCCGAGACGCAGCCGCGCAGCTTGCCGTCGTCGCCGTAGAACGGCACGGAGTACACGACTCCGCTGCGCGCGTGGTCGTCGGGCTTCGAGGGCGAGAAGTAGCGGTTGTCGCTGGTGACGACCTCGGGGCTGCAGATCGCGGGATAGTCGAAACCCTTGAACGTGCCCTCGGTGGGGTGGTGCTGACGCAACCACGCGAGCTGGCGCTTGATCTGACGGTATTCGTGGATCTCGACCTCGTCGGCAGGCGGTGCGTTCTCCGCGGCGTGCGGATTGGCCTGGTCGGCGTTGCGTCCGGCGATGAACTCGTCGAAGTTCGCGACCGGGACCTGCAGCTGTCCGGTGTTCGGATCGATCTCGTCGGGCTCGAAATCGAGCGGCACGATGTGCACTTCCGAGAGCGAAACGTTGAGCGCGAGGTTGTTGTAGATCTCCTGCACGCTCTTGCGCGAATCGCCGGCGAAGTTGGTGCCGTAACGATCGGTCGCGCGCACGCCGGGCAGGCGCGCGATCGTGCGCAGGCCCTGGTAGGTCTGGTTGAAGATGCGCTCGACGTCGCGCTTCACGACCTCCGCCGCGTTGTCGCACGCGTCACGGTGATGCGCGAGCGCCGCATCGACCTCGATACGGTACTTCCAGTAGACGATCCCCTGGAGCAGGAGTCCCAGGGGGAGGATCCACAAGTGATGGGGGCGACTTCTCACGATCCCGACGTCCCAATCTCGGCCGGAAGGCCGTCGCGACCCAAGCGAACGCGGGACAAGTGCGAACGCGATGGAAAGTCTTTCCGCGTGCGGACCGGGTGCGGCGCGCGACGGCATCCAGAGCGCCGGAGTCGCAACTCACAGCGGTGGAATCGCAGCCTCCACTGCTTGCGTGACGCGCCGCATCGAAACGGCCCGCGGCACGCGGACGCGAGCGAGCTCCGCCGCTATCCTCGGCGCCCCGAACCCATGCGCATCGCCACCTGGAACGTGAACTCCGTCCGCGCGCGGCTGCCGCGCGTCCTCGAATTCCTCGAGCGCCAGCGACCCGACGTCGTCTGCCTGCAGGAGACCAAGTGCCTCGACGAGGCCTTTCCGCGCGAGCCGCTCGAGGACGCCGGCTACCAGATCGCGAGCTTCGGCCAGAAGACCTACAACGGCGTGGCGATCCTCGCGAAGAAGCGCATCGAGGACGTAGCGCGCGGCATCCAGGACGGTGTCGAGGACGTCGAGGCGCGCGTCATCTCCGCCACGGTCGAGGACGTGATCCTGGTCAACGCCTACGTCGTCAACGGCCAGGCGGTCGGCGCGGAGCGCTACCACTACAAGCTCGAATGGCTCGCGCGCCTCGCGCGCGACATCAGCGCGCGCTTCGACCTGAAGAAGGAGAAGGTCGTCGTGTGCGGCGATTTCAACGTCACCTTCGACGATCGCGACATCTACGACCCCGACGAATGGCGCGAGCAGATCCTGTGCTCGACGGCGGAGCGCGAGGCGCTCGCTCTCGTCGTCAAGTGCGGCCTGGTCGACGTCTTTCGCCAGTTCCACGCCGAAGGCGGTCAGTACACGTGGTGGGACTTCCGCACCGGCGCTTTCAAGCGCAACCACGGGCTGCGCATCGACCACCTGCTGCTCTCGCCGCCGGCCGTGAGCGCCTGTCGCGCCGTCGAGATCGACCTCGAAGCGCGTCGCGGCGAGAAGCCGAGCGATCACGCGCCGGTGATCGCGACGCTGGAGTGATGTGCTGCTGGGTGAAGCGCGCGAAGCGACCCGGTGCGACGGTATGCTCGCGCGCGAGGCTCCTCGATGCTCACCCGACTCGTCATCCGTAACTTCAAGCGTCTCGCCGAGGCCGAGATCGAACTCGGCCAGTGCGTCGTGTTCGTCGGGCCCAACAACTCCGGGAAGACCACGGCATTGCAGGCGTTGGCTTTGTGGGACGTCGGTCTGCGGAAGTGGCGTGAGAAGCGCGGTGGCAAGTCCGCACCCGAGGAACGTGCGGGTGTGCCGATCGGTCGCAAGGACCTGCTCTCCGTTCCCGTGCCCGTCGCAAGCCTGCTCTGGCGCGATCTGCACATGCGCAAAGGACTGCGAGAGAACGGTCGCACGAAGACCCAGAACATCAAGATCGAGATTCGGGTTGATGGTGTGAGCGGCGGAGTCCCCTGGTCGTGCGGGTTGGAGTTCGACTACGCCAACGAGGAGTTTTTCTACTGCCGCCCGCTCAGCAGCGGTCCGGGAACGGAAGGCGCCCCTCGGTCACCGCTCCCCGACGCCGCCTTTGGCGCGCGTATCGCATTTCTGCCGCCGATGTCCGGTCTCGCCGCCACGGAACCCAAATGGGAACCGGGGCGCGTGAACGTGTTGATCGGCGAGGGCCAGACCGCGCAGGTCTTGCGCAATCTCTGTCACGCGGTTCGCCAGGCGACCCATGGAGCCGACGACTGGAATGAGCTGGTCGCACACGTCCGCGCTCTCTTCGGCATCGAACTGCAGGAGCCCGTGTACGTCCAGGAACGTGGCGAGATCACGATGACGTACAAGGAGGCCTCGGGCGTCGAACTGGATCTTTCGTGCTCGGGGCGCGGACTTCAGCAGACGTTGCTCCTGCTCGCGCATCTCTACGCGAACCCAAGAACGGTGCTTCTGCTCGACGAACCGGACGCACACCTCGAATTCCTGCGTCAGCGTCAGATCTACCGGCTCGTCAACGAAATCGCGGCCGCGAAAGGATCCCAGGTTGTCGCCACGACCCATTCCGAAGTCGTGCTCAATGCCGCCGCGGACAAGGATGTCGTCGTCGCGTTTCTCGGCCGCCCCCATCGAATCGACGATCGAGGCAAGCAGCAGGTCGCCAAGGCGCTCAAGGACATCGGTTTCGAAAACTATCTCCAGGCCGAAGACCAGGGCTGGGTGCTCTACCTCGAGGGCGACACCGACCTCGACATTCTGCGCGCATTCGCAAAGCGGTTGGATCATCCCGTCTTGCGCTTCCTGGAGCGTCCCTTCCTTCACCGCGTCGGGAACACACCCACACTCGCTCGCTCGCACTTCCACGCGCTGCTCGAAGCCTGTCCCGACTTGGTCGGCTACGCGCTGTTCGACCGCATCGAGAAAGACCTCCAGCGCGGCCCTCGGCTCGTCGAACGTGCCTGGGCCAAACGCGAGATCGAGAACTACGTCTGCTCGGAATCGACGTTGTTGCGTTTCGCGCTGCACGATGTCCCGGATGATCTCTTCGCCACGAGCGACCGCGAGCGGCGTGTCGACGCGATGCGGACGGCGATCGACAAGGTCAACTCGGCACTAATGCTCATCAAGCGTCGGGACGCCTGGTCACTGGTCGACTTCGGGCCTCGCGAAGAAGTCGACCCGGAGGTAGTCGAGGTGCTCGACGATCTCTACTCCGTCGCCAAGCGTGCCCGAACCCGCGACGCATAGGCGCGCGCCCAATCCTCGACCCCTCGTGCGTCGACTTCCGACGTCGTGCAACTCGGTTGAGTTCCTCCACGGAGCCTTCCACACTGCGCGCGTCCCCTCGAGACCGATCGGAGCCGTTCATGCCGCTGCAACTCGTCAATCCCTACCGCGCCGAACCCCTGCGCGAGGTCGCGCTCGACTCCTGGTCCGCGGCGCAGCAGAAGCTCGAACGCGCGCGCGCGGCGCAAGCTCGCTGGCGGCGCGTGCCGCTCGAGCAGCGCATGCGCGCCGTGGAGCAGGCGAACGCCTTCTTCGAGAGCAACGCCGAGGAGATCGCGCGCGACGTCTCGCGCCAGATGGGCAAGCCGATCCGCGAGGCGCGCGGGGAGCTGAAGACGCTGCTCGCGCGCTCGCGTCACATGCTCTCGATCGCGCCCCAAGCGCTCGCGAGCGAGGATGTCGCGGGCAAGCCGGGTTTCGCGCTGCGTATCGAGCACGAGCCGCTCGGTGTCGTGCTCGACATCGCCGCGTGGAACTACCCGTTGATCGTGCCGGTGAACGTCGTCGTGCCGGCGGTGATCGCGGGCAACGTCGTGCTGCTCAAGCACAGCCCGATCACGCCCTTGATCGGCGCGTGGTTCGAGCGCGCGTTCTCGGGTCTCGCCGTCGCCGATCTCGTGCAGAACGTCGTCGTCACGAACGAGGACGCCGAGCGCCTCGTCGCCGATCCGCGCGTCGACTACGTGTCGTTCACGGGCTCCGTCGCGACCGGTCTGCGCGTCTACCGCACCGCGGCGCAGCGCGTCGTCGATGTCGGGCTCGAGCTCGGCGGCAAGGATCCCGCGTACGTCGCCGAGGACGCCGACCTCGGTTTCGCGGCCGAGAACGTGGTCGATGGAGCCTGCTACAACGCCGGGCAGAGCTGCTGCTCGGTCGAGCGCGCCTACGTGCACACGCGGCACTACGACGCGTTCCTCGAGAAGGCGCGCACTCATCTCCTGGCGTACAAGCTCGGCGATCCGCTCGACGAGGCGACGACGATGGGTCCGATCGCGCGCGAAGCGCAGCTCGCGCTCTTCGAGCGCCATGTGCAAGACGCGCGGCAACGCGGAGCGCGCGTTCTGTGCGGCGGGAAACGTCCGAGCGGGCTCAACGGCTGGTTCTACGAGCCGACGTTGCTCGCCGACGTCCCCAACGACGCCCTCGTGATGCAGGATGAGACTTTCGGTCCGATCCTGCCCGTCGCGCGCGTCCTGAACGACGACGAAGCGATCGCGCGCATGAACGACAGCCGCTACGGATTGACGGCGTCGGTGTGGACGTCGAGCCGAGAACGCGCTGAGCGTTTCGCGAAGGAGCTCGACGCCGGCACCGTCTACCAGAACCGCTGCGATTACCTCGACCCCGCGTTGCCCTGGAGCGGCCACAAGGACAGCGGCATCGGCTCGACGCTCTCTCACTGGGGCTTCGCGCACCTGACGCGACGCAAGTCGATCCACTTCCGCACGCAGACGAGTTGACGCGAGCTCACTGCACCTTGCGCGCCTGTTCCTCGAAGAGCGAGCGGTAGACGCCGTCGCGGCCGAGCAGCTCGCCGTGCGTGCCGGATTCGACGAGCTGGCCGTTCTCGAGCACGATCACGCGATCGACGTGGGCGAGCGTCGAGAGGCGATGCGCGATGACGATCACCGTCGCGCCGCGCACGCGCTCGAAGAAGCGCTCGAGCAGCACGCGTTCGGTCAGCGGATCGAGCGCGGAGGTGGCCTCGTCGAGGATGTGGATGCCCGGACCCTTCAGGAGCGCGCGCGCCAGCGCCAAACGCTGTCTTTCACCGCCGGAAAGGCGCATTCCCGACTGGCCGACGAGCGTCGCGAGGCCCTCGGGCATGCCGCGCACGAGTGGCGCGAGCTGCACGTCCTCGAGGACGGCGAGGAGCTCCTCATCGCTCGCCTTCGGCCGCGCGAAGCGCAGGTTCGCGGCCAGCGTGTCGAAGAAGAGCTGCGTCTCCTGCGGCACGAATCCGACGTGGCGGCGCAGCGCGCCGAGCTTCCACTGCCGCACGTCGAGCCCGTCGACGAGCACCGATCCCGCGCTGACGTCTGCGTTGCGCGCGAGCAGGCCCGCGAGCGAGCTCTTGCCCGCGCCCGACGCGCCGACGATGCCGACGATCTCGCCCGGCGCGATGGCGAGCTCGACCTCGCGCAAGAGCAGCGCCTCGCCGATGCGCAGGCTCGCGCCGCGGAGCTCGATGCGTCCTTGCAGGTTGCTCGGCACGCGCGCGTCCGCGGCCTCGCGCACCGCGGGTTCGGTGTCGATGAGCTCGTAGACGCGCTCCAACGCCGCCGCCGCGACCTGCAGATCGATGTTGACGTCGACGAGGCCCGCCACCGGGCGATACATGCGCGCCGCGAGCGTGTAGAACGCGACCAGCGCGCCGATCGAGAGCACGCCGTCGATCGCGCGCAGCCCGCCGACGAGGAACACGACGACGAACGCCGCCGCGGCCATCAAGTCGGCGATCGAGACCTGCACCGAGCCGAGCAGCGAGAGCTTCAGGTTGTGCGCGAACCACGGCCGCGACACGCGCACGTGCTCGATCGCCTGCGCCTTCTCGCGGCCGTGCTCCTGCACGAGGCGCAGCGCGCTCAAGCGCTCTTCGAGGAACGTGTACAGTCCGCCGATCGACTCGCGCGCCGCGTGGCCTTCCGCGCGCAAGCGCTTGTTCACGCGCGCGAGGCACACGTAGCACACGGGCGCGATCGCGATGTAGAGCGTCGCGAGCCACGGATCGAGCCAGAAGAGCACGCCGAGGATTCCGACGATCGTGAGCAGGTCCTGCGCCGCGTTGACGACCGTGTGCGACGCCGCGCGCCCGAGCACGTCGATGTCGGAGGTCAGGCGCGAGAGCACGTCGCCGAGGCGCTCGCTGCGCAGTTGATAGGGCGTCAAGCGCTCGACGTGCTCGAAGCAGCGCTGGCGGAACTCGAGCAGGATGCGCAGGCTCGAGTAGCTCGTCAGCCAGACCGAGATCACGCGGAACACGACGCGGAAGACGAGCACGAGCGCGATCAGGCCGACGAGCGTCGCGAGCAGCGCCGCGTCGCCGTCGGCGAGCGCGTGGTCGATGATCGAGCGCAGGAGCAGCGGCTCGGCGAGCGTGAGCACGACGCCGATCGCGAGGCACGCCGCGATCTGGATCTGCAGCCCGGCGTACGGCCGCACGCACTCGCGCAGGAAACGCCGCACGGGCCGAGGTGCGCGCGCGGGGCGCTCGGACGTCGAGCTCACGGCGCTCCGCGGTCGACCAGCTCTTCGAAGATCAACGCGCCCAGGCGCACGTGCTCCTTGACGAGGATGCGCGCTTGCGCGTGCATGCCTTCGCACAAGGCGAGCGTGTCCGCGTGCGCGAGCTCCACTTCGACCGGGAACGCGCCCGCGCGTTCGCTCGCGGTCGAGAGCGAAGCGACGCGGCCTTCGACCGTGCCGTGCACGAGCCACGGATACGCGTCGACGCGCAGCTTGACGGTCTGCCCCAGGCGCACGTGCGGTTGTCCGAGATCGCCGACGACGCCTTCGAACCGGTTCGCGGCGCCGTGCGCGAGGCGCAGGAGCTCGTCACCCGCGTGCACGCTGCGTCCCGCGAGCTCGTCGATGTGCTCGCCGATCACGCGCGCCTCGATGTCGGCGACGACGGTCGCGCGCGACTCGCGCCGCGCGAGCTCCGCGGCTTGCAGGCGGCGCTCGTCGACGTGGCGTGTCGCCTCGCGCAGCTCCGCGTCGAGCGCGGCGAGCTCCGCGGTCTGTTGCGCGGGCAAGTCCGCGAGCGCGAGCTCCGCGCGCTGGCGCTGCACGCGAGCGACGTCGCGGTCGGTGAGCGTCTCGTTCAGCGAGAGCTGGCTCGCCAGCCCTTCGCCGACGAGCTTCTCCAGCGTCGCGACGCGCCGGTCGAGCGACTCGACGCGCAGGCGCGCTTCCTCGAGCTCGAGCTCGCTCGCGCGGCGCGCGGAAGCCTGCGCGCTCGTGCGCAAGTGCTCCACGCGCGAGGTCAGCGCTTGCGCGCGCGCATCGAGCGCCGCGATCTGCGCCTCGACCTGCGCGCGCTCGGCCTTGAGCTCGACGTGATCCATCACGAGCAGCGCATCCCCCGGATGCACGACGTCGCCGCAGCGCACGAGCACGCGCTCGATGCGTCCGTCGGAGGGCGCGCGCACGGCGCTCGCTCCGCCCGCGAGCCGACCCTGCGCGACGACGACGCGATCGACGTGCACGAAGACGAGGACGAGCAGCGCGACCACGAGCAGCAGGCCCGTGGAGACGAGGACGGTGCGTTTGAGCGGCGTGCGGCGACGCATGGCAGGCGTGGGGGAGGCCGAGGGGAGCTTCCAGGATACGCGACGCGCGAGAGCGCGCTCCGCGGCCGCCGCGGCAGGTCCCGAGACGTCGCGCGCGACGTCATCCGCTGCGCGAACCGCGGTCGGGCGCGAAAAAGGAGCGAGCGTCCGAGGGCACGAAGCCGGCAGACGCTCGCAGGATCGTCGTGCACCCGTGTTCCGGGCGCTACGCGCAGGTGTGACTCACGCGCACCAGCGCGGGTCTTCCGAGCACAGGACGCACATCGTGTGATTGGGCGGACGGATGCTCGGCGTGACCGGCTTGACGATGAATTTCATGAAGAATCACCTCCTTCGTTGGCTGATGGACCTCAGCAAGATCCGCCGGGCCTCGCGCTGCACGCGCAACGCTCGCGGTCCGGCGGGTGGATCGATGCGCGCGACTCGAGCTCGCGCGCATCCGGCTCGTCGAGTACGGCGCCGGCGGCAAGACCGGCGTCGAACCGGGCTCACTCGTAGTTGCAGAAGCGCGGATCCTCGGAGCAGAGCGCGCACATGGTGTGCGCGGGCGGCCAACGGTGATCGGTCGCCAGAGGCTTGACGATGAACTTCACGGAGTGGCTCCTTTCTCGAAGCGTGGGTTGCGGAAACCCGCGTGTGCGACCCGCGCACGCGGGAGCACGGCGCCAACGCGCGTCAGATCGTCGGCGGGCACCAGCGCGGGTCCTCGGAACAGAGGACGCACATCGTCTGGTTGGGCGGACGGATGCTCGGCGTGACGGGCTTGACGATGAACTTCATGGGTATCACCTGCGGGGAGAAGGGAATGGAGAAGCGTGAGCTACGCGGACTCAGATCGGACCGTTGCACCAACGCGGATCCTCGGAGCAGAGGATGCACAACGTGTGGGCCGGCGGGTGGGCGTTGTTCGTGACGGGCGGGACGATGAACTTCATGGGCACAGGCTCCGGATTCCGCGGCCGGCACCGGTGCGTGTGCACTCGAGCGCGGGGCGCGATGAGGTTCGAGATCGCGTCGCGAGGACGCACCCCTCCGCGACGTGCGGCGAGGCCGGCTCAGTCTCCCGTCGAAGCGCCGGGAACGGAAGAGTGCACGTGCGATTCGTCGGCGCGTCTCCACCATCCGACGCGCGTCGTCCCGGAGCGCGGACGGACGTTCACGCTCTCCCTGGCCGGGTCTCGCGCTTCGATGTAGCCTGCTCCCCGCGCCCCGCCGCGCGCTCGACGATGATCGTCTTCCTCTGTACCCGCGGCTCGGGGTTGCGCCCCGCCCTCGCGTCGGCTTCGCACTCCGGCTCTCTTGCGGGCCTCGAGGTGCGCGATCTCGACGCGCCGCTCGCGGACGGCGCCGTGACGATCGCGACGTCGGTGGACGGCGAGCGCGTCGTGTGGCAGGGACTCGAGCTCACGCAGGCGGCGGCGATCGTCGTCGAGCGCCCGCTCTTCGCCTGGCCGCAAGCGTTGACGCCCGGGCGCGACGATCGCGCGGCGCGCGCGCTCTTGCTCTCGGCGCTGCACGCCGCTGCGTTGCGCGTGCCGGTGATCGACGCGCCGGCGAGCGCGCGCTGGGCCGCGCTGCCGACCGCGGCGTTGGCGGAGCTCGCGCACGCGGGTCTCGACGTGCATCCGTGGACGGCGTCGATTCCGCCCGCGAACGCTGCTCCGATCGCGTTCGACATCGCGGGCGACGATCTCGGCTACGCGCCGCGCGCGCCGCGCGAGAACGAGCTCGCCTGGTGGCCGGAGCCGTTCAATGACTCGGGGGGCCCGGTGCAGACGGTCCTCGTCGCCGGCGAACGTGTCGTCGGCGGAGCGCAGTGGCCGAGCGCGAGCGCATGGGCACACGGCAGCGATGCACGCGTGCTCGGCGCGCAGGAGCTCGCGACGGAGCTCGCGCAGCTCGCGCCGCGCGCCGCGCGGACGCTCGGCGTCGCGAACCTCGAGCTCGACTTCCTCCGCGGCGCCGTGCTGCGCGCGCGCAGCGGTCCCGACTTGAGTCGTTGGAATTCCCTGCTCGGCGGCAACGTCATCGCCGCCATCATCGAATGCGCCTCGGGCGCGCGGAGACGAACGTGAAGGCATCGCGCTACAACCGCATCTTCCGGGCTTCCGACGGCACGTGGCTGGCGTTCAACTCGTGGTCGACGGCGCTGGCGGAGCTCGAGGAGTCGCAGATGGGCTTCGTCGAGGCGCTGCTCAGCGATCCCGACAACACTCCCTGCGACACTCCCGAGAGGCGCGACATCCGCGAGGCGATGCTCCAGTCGCACTTCCTCATCGACGACGACGAGGACGAGCTCGCGACCGCCAAGGCCGATCTCCTGCGCGATCGATTCCGCACCGATCAACTGAGCCTGACCATCGCGCCGACGATGGACTGCAATTTCCGCTGCGACTACTGCTTCGAGGAGCACTTGAAGGTCGGCATGTCGAAGCACGTGCAGGATCGACTGCTCGAGTTCGCCGAGGAGAAGACGCAGCAGGGCGGCGCCTTCTTCGTCACCTGGTACGGCGGCGAGCCGCTCCTGCCCAAGGCGTTCCCCGTCGTCGAGCGCCTCTCGCGCGCGTTCCTCGACTTGAAGCAGCGCCGCGGTCTCGAGTACGCCGCGCACCTCGTCACGAACGGCTTCTTCCTCGACCGGCCGAAGATGGAGCTCCTGAAGTCGCTCGGCGTGAACAAGGTGCAGGTGACACTCGACGGCCCGCCCGAGCAGCACGACAAGCGCCGCCATCTCATCGGCGGGCGCGGCACGTTCTGGCGCATCATCGAGAACATCAAGAGCTGTCTCGACCTCGCCGAGTTCCAGGTGCGCGTCAACGTCGACGCGCGCAACTCGATGGAGGCGATCGACGTCGTCGAGATCCTCGTCAAGGAGGGCATCGCTCCTCCGGCGCGCCCGTACCTCGCGCAGGTCACGCACGACGGAGCGGCGTGCGGCAACATCCAGGAGCTGTGCTACTCGAGCGAGGACTTCGCGCGCATGGAGGTCGAGGTCTACCGCGAAGCCGGCAAGCGCAATTTGCCGCTCTCGCGCTATCCGTTCCGTCTGGCGGGTGCCTTCTGCACCGCCGATCGCCTGCAAGGCTACGTCGTCTCGCCCAACGGCCTGCTCTTCAAGTGCTGGCACGAGGTGACGATGAACCCCGAGAAGTCGATCGGCAGCCTGCTCGACGGCCAGCAACCGTGGCAGCGCACGAACGAGAACAAGTGGCTCAAGTGGGATGCGCTTGAGAAGAGCGGTTGCCGCTCGTGCGGCGTGATGCCCTTGTGCCACGGCGGTTGTCCGCTGGAAGCGATGCGCCATCCCGAGCGCGATCGCGGCGCGTGCGAGCACTACAAGTTCCACCTCGAGCCGCTGCTCGAGGTGCGCCACCTCCATCGCGGCGGCGAGGGCGTCTCGACGCCGGCGCGCGACGTCGCGTGCAAGTGAATCGCGGCGCGAGCGAGCGATGAAAGTCGGCCTGATCGGTTCACCCGAGCGCGAGGAGCTGCAACGCCTCGCGTTGCGCCTCGAGGAGCGCGACAGCGAAGGCGTGTTCCTCGACGTGCGCGCCGACGCGCGTCTGTCGTGGAGCCCGACCTCCGCGAGCGCGTGCGGCGTCGACCTGAATCGCCTGCAGGCGTTCTACATCGCCGATCTCGGGCTCAAGCCGTCCCACGCGGGTCCGGGAGCGAGCGCGGCGGCACACGCGAACGCGCTGCGCGAATCGCAGCGACATCTCGCGGCCTGGACCGCGCTCCTGACGCAGCTCTCGACGCGCGCGCGCGTCGTCAACCCGCCGCACACCTGGGATCTGCACGGGCTCAAGCCTTTCGAAACGGCGGCGTACCATCGCGCGGGGCTCACGGTGCCGAGCACGCTCTCGACGAACGACGCGGAGGAGCTCGCGCGACTGAAGCACGCGCCCGCTCACGCCGCCGGCCGCATCGTGAAGGGTCTCGTCGGCGGCTACGGCTACACCGAACGCTTCGAGGCGCCGAGCGACGTCGAGTCCGCGCGTGCGGCGCTCGCGCGCGGACCGCTGCTCGTCCAGGAGCGCATCGTCGGCGAGAACGTCCGCGCGTTCGTGTGCGACGGCAAGCTCGTCGGCGCGGGTGAGATCGTGCCCGCGAGCGGCGCCGAGGTCGATTCGCGCCGCGAAACCGGCCGCGTGAAGCGCATCAACCTGCCCGCGGCGGCGGAGCACGCGGCGCTCGCGGCGGCGAAGCGTTTCGAGCTCCCCTTCGCCGCCGTCGACTTCATGCGCGAGGACAAGACCGGCCGCTGGGTGCTGCTCGAGTGCAACTCGGCGCCGTTCTTCGTCGCCTTCGAGCGCGTCACCGGCGTCGCGGTGTCGAGCGCGCTCGCCGACTTGCTCACCGCGCGGCTGAAGAAGCCCGCCGACGCGCGATGAGCGGCGCGCCGCCGTTCCCGATGCCGCCCTTCGAAGCCGGCGGACTCGAGCCGTACGAAGGCGCGATCGAATCGCCGCTGGTCGCGCGCGTGCTCGCGTTCGTGCGCGAGCGCGACGCGCAATTCCGCCTGGTGCGCCGCGCAGCGATTCCCTGGAGCGCGCCGTCGCGACCGCTGAGCGAGTCGCGCATCGCCTTGCTCTCGACCGGAGCGCTGCACTTGCGCGGCGACCGGCTCTTTCGCGCGCTCGAGGATCCGGCGGGCGACACGAGCTTCCGTGTCGTGCCGCACGCGGCGACGAACGCGGAGCTCGACCTCGAGGTGCCGTACCTCGACACGAAGTACACGACGAGCGATCCCGAGGTCGCGCTCCCGCGTCGCGCGCTCGACGCGCTCGTCGTCGAGAGACGAGTCGGCGCGGCCGCGCCGCAGCACTTCAGCTTCTGCGGCGGCGTCTTGCGGCCGTTCCCCGGCTTGCGCGAGAGCGCGCGCGGCGTCGTCGAGCACTTGCGACGCGAGCACGTCGACGCGCTCGTGCTCATCCCGACTTGCTCGATCTGCGTGAACACCGTCGCGCTGCTCGCGGGCGAGATCGAATCGCTCGGCATCCCGACGGTGAGCTTGACGCTTCTGCCCGAGATCACGCGCATCGTCGGCGTCCCGCGAGCGCTCGCGCTGCACTTCCCGTTCGGCGCGCCGTGCGGCGATCCTGGAAACGCGAGCTTGCAGCTCGCGGTGCTGCGCGAGGCGCTCGAGCTGCTCCACAGCGCGGAACGAGGCGAAGTGCGCGCGTCACGGCACGCCTGGCGCCGTGCGGGCGACGCGCTGCCCGAGAATCGCTGACGCGGCGAGCTCCCGGGCATCTCTGGTCGCCGCGGGCGACGTGCGCTGGATCGAGCTCGTCCGACCCGTTCGCAATCGTCGACCGATCGCGCGTCGGTCATTCCAATCGCGCTTCGACGGAGCTTGTGCGGCGCGTCGCGATCGTCAGTTCGCCCGAGGCCTGCGCGCCACCGCTGGCGCTCGCGCGCCAGATGTAGCGGCCCGAGCGCAGTCCGCGCACGTCGACGATGCCGTCCGCATCGCTGCGCCAGTTCGCGGGGCGGATCTCGAGCCAGCCGGCGGCGACCCACTCGGCGACGGATTCGCTGCCCTCGGCGAGCTCGAGGGCCAGCGCGGCGTTCGCGAGCGCGCTGCCGTTGCGATCGCGCAGCGTGAAGCGCGCGTCGCCGCGGCCGCGGACCGGGAGCGTGCGCTCCAGAGCTCCCGCGCTCGCGCGGACCGGGAATCGATCGGGCCAGACGCTCGAGGACCACGCGATGACCTCGTAATCGTCCTCCTGCAGTTGATCGATGCGCACGCGGCCTTCGCGATCGACGGGGTGAAACGTCCAATCGTGGGGCGGGAGCTCGCGATGCACGAGCACGACGTGCGCGCCGGGCAGCGGCTGATCGCCGTCGACGAGGCGCAGGCGCAGCTCGGCGGAGAGATCGAGCACGACCTCGGCGACCTCGTCCGAGAGTCGCGCGCGCACGTCGTAGGCGCGGCCGCTCAAACCGCCGTTCAGGTTGAGGCGAATCTCGCGTTCCTCGGTCGGACCGACCTCGATCTCGCCGTGCGCGTTCGTGTCGGCGCGCTGGCGCCACAGGCTCGTCGCGTCGGCCGCGCGCACCTCGACGGGCACGCCGGCGAGCGGCGCGCGCGAACGATCGACGAGCCGCACGCGGTGCAGGCTGCCCGAGAGCGAGAGCTCGACCTCGCGCTCCTCGTCGCCGCGCAGCTCGAGCGCCGCGTGCGCGAGCGTGCGTCCGTCGGCGCCCGCGAGCTCGAGCTCGCCGCGCCCGGGGCTCAGGCGCGCCAGCGTGAGCTCGCGCGGATCGCCGAGCGCGCGTTCGAGCACGACGCGCTCGCCCTGCGCGTTCGATTGGACCCAGCGCAGCGAACCTCCGCGCGCGCGTTCCGCCCCTGTCGCGGGCCCTCTCGCGGGCCCTCTCGCGGGCTCGGTCGCCGGCAGCAACTTCACGCGCACGCGCGCGCGGCCACGCCGATCGAAGTCGATCGTCGAGCGCTGGCCGGGTTGCAGCCGGATCTCGCGCACGAGGCGCGAGCCATCGGGGCACGAGAGCGCGAGCCGGTGTCGCCCTGGGCGCAGCTCCGTCAGCGCGCAGTGCCCCTCGGCATCGAACCCGGCGGCGGTCTCGACGTTCTCGAGCTCGTCGTGCACGGCGTAGCCCGCGTATCCGGTGCCCGCGCCTTTGCCTTCGAACAGCGGATCGCCGAGCACGCGCAGGAGCGCGCTCACCAGCGGTTGCAGCGGCAGATCCCCGGCGTCGAAGTCCGTTTCGGCGCGCGCGTAGAGCTGTCCCCACGACGGCGCGTAACCCGGCGCGCGGATGCCGTAGCCCGTTCCTTCGCCGTAGCCGTCGAGCTCGAAGCGTCCGTTCGCGTCGACCGCGTGCGCGTCGCCGCGCACGGCGATGACGTCGCCGCCGACGCTCGCGGCGAGCTGGATCGTCGCCGTCGGGACGGGGACACCCGTGCGCCCGTCGACGATACGTCCGCGCACCTTGGATGCGGACGGCAGCTCGATGAGCACCTCCTGCGTCGCTCCCGCCTCGACGCCGATGACGTGGACGTCGGAGCGCGGCAGCGACTCCGAGTACGCGAAGAGCGTCAGTCTGCCCGGCGCGAGCGCGCCCAGCTCGAAGCTCCCGTCCTTGGCGTCGACCTCGGTCAGGCTCCCCGCGTGATCGCTCGTGTTCCTGAAGGCGAAGACGCTCGCTCCGGCCACGGGTTCTCCCGCGTGCAGCACGCGGCCGCGCACGGAGCCCGCGGCGGTCATCACGAGCTCGATGTCCTCGCCGCGCGGCTGCAACGCGGGCACGAACGCCGGGGGCGAACTCAGGATCCAGCCTTCCTTCCACGCCTCGAGATGCGCGAGCCGCTGCAACGGGAAGACGACTTCCGTGCGCCCTTCCGGATCCGTGCTCGTGTCGGCGACGATCCGGCTTCCGGTCAGCCCCTCCGCGACGGTGGCGATCACGCGCACGGAGGGCAGCGGCTCGCCGGACGTTTCACGCACGCGCACGCCGAGCGTCGTGCCGATCTCGCCGCTGAGGCGCACGCGCACGTGCTCTCCAGGACGCGGAGCCGGTTGAACGAGCTCGAGATCGACGAACGGAGATCCGCTGAGCTCGACGAAGAGCTCCGCCTGCGCGAGGCAGGGCACGAGGCACGGACCGAAGGACCCGTCGTCGCGTACGCGCTGGTTGTTCGAAGCCCACTGCAGCGTGCTCGCGTCGCCGGCGTCACGGAAACCGGCGCGCACCAGCGCCTCGCCGCAGCACGTCGCGTCGAGCGGGAACTCGACGACGCCTTCGAGCGTGAAGGTCGGGAAGAGCTCGAGCTCGACGGGCTCCTCCTTCACGGAGACGAGCGACGGCGCACGCAGCTCGCCCGCGCGCGCGGTCCAGATCAGCGTCGGCGCGGCGGCGGGCATGCACACCGTTCCGTCGCCGCCGGTGACGGCTTCGCGCAGGAAGAGCTTGCGCGCGCGCGCGACGAGCGAGCCGTCGCGATCGGCGAAGGTCGCGTGCGGGTGCAGGTGTTGGCGCACGAGCGCTCCCGCGACCGGCTCGCCCGAGTGCAAGCGCACGAGAACTCGGATGCAGGCCGCGGCTTCGAGCGCGAAGTCCGGCGGCCAGCTCCACGCGCCGGGGGAGAGCACGACGACATCGGAACGGAATCCGACGGCACTGATCCACACGGCGGACGGCCACTCGTCGGCGCCCTCGGGCGCTCGCTCGAAGTGGAACGCGCCTGACGCGTCGGTGTCGGTCCACACCGTGACGGCGCGCACGGGCTCGAAGTCCTCGTTCAGGAGACGCCGGCGGTGATCGCAGAGCTCGGGGACGAGCGTGGTCCACGAGACGCTCGCCGCCGCGATCGGCGAAAAGTCGCCGCGCGTGCGCGCCTGGCCGAAGTACATCGAATCCTGCACGACGGTGCGCATCTCCGCGGCGCTGGTGCTCGCCGTCTCGGCCGTCTCGGTCGGCGCGGGCCTGGTCGGAGCGCGCGGATCCGAACCAGGCGCATTCGTCGAGGTCTGCGCAGGTGTCGCGCCCGGCTCTCGACGCAACGACCTGGAACGAAGCAGGAACCAGCTCGCGACGGCGACGACGCTGAGCACGAAGAATCCGATCCAGGGCTTCGATTTCGACATTCCTGCACGCCTCCCTCCCGTGCGGGACTCACGCGTCGCGGAGCGCGCGCCTCGCGACGTTCGAATGCTGGGGCGCTCCGAATTGTGCGGCGAGCGTGGAAGCGATCAACGCGCGGCGTGCGCAACCCGGCTCACGCGGCGGAGACGCGGTCGGCGCGAGAATCGAGCTGCGTGGTTCCCCGATTTCGCGGCCGACGGACGCGTGGCGCACCAGCGTGCGCGAGCGGGCGCGCGACACGCTCGAGCGCACCCGCGGAGGCCGAGACGCATTTCGGGAGACGATGCGACGCGGGCGCGCTCAAGGCAGGGCCGCGGAGCGCAGCTCCTCGATCTCGCTCACGATCACTTCGGTGAGCCCGACGCACAGCCGCTCGCCCTTCGCGCGCGTCGCGAGCGTCGGATCGCCCCACACGCCGCTCGCGGAGAAGGTCTTCGTGCTCGCGGGATCGCGCGAGAGCCCGCCCTCGCCCTTCTCGTTGCAGTCCTTGACCGCCTTGGACATGTCGACCGTCTCGGGCGCGATGACGAGCATCATCGAGGTCTCGCTCTCGTCGGCGTGCGTGCCGCGTTCCTGCGTGCAGAGCTCCTTCTCCAGCGCTTGCAGGCACTCGAGCTTCGTGTAGCGCAGCAGGATGCCGTCGCGCGCGAGCTCCCGCGCCGCCGGCTCGAGCGCGCGCTCGGTCGAGACGCCGGTGTTGAGCACGTAGAAGCGCCGCGGTCCGTGCGCGGCGAGGCTCTTCACGACTTCGACGACGAGATCGCGCGCGGTCTCGAGGCGCAACGTCGTCGAGCCGGGATACTCCACGAACGCCGGATAGAAGTGGTAGTTGAGCGTCGGCGCGACGACGACGTCGCAACGTTCGAGCACGCGCTGCGTGAAGTACTGCGCGAGCAGCAGGTCGTTCTCGAGCGTGAGATGCGGCCCGTGCTCCTTGGCCGCGGCGCCGAGCGGCAGGACGACGACCGTCGAAGGCGTGAGCGCGTGCTGCGCCTCGATCCACGTGAGCTTCGCGAGCTCGACACCGCGCTCGCGCGCTGGCGCGTGAGCACAACCGCAAGCGAGCGTGATCAGCGTCGAGAGCGCGAGTTCCGCGGGCGGCGTGGGGCGCATCGCCATACCGTACACGCCGCGGCCTCGGTCGCGCCGCCGACGCGCTCCACCCGTCGGGCCGCGCGCCGCGGCACGGCGAGACGGCCTCGATCCACACGGCATTCGGGAGCGGTGCTAGGGTGGCTGCGCGGCGCGCGGGGACTCTCGCGTTCGGGTCGCGCGCGCTGCAATCCAGGAATTGTGAACTCGCGGCGGCGCGCTCGACGGAGGTGCGCTCGACCAAGGAGGATCGACGATGCACATCGACACGGGCAACACCGGTTTCATGCTTCTGTGCTGCAGCCTGGTGATGTTGATGACGCCGGGCCTGGCCTTCTTCTATGGAGGTCTCGTCGGACGCAAGAACGTGCTCGCGATCATGATCCAGAGCTTCGTCTCGATGGGCTGGACGACGGTGCTGTGGTGGGCCTTCGGCTTCTCGATGTGCTTTTCGGGCGACCTGAAGAGCGGCACCGACTACGGCGGCATCGTCGGCAACCTGAACTGGGCCGGGTTGAGCGGCATCACGCTCGACATGCCTTCGCCGCTCAACGATTCGATCCCGATGATCGTGTTTTGTGCCTATCAGATGATGTTCGCGATCATCACGCCGGCGCTGATCACGGGCGCCTTCACGAATCGCGTCACGTTCAAGGCCTACATGCTGTTCCTGACCGCGTGGCTCGTGTGCGTCTACTTCCCGTTCGTCCACATGGTCTGGGGCGGCGGATTGCTCGCGAAGTGGGGTGTGCTCGATTTCGCCGGCGGCATCGTCGTGCACAACATCGCGGGCATCGCGGCGCTCGCGTCGGTGCTGTACGTCGGCAAGCGCAAGGTCGCCGATCGTGGGCCGCATAGCATTCCGCTCGTCGCGCTCGGCACGGGATTGCTCTGGTTCGGCTGGTACGGCTTCAACGCGGGCTCGGAATTCCGAGTCGATGCCGTGACGGCCGTCGCGTTCCTCAATACGGACCTCGCCGCGTCCTTCGCCGCCGTCGCATGGCTCGCGATGGACTGGATGACGACGAAGAGGCCCAAGTTCCTCGGACTGCTCACCGGTGCCGTCGCGGGACTCGCGACGATCACGCCGGCGGCGGGCTATGTCTCGCCCGCGACCGCGTGCTTGATCGGTGTCGTCGCCGGCGTCGTGTGCTTCTATGCCGTCGCGCTGAAGAACCGACTGGGCTGGGACGATGCGCTCGACGTCTGGGGCGTGCACGGCGTCGGCGGATTCATCGGCATCATCCTGTGCGGCGTGTTCGCGACGACGGTGTTCAACCCCGCGGGCGTCGATGGTCTCTTGCGAGGCAACACGCACTTCTTCCTGATCCAGTGCGCGGCGGTGCTGCTCTCGTCGGGGTGGGCCTTCGTCTTCACGTTCGGGATGCTGTGGCTCATCGATCGCGTCACGCCGGTCAAGGTCGGCGAACAGACCGAGCGCGTCGGCCTCGACGCGGGCCTGCACGGCGAAGAGGCGTACCTCGGCGAGGGGATCTGAGCTTCCCGAACCTCCCGGCACGTTTCTGCGCGCGTCGGCGTTCGTGGATGGCGCTTCGATGGAGCGCCGGGAGCTCGGCACGATTCGGCCTGGCTCCCTGCGTTCCTCAGCGGGATCGCCCGACTCGCTGGGCTCTCACCGGTTGCTGGTCACGTCTCGCTTCGTCCATCACTCGCCCCGGGAAGGCGCACCGCATCGGCGGACGCGGCGGCGCACGAAAACGGCCGGTGGCCCCGCGCAGCGCCAGCGCACGTGCGCTCGGATCGGTCGATCCGGCGGCGAGAACGCGAGCCCGATGGATCCAGATCCATCGTCCTGCTTTCGATATACATGTATAACTAAACCAGTGGTTCAAAGACGCCTAAAGCTCCCGAAGCACCCCGACGAGACGTTCTTCCTCTGGGGCCCGCGCCAGACGGGCAAGAGCTCGCTTCTGCGCGAGACCTACCCGAACGCGGTCTGGTACGACCTCCTCGAGACCGAGCGCTACCTCCGGCTCCGCGAACGGCCGAGTCTCCTGCGCGAGGAACTGCGCGCGCTCGGGAAACCGCGGCTCGTCGTGATCGACGAGGTGCAGAAAGTCCCGCTCCTGCTCGACGAGGTTCACGCGTTGATCGAACGAGACGGGTGGACCTTCGCGCTCTGCGGCTCGAGCGCGCGCAAGGTCAGGCGCGGCCACGCGAACCTCCTCGGGGGCCGCGCGGTGCGCCATGAGCTCTTCGGACTCGTCTCGGCCGAGCTCGGCGCCGAGTTCGATCTCGTCCGCATGCTGAACCACGGTTACCTGCCTCGCCACTATCTCGGCACGGCTCCTCTGCCGCGCCTGCGTGCCTACGTGGACGACTACCTCAAGGAGGAGATCGCCGCAGAGGGACTCGCGCGCAATCTCGCCGCGTACTCGGGCTTCCTGACCGCGGCGGCGCTCGCCGATGGCGAGATCGTGAACTTCACCACGATCGCGCGCGATTGCGGTGTCTCGAGCCCGACGGTGAAGGAGTACTTCCAGATCCTCGTCGACACGCTCCTCGGGCGCTATCTGCCCGCGTACACGAAGCGTCCCAAGCGGCGCATCGTGCAGTCGCCGAAGTTCTATTTCGCCGACGTCGGCGTCGTGAACCTCCTCGCGAAACGCGGAAAGCTGCAACCGGGTTCCGAGCTCTTCGGCAAGGCCTTCGAGAACTGGATGCTGCACGAGCTCACGGCGCACGCGAGCTACAGCGGAGCGCATCACGAGCTCGCCTACTGGCGGCTCTCCGGCGGTACCGAAGTCGACGTGGTCGTGAACGACATGGAGTTCGCGCTCGAGGCGAAGAGCTCGTCGCGCGTGACGGACGACCACCTCAAGGGCCTGCGCGAGCTCGGCAAGGATCATCCGCGCGTGAAACGTCGCATCGTGGTGTGCCTCGAGGAGCGCGCTCGGCGCACGGACGACGGGATCGAGATCCTCCCCTGGGCGCGCTTCGCTGAGCGACTTTGGGCGAACGAGCTGCTGTCGTGACGCGGCACGCCTACGAGCTCCACGACCGCGGTGCGTCGGGTCGTGCTCTTGCGCGCGTTCGTCTCGTTCTCGGAACGTTGCCGACACCGGGCACGAGCGCGGAGAGTTGGCCGGTTCGACGAGCGTGTGCGCGTGCTGCGCGTGAGCGGCTCCGCAGCGCGGCAACGCGCCGAGGACGATGCGGGAAGTGGGAGAGGGGAGCATGGTGGTCGTCAGAGGGGTCGGCGGGCGGCGCCCGCGGGTTCGAATCCGTAGAGGAGCGACAGCGCTCCCCGGCGGAAGCACCCACGACGTGACCGGGTGAGCGACCTCAGGAATCCGCTGGATCGAGAGCGCGCCGACGCGATCCGCTCGTCGCCGCGAGCGAGACTTCCGCGCTCCCGCCGCCTACCTTGCGCCGGCGAGCCCCGACCGATTCCCGCAACGGTCGCGATCCAGGGGTCCACGAGGCAACACCCGTCCTCGCCGCGCTCGTCAGCCTGCTCGGGAGCTGCGCGCCTCGACGCGCGTCGAGTGGGCCGCGAGTCGAACCGTGATCTCCACAACCCGCGAGCGAAAGGCCGATGCACCGATGCGCCTTGGCAATTTCTCCGTCAGCCTCTCCGTGAAGGACATCGCCGCGTCGTGCGACTTCTACGAGAAGCTCGGCTTCCGCTCAATCATGGGCGACGTGAAGCAGAAGTGGCTCATCCTGCAGAACGAGACCGCGACGATCGGGCTCTTCCAGGGTCTGTTCGAGCGCAACACGTTCACGTTCAACCCCGGTTGGGATCGCAATGCGAAGACGCTCGGCGATTTCGACGACGTGCGCGCGATCCAGAAGGAGCTCGAGAGCCGCGGCCTGTCGCTCTCGATGCGAGCGGACGAGAAGAGCTCGGGACCGGCGACGTTGATGCTGATCGACCCCGACGGGAACCCGATCCTCGTCGATCAGCACGTGCCCAGCCCGAAGAAGTGACGCGCGCCTTGAGCTCGCTGAAGCGCGCCAGACGCTGGAGCGCCCCTCGAGCACGAGCACATCGATCTCAGGCCCGCTCGCGGGCGCGACGTCGCCGCGCAGCGACAACGCCTCGCGTCCACCGCCGCGTTTCTCGCGCTCGCGCGTGCGCGCATGGTCGACGAGCGCATCGCGCGCGCGGCGAGCGCGAGGAAGTGCTCGCGATCGTTCACGGCGAGCGCCTCGGGCGCCGCGAGCTTGAGCTACGCCTCGTGGACGATCGCCGTCGGCTGCAACGTGTGACCGGCTCGATCGCGCTGCATCGCGACGTGGGCGAGCGCGCGCAGTTCGCCGTCCAGCCGCTGGAAGAGCTCGTCGGAACCCTGCGCGTCGTTTTCCCGGACGCGCTGCAACAGGCGCGTCACCTCGCCGGAGTCGTTCGAACTCACCGCCGAAGAATACTCCGCGGCGGCTGCGCGTCGAAACGCGCCGACCTACGAGCACCCTGATCGCGGCCGTCAATCGCTTCGCAACGCGCGGAGTGCCGCTCCATCGATGCTGCACAGCACTGACCCGTGGCTCCCCGACAGGATCTCGAGCCTTCCGCGGCCCCACACCTCGTCGATGCGGTCGTCGCGATCCTTCGAGTCCTCGTTGCGCGGCAAGGCCCGGCGTGCATACGCGGGAGCGAAGTCCTCGGACGAATGGGACGACGTCGTGTGCGTCACGTGGAGCGACGACGGCAAGGGCGTGAGCTACGGTTGCCGCAAGGGCGCCGAGATCTTCTGGCGCAAGCTCGACGTCGAGTGAGCGCGCGCGGAGCGGCTCACTCGGCCACGACCTGGACCGACACGACGTGGTTCGCCGCGTGCTCGCCGTTGAGCCGCAGCTCGAAACGCCAATCGCCTGCCACGTCCAACGGCAGAAAAGCGAGTTGTGCGAGCATTCTCTGCCGTTTGCGTGTCGCCGTGAAGTTCTGCGGGAAAGGCCCGAGCTCGGTTCCGTCCGGCTTGTGCGCGATGACTGTGATCTGGAAATCGTTCTCCCGCTCGGATTCGTCGAGCAACCAGACGCTGATGAAGTTCACGTCGGGTACCAGCACCGGGAGGCTGGCGGTCGTCAACTCCTCGAGCACGTTGAAGATGCTGAGCGAGTTCGTCGACTGATCGATCGCGAACGATCGTGCGACGAGGAAGAACTCAAGCTTGGCCATAGGGGTGCTCGATCCGCTCCCGCACGATCGACGGCGCGGCCACGTTTCCGTGTTCGACGCCCGCGGCGCTGATCGGTCTCCACTGGAGGAGCTCGTCGGGCGCAGCTCCCACGCGAAATCGCTTCGTCTGATTCACGGCCAACTGATTTCTGTCGGCGCGGCAGAGTCTCGCGATCGCTGAAGCGCGCTGGAGCTCCACCGCGCGCGAGTGGCTCAACGCGCCGATCCATTCGTCGGCCAAGGCGCCCGGTCGACGTTCCAAGGCGACGGCGATCGCGGCGAGCCCCAGCTCGAGTTCCGACCGCTGGCCCGGCACGATCTGCCGCAGCGCGTCGGCGATGGCGAGGCGGATCTCCTCCTCGCTGATCGCGCCCGAATCCAGCTGGCGTCGGAGATCACGCACGGCCGGGTGACGCCTGATGAGCGTCCGCAGCGCGAGGACGCCGGACGCAGGGGGCAGCTCGAGCTCGAAGTCCGGCGACATCACTCGGACGAGCGCGCTGACGTAGATCATGCGGGGGCTCCGGCACGTGGCCTGTCAGTCCAGATTTCGGTGAAGTAGTCGTCGAAGGGCACGTCGTCAAGCATGTGCTCGTCCTCGCCCATGCTGTCGTCCCACTTGCTCACGAGCACGGGCAGCAACGTGGATCCACGCACGATCGACATCATCCCCGCGACTACGGCTGCATGCAGCAATTCCCCCGTGCTCTTCATCTTGTAAAGAACCACGTCTCCCAACATCGTGCGCTCGTCGATGGCCAGCTTTCGGTAATCGTCATCCCGGAGAATGAGTGCGACCTGACCATCCAGACGGATGGACGTGCGGCGCGAGGCGAAGACCTGGCCGAAGCAGTTGTAGCCCCCGCAGGGCGGCTTGCGCTGTCGCCACGCGCCATGTCGCGAACGGATCAGAGCGTATTTTCTGAGCTGCACCGGGCCAGGCTCCGGTGCGACATCGTTGTCGATCCGCGTGCCCATGCGCGTTTCGACCACGATCGATCGACCCCCACCGGGGGGCATGCTCACGATCCACATCGACATGGCTGCCGCGGTTGCGGCGCGACATTCTACTCCGGCGTCACATACGCCGCCGTGATGCCGCCGTCGACGAGCAGGTTCGAGCCGGTCATGTAGCTCGAGTCGTCGCTCGCGAGGAAGAGCGCGGCCTTCGCCATCTCCTTCGCTTCGCCGAAGCGGCCCATCGGGATGTGCACGAGGCGGCGCTGCTTCTTGGCCTCGGTGTTCAGGAACTTCATCAGGAGCTCGGTGCGCAGCGGGCCGGGCGAGAGCGCGTTGACGCGGATGCCCTGGCGCGCGTGGATCACTGCCAATTCACGCGTCATCGAGAGCACGCCGCCCTTGCTCGCGGTGTAGGCGAGCTGCGCCGTCGCCGCGCCGATCGACGCGACGAAGCTCGCGATGTTGATCACCGAGCCGCCGCCCGCGCGCTGCAACGCCGGGATGCCGTGCTTGCAGCCCAGGAACACGCCGCGCAGGTTGATCGCCATGGTCTTGTCCCAGACCTCCTCGGGAGTCTTCACCGCGTCGTCGTCGTTCGAATCCATGATGCCCGCGTTGTTCATCAGGATGTCGAGCTTGCCGAAGCTCTTCTCCGCGGTGCGCACCATCGTTTCGCAGTCGGCGTTCTTCGAGACGTCGGCGCGCACGTAGACCGCGTCTCCGCCGGCCTTCTGGATGCGCGCGACGACCTCTTTGCCCGCGGCGTCGTTGACGTCGGTGAGCACGACCTTCGCGCCCTCCGATGCAAAGAGCAGGGCCGTTTCTCCGCCGATTCCGCCGCCGGCGCCGGTGATGAGCGCCACTCTGTTCTTCAGTCGCATGTTCCCGAGTCCTCCGTGCGCCGTGTTCGAGCGCGATCGACGGTTTGCGCGACGCGAGGGGCGAAGTCAAGCGCGCGAGGTGCGCAGGAGAGCGCGCGCTGCGCTCACAGCTCTTGCGTGCCAGGCACGCGCTCGCGCACGACCTCGACGAGCGCGTCGAAGAGCCGCTGCTGCTCGCGCTCGATCTCTGCCGTGTGCTCGGGATGCCACTGCACGGCGACGAGGAAGGGATGCGAGCGCATCTCGACCGCCTCGATCGTGCCGTCGGGCGCGCGCGCGACGATCGCCAGGCCCTGCGCGGGCCGGCGGATCGCCTGATGGTGTGACGAAGAGGGCGTCGGATGGTCCGTGCCGAGGATGCGCGCGAGACGTGACGACGGATCGACGTGCACGAGGTGCGGGACGTAGACGCTTGGAACGCTCGCCGGGCTCGCGGTCGCCGCCGGCACGGGCGAATCCGGACCGCGATGGAGCACGCTCTCGCCCACGACGTCGGGCAGGTGCTCGATCAACGTTCCGCCGAGCGCGACGTTGAGCACCTGGCAGCCGCGACAGATGCCGAGCGCCGGCACGTCGAACTTCACCGCCGCGCGCACGAGCTCGATCTCCTGCGCGTCGCGCTCGGGATCGACGCCGTAGATCTGCGGATGGTTCGAGCCGCCGTAGCGCTTGGGCTCGACGTCGGGCCCGCCGGTGAAGACCAGCGCGTCGACGAGCGCGAGGACGTCGCGGACGTCGTCCTCGCCCGGCGGCAGGAGCACGGGGAATCCGCCCGCGCGACGCACGGCGTCGACGTACTTCGCGGGCAGATGGAAACGACCTTCGAGCCGTCCGTCGCCGTGACGTCCGTAGGTCGTGATGCCGATGCGAGGGCGGCGAGCCATGCGCGCGAGCGTATCGGCGCCGCGAGCGAGCGGCAAACGCGCGCGCTCAGCCCGCGCGGCGTTTCGACGCGCGCAACCACGTGCGCACGGCGGCGGCGACGAGCAGCAGCGCTCCGACCGGCACGAGCAGGATGCCGACGCCCGGATCTCCGCCGTAGACCATCACGCCGCCGAGGAAGAAACCGCCGGGCAGGAGCACCGTCGCGGCGCTCAAGCAGGCCGAATCGATGCGCGCTCCGGGCTGCGATTCGAGCTCGAGCTCGCGCAGCGTGAACGCGTAGGCGACGTGCATCAAGCCGAGCAGCGTCCCGTGCGCGTGCGCGAGCGTCCACATGAAGCGGCGCGTCTCGTTGGCCACGTTCAAGTACCAGTCGACCTTGAAGCCGTGCAACGCTTCGAGCGCGAGACCGAGCGAGAGGAACACGAGGATCGAGAGCCATCCCAGACGCAGGTGGCGCGCGACGAGCGAGCTCGACGTTGCGGGAGCGGCGCGCGGCTTCACTCGTTGAGTTCCATCGGCGGATCGTGGCGCCGGGAGAGTAGGAGGTTCAAGCGCTCCCTGTCCAACCCTCCGTCGAGCCCGATGAGCAGCTGCGGCGTCGCCGCGAGCTTGCGCGCGGCCCACGCGACGTACACCGGATCCGTCGCGCGCATCCAGGTCTCCTGAGCTCCCATCGGTTCGTAACCGACGAGGCGCTTGCCTTCGGGTTGCAGCTTCAGCGAACGCGTCGCGATCATGCGTACCGCGCCATAACGATCGCGCAGGAGCAGCGCGAGGTACGGGGTCATCCACTCGGTGCCCGACACGGCGCGCGCGGGTTCCCAGCCCATGCTCCACGCCATCAACGCGCGTTGTCCGGCGTCGCCGATCAACGTCCACAGCACGCCGGCCGCGAGAGCTCGCTGATCGTCGTCGAGCTTCGTCGGCGCGTGTCCGTACCAGCGCGTGAGCTGCTCGTCGGCCCAGGCGAGCGTCTTGTCGAGATGGCACTGGTTGCACGCGTTCGGGCGGCCCGTGTCGACGCTCGATTGCACGCTCGGCGACGAGACCGTGTGGCTGCGGATGCCCTTGAGCAGGCCGTAGGTCGTGTACGGCATGTGGCAGTTCATGCACGCGCTGCCGTTCGAGCCGCTCCTGTGATGCGTGTGAGCGCTGATCGCGGCGGGCTCCGTGTACTGCGCGTGGCATTGCGTGCACGCGAGGTCGCCTTCCATGCCCGGATGCAGCTGGTCGTTGGCCCATTCGTCGAGCGGGCGCGACGCGCCGTGCACCGCGCCTTGGCTCGGGCCGTTGTGCATCGAGTGGCACGAGAGGCAGGTCATCTCGCCGCGCTGGAAACAAGGCGAGCTCGTGAGGCCGTGGTATTCGCGACCCGAGACGCGCACCATGCCATCCGACCAGAACTGATCGTCGCCGCCTTCCTTGAGCTTCTTCGAATCCGTCAGCACGTCGCCCGGCCGGTAGCGATAGCCGTCCTTGCGCCATTCGTCGCGATCGGCGTCGTTGTGGAAGTGGTTGATCGAGTGGCATTGGCCGCAGACATCGGCGCAGCGCTCCTTCGAGAGCTTGGCCGGGTTGACGATGTGCGAGCCGGCGCCGTCGGCGAAGTGCTCCGCGTAGCGCGCGCGCGGATCGCGGTAGGTCTCGGAGTGCTCGGCGCCCGGGCCGTGACAGGCTTCGCAGGCGATGCCGAACTCCGCCGCGCGCGTGTCGACCGTGCCGCTCGCGACGTCGATGCGCGGTTGCGCCTGCGTGGCGTGGCAGCGATCGCACACGCGATTCCAGCGGCCCTTGATCGTCTCCTGCACTTCGCCGGGCATCGAGATGCAGCAGCCGTCGAGCGACTCCCAGCGCTGCTCGTCGAGCAGGCGGTACATGATCGGCAGGATCGTGAGCTCGCGTGTCGAGCCGGAGGAGACCCAGTAGAACTGCTCGTTGTGCGAGCCGGTGGCGAGGACGATCTGCTTCCACACGCGCGGGGCCTGGCCGGCGGCTCCCATCCAATCGGTGTCGTCCATCTCGACCCAGACCTCGTCGCCGCGGCGTTCGAGGATGAAAGGGCGGCCGCGCGTCTTGACGATCGTGTTGTCGACCGGGCCGAGGATCGTTCGAACGGTCGCTCGTTGGGTCATCGAGCGGTGGTAGGAGCGGTGCCAGGTGCTGTATTCGCCGGGGTGGCAGGCCTGGCACGCGCGCGAGGAGACGTAGTCGGTGTGGGTTTGTTCGAGCGGGCGGTCGGTGGGTTGGGATTGGGCGGCGGCGCGCGGGGAGTAGGTGGTGGCGAGGTAGGTGATCGCGGCGGTGACGCAGGTCCAGCCGAGGATCGTGAGCGCGCGGCGTGTTGTCGTGGTGGTGGTGCGGGTGAGCGTGAGCGCGAGGGGGAGTGTGACCGCGATCAGCAGGAGGAGCGCGATTCCGATCTCGAGGGCCGGGGCCATGGGGCGTGGGGATCGTACACGCGGAGTTGGCGGGGGTGGAGCGGGTGAGTTGGTGGCTTGGTGACGACGGGGCGCGGGAGGGAGGTGCGGGGCAACGGAGGAAGAGCGGAGGCAATGCGCCACACACGCGTGCTTCCGCATCGCTGACCCCGCGTCGTCCGGGCGCGCCGGGTCGGGAAGGGCGCGCGGGCGACGCGGGAGTACGGTACACGGCATCTTTCTCACCGATTCGACCTGGACGTGCGCACGTGGCACACGCTCGCGGCGACGCGATCGCCACGCTCCTGTCGCGCGGTTGCGTTCGCGGACCGTGGAGGGGGCGCGCGTTGCGAACGGATCGCCGAGCAGCGGCTCGGGTCGGCATCGCAGTGGGCGCGGTTGTCGCGGTTGGACACGGGCGGATATTCTCGGCGCGTCGCGCCGCTCGATTCGCGCGCGATGGTCGCAGCGTCGGCCGAACGTGAGTCCGATGGCGATCCAGGAACCGCACGAACATCTCAGGAGTTCGCGATGATCACCGGCGCCCATTCGATCCTGTACAGCAAGGAGCCCGAAGCGGACCGCGCGTTCTTGCGCGACGTGCTGCGCTTCCCCTTCGTCGACGTCGGCGAGGGGTGGCTGATCTTCGGGCTGCCGCCTTCCGAGGTCGCGGTTCATCCCTCGAGCAAGAACGACGTGCACGAGTTCTATCTCATGTGCGACGACATCGAGGCGTTCGTGAAGGCGATGGCGGAGCACGGCGCCGAGTGCAACGCGCGACAGGCGATGGGGTGGGGCGTGCTGACGCACGTCACGTTGCCGGGTGGCGGCAAGCTCGGCGTCTATCAGCCGCGGCACGCGCGACCGAAGTCGGCCGGGACGGGCAAGGCGAGTGCGTCGAGGAACGGTGCGTCGAAGTCCGTGCGCAAGGTCGCGTTGAAGAAGAGCACGGCGCGCAGCGGGAGGAAGTGATGTCGAAGCCGCTCTCGGCGACGTCGGGGATCTATGCCAGCCTCACGTACGATGACGCCACCTCGGCGATCGAGTGGCTCTGCCGCGCATTCGGTTTCGAGAAGCGTCTCGTCGTCCCCGGCCCGAACGGATCGGTGAAGCACTCCGAGCTCAGCCTCGGCGGCGACGTGATCATGGTGAGCTCGGCCAAGCCCGAACATCAGCGCGCCGGCCCGCGCAGTCTGGGCGGCACGAATCAGGGGCTGTGCGTGCGCGTCTCCGATCCCGACGCGCACCACGCGCGGGCGAAGAAAGCGGGAGCGGTGATCGTCGAGCCGCTCCACGACGCCGACTACGGCTCGCGCGGGTACATGTGCCGCGACCTCGAAGGCCACTGGTGGTACTTCGGCACGTACTCGCCGGGCGCGCATTGGAGCTGAACCACGAGAATCACGAGCGCTCGGTCGAACGCGCGCTCCGCCTCGCGGTCGGCATCGCCGCGTCACTCGCGCGCGCGCGAGCCGCGCTCAGATGCGCTCGAAGTAGCGCGCGCGTTCCCAATCGGTGACGGCCTTGTCGAACTGGTCGGCCTCGTTGCGGAAGAAGTGCGCGTAGTGCTCGACGACGTCCGCGCCAAAGGCGCGACGCGTGAAATCGCTGGCGGCGAAGTTGCCGAGTGCCTCGCGCAGCGTGCGCGGCACGTGCGGAAGCTCCTGCGCGGCGTAGACGTCGCCTTCGAACATGTCGGGCGGCTCGATCTTGTTCGCGATGCCGTCGAGACCGGACGCGAGCGCGGCGGCGTAGGCGAGGTACGGATTGCAGTCGGCGCCGGGAATTCGACACTCGATGCGCAGACTCTGTCCCTCTCCGACGACGCGGAAGCCCGCGGTGCGATTGTCGTAGCTCCACGCCATGCGCGTCGGCGCCCACGAGCCGGCCTGGTAGCGCTTGTAGCTGTTCACCGTCGGCGCGTAGAAGACCATCGCGTCGCTCGTGTGCGCGATCCAGCCGCCGAGGAACCAGCGAAACGCGTCGGAGCACGCGACCGGGCCGAGCTTCTTCGTTCCCGCGAACGCGCCCTTGTCGCCCTTCCACAGGCTCATGTGGATGTGGCAGCTCGAGCCGGCCTGGTCGGCGAACGGTTTCGCCATGAAGGTGAGCGCGATGCCGTGCTGATCGGCGAGCTCCTTCAAGCATTCCTTGAAGACGCCGTGACGATCGGCCATGTCGAGCGCTTCGGAGTAGCGCACGTTGAGCTCGTGCTGTCCCAGACCCCATTCGCCTTTCGAGTTCTCGACGGGCACGCCGGAGCTCTGCAGATGGCGGCGCGCGAGCGAGTGGTAGTCCTCCGTGCGCGCGCCTTGCAGCACGTGGTAGTCCTCGACGTACCAGCCGGCAGGTTTCAGCTCGCGGTAACCGCTCGCCGCGGCATCGCGATAGCTCTGGCGGAAGACGTAGTACTCGAGTTCGCTCGCGGCCATGACGCCGAAGCCGAGCTTCTTCGCGCGATCGAGCTGCGCGCGCAGCATCGAACGCGGCGCGACGCTGATCGGGACGAGCGTCTTGGGATGGTTGACGTCGCACAGGACGAGCGCGGTGCGCTCGAGCCAGCTCGCGACGCGCAGGGTCGCGAGGTCGGGTTGCAGCTGGAAATCACCGTAGCCGCGCTCCCAGTTCGCGAAGCGATAGCCCGGCGTCGGGTTCATCTCCATGTCGACCGTGAGCAGGTAGTCGCACGCGTGCCAGCCGTGCGCGAGCGCTTCGTCGACGAAGAAGCCCGCTTCGAAGCGCTTCCCCATGAAGCGGCCGTAGTGATCGGTGAAGACGGCGAGCACGGTCTCGATCTCGCCGCTCGCGACCTTCTTCTTCAGCTCGGCGGCGGTCAGCATTCCCTTGGGCTTGGTCATGGGCTCCTCGCGATCGCGGTGGACGGTGTGGAGGGAGCGTGCAGCGCGGTGAGGCGCGGTTCAAGCGTGGCGCACGGGTGGCGTGCGACTTCACGACGACTCGCAGGCGAGTGAGCGCGTGGATCGCGCGGCGAATGCCGCGACGCTCGCGTGCCGGCTTTCGTCATGACGGCGCGCGCGCGCGCCGAGATCGAGTGGCTGGAGCGCGGCTCCGTGGCGCGCGACGCGCTGGCTCGGAGCTCGCGAACTTCGCCCGGGCACTTCGTCGACGCCGATGCGACCGTGTCGAAGCCATCCCACGCGCAGCAACCACGTGCGCGGAGTGGCGACGGGCGGTGGAGAGCTCGCTCGGAAGCGATCGTCGACCGCGACCGACGTGAGCCATCCGTCGAACGCTGCACCGGACGAATGCGGATCGAGGCCCGCGACGTGGATGCCGTGCTTCTTCGCGTTCAGGAGCACGTAGGCGAGTGCGTAACGCACCTCGCGCGGTGTGCGGAGAATGCGCGAGTGGTAGCGGTCGGCGAGCACGCGACCCGTGCGCTTCCAGAGTCGATTGAGTCCGCGAGCCATGCGCACCGATAGTCCCTGCATGCCGCGCGCGAGCGCGCGCTCGTCGCGCGCCTCGACGAGCAGGTGCATATGATTCGTCTGCGCGGAGAAGTGCACGATGCGCACGCCGTGTCTCTCCTTGCTCGCGCGCAGCGCGTCGTGCAACACGCGGCGCTCCTGTGGTGTCGGTCGGGGCGGTTCTGCCAGAACCGGCCAACGGCAAAGTGAAGGGCAACGCGCCACACACGCGTGCTTCGCATCGCGGACCCCGCACGATCGCGGGGCGGAGGACCGCCCCACGATCGCGCGGGGTGTTGGGTCGGAAGGGAGGTGTGGGGCAAAGGGAGGAGAGACGAGTTGCCGCATCCGCAGTGCGCGTTCGCCCTTTCGCACTCGCTTCGATGCTGAGCTCGTGACGCGCATCTTCTCCTCCAATGGCAAAGACGCTCGTCATCGTCGAAGGTGACAAACTTCTTCGCGAAAACCCGCGCGTGTCACATCGAACTTGATTGCGCACACTTCCGACCCGCAGGGAATCGCCGTGCGCGAGCCGCGGACGCGGGGCTCGAGACGCGCGTCGAGACTCGGACTCTCGCGCACACGAACTTGATTGCGCACACAACGTGCGCACGCAGCGTTCCTCCACACGCGCGACGCCATACAGGTCAGCGAGGCAGTGCTCGTCGGATGAAGATGCTTCGGACGGCGATCACCGATCCTTGGCGACCGATCGACGAACGACGGCGCTCGAAGCGCTTCGCGCGGAGCCGGGGCGAGCAGGCAGAGGGCGTCACCGACGTCTGTTCGACGCCTCGGCACGAGCGGTAGGATCCGTACCCGTGAAACTCGTACTCGCTCGGACGCAGACGGAGGGGATCGGTATGAAGGAACGCGCGCTGTTCGCATCGATCTGTCTGGGCTTCGTCGCTTGTCGCTCCGCTGGAACGTCGGGCGCGCATTCGTCGGCGAGCTCTTCAGGCCAAGAGACGCGAGCCGCCGAGGCGCGCGTGATCCCCGCCGCCCCCACGGCGCGCCCGATCGACCACGCGACCCGGGGGGCCGCGGCCGCGGCACGGGCGCGCCCGCGATCACAATCTCGTGCGGAGCGGTTTCATGCGCTGTGTTCCGAGTACGACGCGGCGCTCGAACATCATTGGCGTGGCTTCCACACACGCGGACCGGAACCCGACGAAGCGGAGTTGTCGAAGTCCTGGACCAAGAACGACGTGCCAGGGTTCGCGCGGCGGCTGCAGCCGATCCTCGACGAAGATCCCGGCGACGAACTCGCCTTCGACATCGTCAAGTGGGTGATCGAAGAAGGCGAGCCGGAGCTGCTCGGTCGTGACAAGCTGTACGAGGCGATCGAGTTCGAGCACGCCAATCGTCCGGAGCTCGGGCCGCTGCTGGAACAACTCGATGCGTCCGACGAGCCGGCGACGGTGATGCTCCTGCAGAAGCTGGCGGCGCAGAGCGCGGCTATCGAAGTTCAAGCGCACGCGCTCTACGCCCTCGCGCGGTGGAATCAGGAGCAGGCGAAGTTCATCCGCTGGTGGAACGAGCCTGAGAGCGAGTCGGAGCGCGGCAAGATTCGGGAGTTCGTCGCTCCGGCACGCCTGAAGGCGATCCTCTCCGCCGATCCGCGCGTTCTCGACGAGCAGGCGAGTGTCCTGTTGCACCGCGTCGAAAGTGAATTCAGCATGGTGACGCGCGAGGGCGCGTGGGGCCCGGCGCCGCTCGCCGAGATCGCGCGCTGCGACCTGTTCGACCTCGAGCACCTGGCCATCGGAAGTGTCGCCCCGGACTTCGAGGGACGCGACCTCGCGGGCGCTGCGTTTCGACTGAGCGACGACCGCGGCAAGGTCGTGCTCCTCGCGTTCAAGCCGACCTGGAGCGACTCGGATGAATTGGACACGCGCCTGCGGCAGCTCGCCGAGCGTCTTGCGGCCGAGCCTTTCGCGATCGTCGAATTGCGCGAGGCTCCGACGCGCCAGCCGGTCGAGCAGGAGCCGAAGGCGTTCGGCGTGAACTGGCGTGTCGTCCAGAATGGTTCGGAACCCGTGCCCGGTCTGATTACGAAGCTCTGCAACTCGGACTCGAAGCCGGCGCTCTTCTACCTCGATCCCGACGGTGTCATCCGCCACCGCGACGTGCGCGGCGAGCACGAGATGGACGCACTGATCGACGAGATGCTCGCGGAAGCGAAACGAGCGGCGAGCGAGCGACGATGAGCGCGCGCTCGCGAGTGTGCCTCGGCGCAAGCCAACGCGCGGCCTCGCCCCACGCGAGCGGCGGCGGAATTCGCATTGACAGCGCGCGCTCGCGCGCGAGACTGCGTTCCGATCGCTGGGCGCGCCGACGGAGACGTTCTCGCGCCGCGAAGGAGTCCTCACGATGTTCGAGCGCAGCTCTCTGTCCTTCTTGCTCGTCGCTCTGTGTGCGTGTCGGGCAGCGTCACCGCCCGCGCCGGAGCGCGACACACGACACGAGCCGAGCGCGGTGGCGATCGCGCCGATCGTTCCGCCCGCGCGCGAGGAACCCAAGGCCGCCGAATCGGTGCCGGCCGTGCCCATCGTTCCGGCGCAACGCGCACCCGCGACCGAACCCGCGCCGGCTGTCGCTGGCGCGCCGCGTGCTCAGCGCTTCGAGGAGCTCAAGACGCAGTTCGAGAAGGAGCAAGAGGCCTACTTCGACCTCTTCCGCAACGCGAAGTCCGAAGAGGAGATGCAGAAGATCTCCGAGACCGCCAAGCGACCCGATGCCGCGGCCTTCGGCCAGCGGTTGCAGCCGATCTTCGACGAGGACCCGAGCGACGACACGGCCTTCGCGATCCTGCAATGGGCGCTCGGCGAGGAGCCGGCGTTGCTCGATCGCGCCAAGGCGTGCGCGGCGCTCGAGAAGTTCCACTTCGCGCGCGCGGAGCTCGAGCAGGTCGTCGCGCAGATCGATCTCTCGCGAGACGAGTGTCTCGCGGCGCTGGTCGCGAAGCTCGGCGAGGCCAGCCCGCACCCTGCGGTGCGCGGCACGGCGCTCTATCGCCTGGCGATGGAGAGGAAGGAGGAAGCCGAGCAGATCCGCTGGGTGAAGGGGCTGACGGACGAAAAGCAGCGCAACGACGCGCAAGCCTGGCTCGGTGAGAAGCGCATGCAGGCGCTCGCGAGCGCAGAGCCGGACGCGGCCGAGGCGGCCGCGATCGCGCTGCTCGAGCGCGTCGCGAAGGACTACCGCGACGTGCCGCAGATGGCGGGCACGCCGCGCGAGACGACGCTCGGCAAGCGCGCCGACGGCGAGCTCTTCGAGCTGCGCAACCTCGTGCCGGGCAAGCCCGCGCCGGAGATCGAAGGCGAGGACCTGAACGGCGTCGCCTTCAAGCTCAGCGACTATCGCGGCAAGGTCGTGATGCTCGATTTCTGGGGCTATTGGTGAGGCCCGTGCCGGGCCATGTTCCCGCACGAGCGGTCGCTCGTGGAGAAGCTCAAGAACGAACCTTTCGCGTTGATCGGCGTGAACAGCGATCGCGACAAGGAAAAGGTGCGGCCGGATCTCGTGAAGAACGGCGTGACCTGGCGCTCGTTCTGGTGCGGCGAGAAAGGCACGAGCGGTCCGATCCCGACGGCGTGGAACGTGCGCGCGTGGCCGACGCTCTACTTCATCGATCCCGAGGGCATCATCCGTCACAAGAACGTGCGCGACGAAGCGCAGATGGAGAAGGTGCTCGACGAGATGATCGCGGAGGCGAAGAAGAGCGCGAGCGGGCGCGGACGTTGACGAGCGGCCGTTTCGTTCGCGCTCGTCAGCGCACTTCGCTCATCAAGCACAGCGGGTTGCCTTCGCTGTCGTCGAAGAACGCCATCCACAGCTCGTGGTCCGGCATGCGCGCGACGAGGGCCGGATCGTGGCGGAACTTCACGCCGCGTTGGACCAGTCGCGCGTGCGCGGCGGCGATGTCCTGCACCGAGAAGTAGAGGATCGAGCTCGGATGATCGAACTCCGGCTTCTCCGGCCGCGCGAGCATGATGCGCGTGCCGCCCGCGTCGAAGAACGCCATGCGGCCGTGCACTTCGAAGAGGAAGCGCAGTCCGAGCACGTCGCGCCAGAACACGGTGGCGCGCGCGAGGTCGCGCGCGTTGACCGAGACCTGCGCGAGGCGCGCGAGCTGGGCGGGATCGGCGGCGGTCGAGCTCATGAAGGGTCCTCCGAGGCTCCAGCCTGCCGCGTCGGACCGCGCCGTGCGAGGCTCCACTGCCGCCGATGCAACCCCATGCGCGATCCGTCCCATACGGTACACGGCATCTTTCCCACCGATTCGCGTGAGTGCACGGCGCGCGAGCAGGCGTGGGCGAATCGGTGAGAAAGATGCCGTGTACCGTATCGCGGGTCGTCACGAACGGCCTTGGACGACGAAGGCGTACAGCAGCTGGTCCTGGATCACGCCGTCCTTGATCGCGCTGCGTCGCATGCGTCCTTCGCAGACGTAGCCCGCCTTCTCGAGCGCGCGGCACGAGGCGACGTTGTGTGCCATCGGCACGGCCCAGATGCGCACGAGCGAGTGACGCTCGAGGGCGTGCTCC
>JBGATX010000025.1:0-45898 GCA_044228975.1 Planctomycetota bacterium | reverse complement strand
GGCTTCGGCTTCCTTGATGACCTTCTCGTTCTCCTCGAAGTCCGAGTGAACGAAGGAGAGACCGATCTTGCGCTCTTCCGTGTCGACGCGGATGACGCGCACTTCGACCTTCATGCCCGGCTTGAGCACGTCCTCGACGTTGGTGACCTTCGTGTCGGAGAGCTCGCTGATGTGCAGCAGGCCTTCCAGGTCCTCCTCGAGCTTCACGAACGCGCCGAAGTTGGTGATCTTCGTCACGTAGCCCGAGAGCAGGTCGCCGACGTGGTAGTTCTGCGGGATCGTCTCGAGCCAGGGGTCGGGCGTGAGCTGCTTGCGGCCGAGCGCGATGCGCTTCTTCTCCTTGTCCACGGAGAGCACCGCGCACTGCACCTTGTCGCCCTTCTTCACCATCTCGGAGGGATGCGTGACCTTCTTGGTCCAGCTCATGTCCGAGACGTGCAGCAGGCCGTCGATGCCCTCTTCGATCTCCACGAACGCGCCGTAGGAGGTGAGGTTGCGCACCGTGCCTTCGATAATCGTGCCGAGCGGGTAGTGCTCCTCGACCATGTCCCAGGGGTTCATCTCGGCCTGCTTCATGCCGAGCGAGATCTCCTGCTTCTGATGGTTGTACTCGAGCACGACCACGTTGACCTTGTCGCCGACCTTCACGAGCTCGCTCGGATGGTTGATGCGCTTGGTCCAGGACATCTCGGAGATGTGCACCAGGCCCTCGACGCCGTCCTCGAGCTTCACGAACGCGCCGTAGGACATGATGTTGACCACCTCGCCCTGGACCTTCGTTCCGACCGGGTGGCGGCTCTCGATGCCTTCCCAGGGCGAAGCCGACTTCTGCTTGAGGCCCAGGGCGATGCGCTCGCGGTCCTGGTCGACGCGCAGGACGACGACTTCGATCTCCTGATCGAGCTTGACCATCTCGCTGGGGTGATTGATGCGCCCCCACGACATGTCGGTGATGTGCAGCAGGCCGTCGATGCCGCCGAGGTCGACGAACACGCCGAAGTCGGCGATGTTCTTGACGACGCCCTTGCGCACCTGGCCGTCCTTGATGTCGGTGAGCAGCGACTCCTTCTGGCGCTGGCGCTCTTCCTCGAGCAGCTTCCTGCGGCTGACGACGATGTTCATCCGCTCGGCGTCGATCTTGATGATGCGCGCGCGGATCGGCTCGTTGATGAAGTCGGAGATGTCGTGCGTGCGGCGCAGGTTGACCTGGCTCGCCGGCAGGAAGACGTTGACGCCTTCGACGTCGACCAGGAGACCGCCCTTGATCTTGCGCTGGCAGATGCCCTGGATCTCGTCGCCTTCCTTGTACTTCTGGATGACGCGCTCCCACGAGCGCAGGCGGTCGGCGCGGCGCTTGGAGATGCTCGCGACGTCGTTCTCGTCGAGGCCTTCGTAGAAGACCTCGTACTCCTCGCCCTGCTTGGGCAAGACCTCGCCGAACTCGGAGATCTGGATCTGGCCTTCGGACTTGCCTCCGATGTCCATGATCACGAAGCCGGTGCGCTCGTCGACGGAGTCGACGCGGGCGCGCACGATCGAGCCCGGTTGGACGACCTTGACGGAGGCGCTGAGTTGATCGTTGAGCTGCGTCGCGTCGATGCCTTGCATCGCGGAGAGGACGCGGCGATCGAGTTCGTCGTCAGCGATCGCGAACTGTTTGAGGAGCTTGGCGGCCGGAGCCATTCGAAGTTGGGGGTTGGGTTGGAGGGTGGAACGGAACGCGACATGCCCGTGGAACGCGTCCACGAGCCCAGTTCTCCTCGCGGGCGGCATCCCGCGGCTCCCGGAGGATCCGCGGAAAGCGCGTGGCGCACGAGGCGCTCACGCCGCAAAAGGAGGCGCGGGAGTGTAGCGGCGAAGGTCCAGAACGACAAACGGAACACCTGCTCCCGGCCCGCCGCGAGCGCGATCGAGCGGGTCTTCCGTTCCCGGCAGAAGGCGCGCGCGGGCTTCCGAGCGCGAAGGGAGCGGCGCTGCGAGCTCCGCGCGCGAGCGCGTAACGGCGTCGACCGGGTGAATGCAAGCTCGTCGATCGAGTAACGCTGCGCCATGTCGCCGTCCCCCCCGGCGCGCGCCACGCGAGACGAGCTCGACGCGGCGCCCGCGCAACTGCTCGAGCCTCCGCCCGCCGGGACTGCCGGTGGATCCGCCGTGCGCGAGCCGATACCGTTCGCCGGCGTCCCGAGTCGCGAGATGAGCGCCGAGTTCCACGCAGGAGCGATCACGATCGTCGACGCCCTCGATTGCGATCCGAGCGCGCTGCGCTCGATCGAAGCGCTCGCGGGAGTCTTCGACGAACTCGTGCGCGACCTCGCGCTGCATCCGCTGCACGCGCCGGTGTGGGAGCGCTTCCCCGGTCCCGGAGGCGTGACGGGTTTCGTGCTGCTGCGCGAGTCGCACCTCGCCTGCCACACGTTCCCCGAGACCGGACTCGCGACGTTCGACCTCTACTGCTGTCGCGCGAGGCCGGCCTGGGATTGGAGCGCGCGCCTGCGGGCCCTGCTCGGAGCTCGTGAGGTCAGCGCCCGAGCTCTCGCTCGAGGTGCGTCCGCGCCGCGCGACGAGGAGCCGACGCCTGCGCGAGCAGGGTCCGAGCGCGCGCGGAGCTCGCCATGAGCACGCGCGTCGCGAACTGCCCCTCGTGCGGCGCCGTGATCGAGTTCCAGAGCGCCGCGAGTCTGCTCGTCGTGTGCGACACCTGCCAGACGGCGAGCTGGCGGCGCGACGTCGATCTCGAGCTCATCGGCAAGGTCGCCGAGCTCGCGCCGATCGAATCGCCGCTCGCCTTGCGCGTGCGCGGACGCGTCGAGGGCCGCGGATTCCAGATCGTCGGCCTGGTGCAGCTCGAGCGCGAGCGCGCCCAAGGCGGCGGAGCGTGGAACGAGTGGTGCGCCCTCTTCGACGACGGCGCGCACGCGTGGATCGCCGAGGCGCAGGGCGAGTACCTGGTGACGCGCGAGCTCACGCTCGATCTCGCGCCACTGCCCATGTGGACGAACGCGCTGCCGGAGCTCGAGGTCTCGCTCGGCGAGCTCGGGACCTTCGTCATCGTCGAGCGCGCGACCGCGAACGTGCGCACGGTGCGCGGCGAGCTGCCCGAGGCCATCGCTCCCGATTCGTTGCGCCGCTACGCCGACCTCTCGGGACGAGACGGCGGCTTCGCGACGCTCGACTACGGCGCGGGCGACGCCTGTGAAGCGGTCTACGCCGGCCGGCGCTTCTCGCTCGCCGAGCTCGCGCTCGACACGAGCGGCGCCGAGGCACGCGCTCCGCGCGTCGCCCGCGCCGCGAAGATCGACTGCGGCAAGTGCGGCGGCTCGATCACGCTCGCCGATCCCAGCGGCGTCGAGCGCCTCGGTTGTCCGTACTGCGACGCGCTGCTCGATCCGTCGTCGCAGAAGGCGCGCGTCGTCGGCATCGCGCGCACGGTTCGATCGACGCCGAAGATCCCGCTGGGTTCGCGCGGCACCTTCGGCGGCGCGTTGCACGAGGTGATCGCCTACCTCGTGCGCTCCGTGACCGTCGAAGGCGAGCGGTATCCGTGGGACGAGTACCTGCTGCGCGGCCCCGACGGGAGCTATCGCTGGCTCGTGTGCTCGCGCGGACACTGGTCGTTCGTCGAGCCGCTCAACCGCGCCGAGGTCAAGACCAGCGCGCGCCTCGCGAGCTGGAAAGGCGCGAGCTTCCGGCATTTCTCCGGCGGCACGGCGCGCGTCGATCTCGTGCTGGGCGAGGTCTACTGGCCGGTCGAGGTCGGCGAGACGGTCAAGGTCGCCGACTACGTCGCGCCGCCGCGCATGATCTCGGTCGAGAGCTCCGACGGCGAGACGACCGTCTCGCTCGGCACGTACCTCGAGCCCCGCGAAGTCCAAGCGGCGTTCAAGCTGCCCGCGGCCTTCCCCGCGCCCACCGGTGTCGGCGCGCAGCAACCCAATCCGTTTCCGCCGCTCGTCAAGCGTCTCTGGGCCGCGTGCGGCGCGCTGACACTCCTGCTGCTCGCGATGGTGTGCCTGTTCTTCGCGCTGCGTCGTGAACGCCAGGTCTGGAGCACGAGCTGGCCCATCTCGGCCTCGGCGTCCGCTTCCGCCACGCGCAGCTTCGCGAGCGATGAATTCGAGCTCGCGGACCTGCCGACGCACCTGTTCGTGCGCGCACCCGGGTTGCCCGAGGGACGCATCACCTTCGACGGAGCGCTGGTCGAATCGAGGACCGGAGTCTTGCACGGCTTCGATCTCACCGCCCACTCGCACAGCGCCGACGACGTGCTGGACACGCAGGGCCGCGAGGAATTCGTCTGGCCGGACCTGCCCGCGGGCCGGTACCGCTTGCGCCTGGAATTGCGCGACCTGAGCAACGAGATCGGCGCCGAGCGCGCCGTCCAATTCACGATCCGCCAGGGTGGTCTCGCGCATCCGCAGTGGGCGCTGCTCGCGCTGCTCCTGCTCGCCGCGCCGCCGTTGCTCGCGACGCTCGCGATCTGGGTCTTCGAGAACGGCCGCTGGCAGGAGAGCGATCACGCATGAACGGTGCACGACGCGTCGGCTTCTTCTTGTACCTGGCTTTCGGCGCCTCGCTGGCGGGCGCGTACGCGCTGGCCGAGACGAGCAGGCTCTTCCGCCCCCGGGCCGTGCTGCACGCGACGGTCTACCCGAGCGTGCGCACGCCGCCGGGCGTGTCGGGCGGCGGCGGGACGGGCGGCGGAGGTTCGGGCAGCTTCTGGCATTCCGGTTCGCATGGAGGGAAGTGATCTCATGGAGTGGGAAACGATCTTTCGTGGCGTCGTCGCGACGCTGGTCTTCGGCCTCGTGGGCATCGTGCTCTTCGCGCTCGCCTTCGTGCTCATGTGCCGCGTCGCGCCGTTCTCGGTGAAGAAGGAGATCGCCGAGGACCAGAACACGGCGCTGGCCGTGTTGATGGGCTCGGTGCTGCTCGGCATGGCGCTGATCGTCGCTGCGGCGCTGCACGGATGAAACTCGCGCCGGTCTTCGTAGCGGTCTTCGTCGTCGCGGCGTGCGGACTCGGATACGAGCTCGTCGCCGGCGCGATGTCGTCGTACCTGCTCGGCGACTCGGTGACGCAGTTCTCGCTCGCGATCGGCCTGTACCTCTTCGCGCTCGGGATCGGAGCGTGGCTCTCGCGCTTCGTCGGCCGCGGGCTCGTGCCGCGCTTCGTCGAGATCGAGCTCGCCGTCGCGCTCGCCGGCGGGACCTCGGCGGCGGTGCTGTTCCTCGCGTTCGAGCGCGGGCACTGGTTCCGTCCGGTGCTCTACGGCGAGATCCTGCTCGTCGGCACGCTCGTGGGCCTCGAGATCCCGCTGCTCCTGCGCATCCTGAAGGACGAGCTCGAGTTCAAGGAGCTCGTCTCGCGCGTCTTGACCTTCGACTACGTCGGCGCGCTCGTCGTGAGCCTCGTCTTCCCGCTCGTGCTCGTGCCGCACCTCGGTCTCGTGCAGAGCGCGCTCGCCTTCGGCCTCGTGAACGCACTGGTCGGCCTGTGGAGCACGTGGGTCTTCGCCGCGCGCCTCGCGCATCCCGCGCGCTTGCGCTGGCAGGCCGCGGGCGTGTGCGCGCTGCTCGCGCTCGGATACGCCTACGCGGGCGAGCTCACGCGGCAACTGGAGCTCGGCGTCTACGGCGACGAGGTCGTGCTCACCGAGACCACGCCCTACCAGCGCATCGTCGTCACGCGCAACGCCGCGGGCCATCAGCTCTATCTCAACGGCGGCCTGCAGTACTCGAGCGCCGACGAGTACCGCTACCACGAAGCGCTCGTGCACCCGGCGTTCGCGATCGTCGCCGAACCCAGGCGCGTCCTGATCCTCGGTGGCGGCGACGGACTCGCGCTGCGCGAGGTCTGGCAGCATCCCGAGGTCGAGAGCGCGACGCTGGTCGACATCGATCCGCGCATGACCGAGCTCGCGCGTTCGTTCGCGCCGCTCGCCGAGCTGAATCGCCACTCGTTCGACGATCCGCGCGTCACGCTCGTGCACGACGACGCCATGCGCTGGCTCGACGAGCGTCGCGGTCCCTTCGACGTGATCCTGGTCGACTTCCCCGACCCGGCGAGCTTCGTGCTCGGCAAGCTCTACTCCACGGCGTTCTACGAGCGCGTCGAGCGCTGCCTCGCGCCCGGCGGCGCGCTCGCGGTCCAGTCGACATCGCCGCTCTCCTCGCGCCGCGCGTACTGGTGCGTCGTGCGCACGGTCGAGAGCCTCGGGCTCTTCGTGCGGCCCTACCACGCGCTCGTGCCGTCGTTCGGCGAGTGGGGTTTCCTGCTCGCCGCGCGCCAGAGTTTCGACGTGCCCGCGAAAGCGAGCCCGGAGCAACGCTTCCTCGACGCGACGACGATGAGCTCGCTCTTCGTGCTCGGCCCCGACCTCGCGCCGCTCGAGGTCGAAGCGAACCGCCTCAACAACCAGGTCCTCGTGCGCTACTACGAGGAGGATTGGCGCCGGTGGAACTGAGCCGGCGCGAGCTCCTGCGCGCCACGGCCGCGGCGGCGGTTTTCGGCGCGGGCTGCGCGCGGGAGTCGAGTGGCGCGGGCAACCGCGCGGCGAGCGCGATCACCGGCTCCATCGTCGGCCAGGACGACGCGCGCGGGCATCGATTGCGCAACGGCGTCTCGGCGAGCACGGCCTCCGCGCGCGAGAGCGAGATCCCGCTCGTCATCGTCGGCGGCGGCATCGCCGGACTCTCCGCCGCGTGGACGTTTGCGCGCGCGGGCGTGCGCGATTTCGCCTTGTTCGAGCTCGAGGACGAGCACGGCGGAACCTCGCGCGCGGGCCGCGGAAGCTACAGCGCGCATCCCTGGGGTGCGCACTACCTGCCGATCCCCACGCGCGAGCAACGCACCGCGTGCGCGCTGCTCGCCGACATGGGCGTGCTGCGCGGCTTCGACGAGCGCGGCACCGCGGTCGTCGCCGAGGAGCACCGCTTGCGCGCGCCCGCCGAGCGCCTGTTCTGGGCCGGGGAATGGTCCGAGGGACTGTTCCTCGAAGCCGGCGCGAGCGCGGCGGATCTCGGCCAGCTCGCGCGTTTCGAAGCGCAGGTGCGCGAGCTCGCCGCGCGCCGCGACGACGAGGGATTGCGCTGGTTCACGCTGCCGCTCGCGCAGGGTTCGCGCTGCGCCGACGTGCTCGCGCTCGACGCGCTCTCGATGGCGCAGTGGCTCGACCTCCACGAGTTCCACTCGTCGCGCTTGCGCTGGTACGTCGAGTACGCCTGCCGCGACGACTTCGGCGCGAAGCTCGAGCAGGTTTCGGCCTTCGCCGCGCTGCACTACTTCGCCGCGCGCGGGCGCGACGACGAGAGCACGCACTACCTGACCTGGCCCGAGGGCAACGCACGCCTCGCGCGGCACCTGGCGCGCGCGCTCGGCGCGGATTCCCGCGCGGCGGCGCTCGTGACGGAGCTCGAACCGCTCGCGGACCACGTGCGCGTGACGTGGTGGGACGCGCGCGCGAACGAAGCCCGAGTCACGCGCGCGCAGCACGTGATCTGCGCCGTGCCGCGTCTGGTCGCGCGCCGGATCGTGCGCGAGCTTGCGAGCGAGACGAGCGCGCTCGAGTACAGCCCGTGGGTCGTCGCGCACCTCGAGCTCTCGCGCGCGCCGGCGAGCCGCGGTCACCCGCAGTGCTGGGACAACGTGCTGTACGAGTCGGAGTCGCTCGGCTACGTCGTCGACACGCACCAGCTCGATCGCAGCGAGCTCGGCCAGGGCTGGACCTGGTACCGGCCTTTCTGCGACGCCGATCCGCGCGCCGCGCGCACCGCGGTGCTCGGGCGCGATTGGAGCTCGTGGCGCGACGAAGTGCTGCGCGATCTCGCTCCCGCGCACGTCGATCTGGAAGAGCTCGTCGAGTCGATCGACGTCTGGCGCTGGGGCCACGCGATGATCCGCCCGCGCCCCGGATTCCTTGCCTCGCGCACGCGCGGCGAGCTCCCCGCGCGGCTCGGACGCATCGCCTTCGCGGGTTGCGACCTCGGCGGACTGCCGCTCTTCGAGGAGGCGCAGTGGAGCGGCGTGCGCGCCGCCGAATCCCTGCTCGCCGAGCGCGGCGTGAGCTTCGAATCGTGCCTGTGAGCGGCGCGCGCTAGGATCTCGCGCGGCGTCCCACGCGAGGTCGACGATCACGCACGCTCGAGAGCACAACGAGGCGTCGAACGAGGTCGTGCTCGTCACCGGCGCGAGCTCCGGGCTGGGCCTCGCGTTCGCGCGCGAGCTCCTCGCCACGCGCCGGCGCCTGATCCTGACCGCGCGCGCCGACTCGCTCGAGCGTTTCGCGCGCGAAGGCATCGACGAGAGCGAGCACGTGTGGCTGCGCGCGCTCGACGTGAAGAACGGCGCGCAACGCGAGCGGCTCGTCGACGAGGCGCAGGCGCGCTGGGGCGGCGTCGACGTGCTCGTGAACAACGCCGGCGTCTCCTTCCGCTCGGTCGTCGAGCACGTGCGAGACGACGAGCGGCTGGCGCAGATGGAGGTCAACTTCCTCGCGCCGATGGAGCTCATCCGCCTCGTGCTGCCGGCGATGCGCGAGAAGCGCCGCGGGAGGATCCTGAACGTCTCCTCGGTCGGCGGGATGATGGCCATGCCGACGATGGCGCTCTACAGCGCGTCGAAGTGGGCGCTCGAGGGCGCGACGGAGGCCTTGTGGTACGAGGTGCGGCCGTGGAACATCCACGTGACGCTCGTGCAGCCGGGCTTCATCCATTCCGAGTCGTTCCTGCGCACGCGCTACACGCACGACAGCGAGCTCTCGGCCGAGGACGCGCACCTCGCCTACCACGCGCACTACGTGCACATGACGCCGTTCATCGAGCGTCTGATGACTGCGGCGTACGCCACGCCGCAATCCGTCGCGCGGCGCATGCTGCGCTTGATGTCCCAGCGCAGTCCGCCGCTGCGCGCGCCGGTGACGATCGACGCGCACCTCTTCTCGCTCCTGCGCCGCCTGCTGCCGCGGCGCCTCTACCACGCGATCCTCTACCGCCAGCTCCCGCACGTGCGCGAGTGGGGCCGCGAGTGAGTACGGTACACGGAATCTTTCTCACCGATTCGCCGCTCCGAACCGAAGAACGCGCCTTGGTACGGGCGCGGCGAATCGGTGAGAAAGATTCCGTGTACCGTACGGAGCGCCGCTCGCGCATCTAGATCGGCGGCACCGAAGCGTAGCTGCCGTCGCCGATCATCGAGCTCACCGCGGCCACGAGCCGTTCCTGCGCATCCGGCAGGCTCGAATCGATCGGCGCGCCGAAGCGCATGCCGATCTTGAACGGCCGGGGGAGCGGCTTGCCGCGCGGCCAGGCGTGGAACGCGCCGCGGATGCCGATCGGGACGATCGGAACGCGCGCCATGCGCGCCGCGAGCAGCGCTCCGCCCTTGAACTCGCCGATGCGTCCGTCGCGCGTGCGCGTGCCTTCGGGATAGATCGCGAGCAGATCGCCGCGCTCGAGGTGCGCGACCATCGCGCGCAGCGCCTGTCGATCGCTCGCGCCGCGCTTCACGAGCACCGCACCGCAACCGCGCATCGTGAACGCGAGCCAGCGCGCCTCGGCCAGCGTGTCGCGCGCGACGAAGGCCACGTGCCGGCGCTGCGAAGCCGCGACGGTGATGATGTCGACGTGCGACTGGTGGTTGGCGGCGAGCACGGCGCCGCCGGACTTCGGCACGTTCTCGATGCCTTCGACGCGCAGGCGATGGTAGACGTGCGAGTAGAGCCACGACCCGACCCAGCAGGTCCAGTAGACCCAGGTCTTGTCGACGAGCACCTCTTCGTCGTCGCTCGCGCTCTTGCTCGCCTCGCGCGGCGCGCGCCCCGGTTGCGAACCAGGCGGGGGCGCGTTCGAGGGGGCAGGCGGCGGCGCGCTAGCGCGGCCCGGTTCGCTCACGGATCACCTCGAGCATGCGGCGCAAGACCTCGTCGATGGAGAGGCCGTCGGTCAGGATCAGGTGCGCGTCGGGCGCGCGGCGCAAGGGCGAGTCGGCACGCGCCGAATCGTGGTGGTCGCGGCGCTGGATGTCGGCCAGGAACTCGGCCTGGCGCTCGGGCTCGTGCCGCTCGAGCGCACGCCGGCGCGCGCGCTCCTCCGGGCTCGCGTCGACGTAGAACTTCACGTCCGCGGCCGGAAACACGACCGTGCCGATGTCGCGCCCCTCGGCGACGACGCCGCCGCGGCGGCGCGCTTCCTCGCGTTGCTGCGGCACGATCGCGGCGCGCACGCCGCTGTGCGCGGAGACGGCCGAGACCCAGCGCGTGACCTCGTCGCCGCGGATCGCGGGCTCGGCCAGTCGTCCATCGAGCTCGACGCGGCCCTGCGCGTCGAAGGTCAGCGTCAGCGCGCGCGCCAGACGCGCGCAACCCTCGGCATCGATCGGCTCGACGTCGCGCTCGAGCGCCGCGAGCGTCACGGCGCGGTACATCGCGCCCGTGTCGAGGAAGGTCAGTCCCAGCTCCGCGGCGAGACGTCGAGCGACCGTGCTCTTGCCGCTGCCCGCCGGTCCGTCGATGGCGATGATCATCGTGGCGAGTGTGCTCCGCGACATGGAAGGCGGCCGATTGTAGCCGCGCTCGCGCGCGATCCTAGTCGACCGTACCCGCAGGTTCGCTCGCAGAGTTCGGCCGCATCCGCCGCCGGGCGAGGCGCGACGACGACTGCGTGCTCACGGCGATACGCCGAGGAGGAGCGACGCAGCCCAGCGGCGCAGGAGGCCGATGGCTGCTGGCGAACCTGCGGCTACCGTCCACTAGTGTCCCGCGACTCCGCTCGCGACGCATTCGAGGCCGTCCGCGCCGAGGCGCACGAGGTCGCGTGCGCCGCCGAACGCGTCGAGCACGATCCAGCGCGGGCCGTCCGCGAGCGCGACGTCGCGGAACTCGTGCGCGTGGCCGCAGACGAGCGTGGACGCGCGCTGCGCGAGCGCCACCTCGCGCACGGCGGACTCCTGGATCGACTTCTCCTCGGGCATCTTGCGCACGATCGCCTGCGCTGACGCGCGCCGCAGGCGCCGTGCGAGCGCGCGCGCGAGACCGAGCGGCAATCGCGGGCCGAGACGGCTCACCGCGCGGCCTCGCAGCACGCGCCGCAGGCGCAGGTACGCATGATCGCGCGTGCACAGCGTGTCGCCGTGCACGAACGCGATGCGCTCCGGCGTCGCGCCGTGCTCGCCGGACACGCCGTGCGCCCGGGACGCACCCGTCGCGCGAACGAGCGCGACGAAACCCTCGGCGAAGAGCTGCGCGCCGCTCTCGCGCTCGAAGCTCGCGTCGAGCAGGAAGTCGCGGTTGCCGGGGACGACGAAGAGGCGCGTGCCCGAGGTCGAGAGCTCCTTCAACGCCGCCAGCACGCTCGGCGCGGCCCCCAGACCCGCTTGCGCCGGCCCGACCCACACGTCGAAGAGATCGCCGAGCACGCACAAGGCAGGCGCGCCGCGTTGTCGCGCCAGCCAGCTCGCGAACGCGGCACAGCGCGCAGCGTTCTCGACGTCGAGGTGCAAGTCGGCGATGACCAGCGAACCGGCGCCGAGCTCGCGCTCCGGCAGGCTCGCGAGCGAAGCCCGCGGCACCGGTTCGGCGTCGCGCGCGCGCGCGCTCACGTCTCGCCTTCAGCTCCGTTGGAGCCGCCGCCGGAAGCCGCTGTACCGGGGGCCCCGGGGACACCGGGCGCCGCGCCCGGCGGATCGATCCCGAAGTCGCGCATCTTCTCCCACAACACCTTGCGCGAGATCCCGAGCAACTCGGCCGTCTGCGAGCGATGTCCGCCGGTCTGCTCCAGCGCGCGCTTGATGTGCGCGATCTCGACCTCGCGCAGCGCCTCGCGCAACGGACGCACGCCCTCGTGCACCTCGACCGCGCCGCGCCAGCGCTCGTCGAGCGGCAGCAGGTCCTCGGCCGCGAGCTCCGACTTCTCCCCCGCCAGCGCGATCGCGCGCTGCACCGCGTTCTCGAGCTCGCGCACGTTGCCCGGCCAGGCGTAGCGCTCGAGCATCGTCTGCGTCGAGCGCGTCAGCGTGTACTTCCGACCGCGCGCATGGCGTTCGACGAAGTGCTGCACGAGCAACGGCACGTCGCCGCGCCGATCGCGCAAGGGCGGCAGCAGCAGCGGCACGACGTTGATGCGGTAGTAGAGGTCCTCGCGGAAGCGATTGTCCTTCACGCGTTGCTGGAGCGAGACCTTCGTCGCGGCGACGACGCGGATGTCGACCGTGATCGGCTGCTCGGCGCCGATGCGCTCGAAGCTCTTCTCCTGCAGGACGCGCAACAGCTTGACCTGCATCTCGATCGGCATGTCGTCGATGTCGTCGAGGAACAGCGTGCCGTGATCGGCGAGCTCGAAGCGGCCCTTCCTGTCGCGGCGCGCGTCGGTGAAGGCGCCCTTCTCGTAGCCGAAGAGCTCCGCTTCGAGCAGCGACTCGGGCAGCGCGGCGCAGGAGAGCGCGATGAACGGGCCGTTCGCGCGCTGCGAGTGCTGGTGCAGGGCGCGCGCGATGCGCTCCTTGCCCGTGCCGCTCTCGCCCTGGATCAACACCGTGGCATCGGTGGGCGCCACGGTGCGCACGCGCTCGAAGACGGCGCGCATGACGTCGGAGGCGCCGACGACGCCCTCGACGGCGAGCGCGCCCGAGAGCTGCGAGCGCAACGCGCGGTTCTCGCGCTCGAGCGAGCGCAGGCGCGCGAACGTGTCGACCATGCCGACCAGCGCCTCGTTGCGGAAGGGCTTCTGGACGTAGTTCACCGCGCCGACGCGCATGGCCTCGACGGCCTGGTCGATCGTGCCGTAGCCGGTCATGACGACCACCGGGCGCGTCGGATCGAGCTCGATCGAGCGCGTGAGCACGCTCATCCCGCCCGCGCCGGGCATGCGGATGTCGGTCAGCACGGCCTCGGGCGAATCGCGCTCGAGGATCGCGATCGCCGACTGCGTGTCGGGCGCGTGCAGCACGGTGTGTCCGCGCGCTTCGAGCGCGTCGCGCAGCGTGACCACGATCGTGACTTCGTCTTCGGCGAGCAGGACGCGCATGCCGGGCTTCAATCCTGCGGACCTTCCGCGCGATCGCCGCCGCGCGTGACGGCGTCGGCGTGCGCCGCCTCGGCGCGCGCGAGCAGCGCATCGTGGAAGGCGAAGGAGCCCGAGTCCGTCGACGCCCAGCCGATGCTCAGCGTCAGGCGGCCGCTCGAGGATTCGTGCGCCGACTGCGAGGCGTGCGCCGCGGCGAGCAGGCGCGCGGTCAGCCGTCGCAGACCGTCGCCGGCCGTGTGCGGCACGACCACGAGCAGCCGGTCGTCGGCGGTGCGGCCGAGGAAGTCGCTCGCGCGCGTGCAGTTCGAAACGAGGTTCACGATGCCGTCGAGGACGCGCTCCTTCGCCTCGTAGCCGCCGCGATCGCGCACGTCACCCAATTGGTCCACGGAGACGAGCAGGCACGCGAGCGGGTAGCCGTAGCGCTGCGCGCGCTGGAACTCGACGCGCAGGAGGTGCTGGATCTGCGCCACCGAATAGAGCGGGCGGCGAGCCGCGTCGGATTTGCCTTCGCTGCGTGAGGGTGAGGTCTCGTGGGGCATGCGCGCGAGCGTCGAGCGAGAGCCGGACGACTCGCGCACCGCGCGCGACGAACCGGAACTCTGCGCGTGGTTGTAGCGCACCGCCCCCGGTCACGCCACGAACGCCACGCCGGTTGCGCGTAGCCCCGCCCCGCGTGGTGCACTATCCTGCCTGCGCGAGGGTCGCACCGTCCGCCGACCCGCGCAGCCCGCATGCTCTCCCACGCCCTGCTCTTCCTCTCCGTCGGTTCCCTCGGTGCGCCGGCGTCGTTCCCGCTCCTGGAAGCGGCCCTCGCGCCGACGCCGAGTCAACGCAGCGGACAGGAGTGGACCGCGTTGCAGCTGCCGCCCCTGTGCGCGCCGCAGCCCGCGCCGCTGCGCCCGATCGCGTTGATCGACGGAGTGCACGTGCTCCTGCGTCCGCGAGGCGGCGACGCCGAGCCCGAAGCTCCGCCGCCGAAGCTGCCCGCGAGCCTCGTGCAGCAGATGCTCGAAGCCGACGCGGTGCTGCACGGAGGGCGCATCGAGTTCCTGCGCGCCGCGCCGACCCTGGTCGCGCGCGCCGACGAGAGCCTGCTGCGCGGAGCGCGCGCCCTGCTCGCCGATCTCGGCGCGCAAGGCGAGCTGCTCGAGATCGAGCTCTCCTGCGAGCTGGCGGGCTCGCCGCGCGGTGGTGCGCCCTTGATCTCGGGACGCACGCGCGTGCGCTCGGGCGACGAGGCCTTCTTCGGCGCGCGCCTGACGCAGAGCTTCTTGAGCAGCTACGACGTCGAGGTCGCCGCCGACAGCGGCGTCGCGCGCCCGATCCGCGGCAGCGTGCTGCACGGCGCGACCGTGCACGTGAACGCGGCGCGGATCGACGGCGGCAAGCGCGTCCATCTCGAGGGCCTGCTCGACGTCGCCGTGCCTGGCGAAACGGTGCGCTTCGATCCGGACACGCCGGATCTCGGCATCCTCGAGCAGCCCGCGGTCTCCAGCGTGCAGATCGCGTTCGCCGGAGTCGTCGAGAGCGGAGGCCGCCTCGAGGTCTCGTTGCAGGGCGCCCCGCTCCCGACGCGAGACCTGAAGCTCGTGCTCGTCGCCAGCGCGCGTCCGGATCCCGAACCGGCGGCGCAGGAAGGCGGCTGGGCGCTGCTCGACCTCGCGTTCCTCGCCGGCGAACCGCGCGCGCATCGAGCGCTCACTCCCGGCGGACGCCTGAGCTCCGAAGCCGGTTTCGCGGGTCACGTCGCGCCGCCCGTCGCTCTCGCTCCCGCGGCGCTCGCCGCGACGCTCGAGGAGTCGCGCACCAGCTCGTCGGCGGGCGCGCGCGCTCCGCTCTTCTGGACCAGCGATCTGCTGCTCGTCCCGAAGTCCGACCCGAACTTGCTGCGCGACGCGCGCGCCCTGGTGCGCGCGAGCGAAGCCGCGCGGCAGAACACGGGACGCGTCGAGCTGCGCCAGGGCGCGTTCAGCGTCTCGCTGCCGGTGTGCGACGGATGCCTGGCGCGCGTGTGGGCCGGAACGGAGCGCCCGTACCTGACCGAGTACCGCTCCGAGCTCGCCCCGCAATCGTGGATGCCCGTGCCCGACGTCGAGCTCGTCAGCGACGGCGTGTGCGCCGAGCTGCAGCCCTACTCGGGGTGATGCGCGCGCTCGCCGGCGCTCACGCGCGCAGGCGCTCGAGACGCTCGAGCAGCGATTTGTAGCTGTTGCACGCCGCCGAGAACCGAGACGGAAACGAAGCGCGCGCTCGTGCACGCGATCCGAGCTGGATCGCCCACGCGGCGCGCGCGAGATGCGCAGAAAGCCGGCACCAACGCGGTTGCGTCGAGCAAGCGCTGGGCCATACTGGGAGCACGGCCGACCGGCCCGCCAGCACCCAGTGAAGCTCGGACTCAATCAATCCGCGCGCCTCGAGCAGAGGCTGCTGCAATCGCCGCAGATGATCCAGGCGATGCAGATCCTGCAGCTCAACGGCCTGGATCTCGAGGATCGCATCCAGCAGGAGCTCGACGAGAACCCGCTGCTCGAGCCGGTCGAGAACCCGCTCACCGAGAGCGAGCCGCGCGACGTGACTTCCGGCGACGGCACGACGATCGAGGTCGACGCCGCATCCGAGCGCGCGGTCGACGGCGCGATCCAGGAGCTCGAGCGCTACGGGCGCGATCTCGGCGACCGGCGCCGCACCGGCAGCCCCGACGACGGCGATCGCAAGCTCGAGGCGATGGCGAACACGCCCGACCACGGGCGCACCCTCGCCTCGGCGCTGCTCGAGGAGCTCGCGATCCTCGACCTCGACCCGCGCGAGCGCCGCCTCGCCGAATACGTCGTCTACTCGCTCGACGAGCGCGGCTGGCTCCAGATGCCGCTCGACGAGCTCGCGCGCGACGCCACCGTCGAGGTCGCGCGCGAAGGCGAGGAGCCCGTCACGATCGAGGAGATCCACGAGGTCCTGGCCGAGATCCGGCGCATCAGTCATCCGGCGCTGGGCGCGCACAACCTCCAGGAATGCCTGCGCCTGCAGATCGAGTCCATGGGCATCGACGACGGCCTGATGATCGCGATCGTCGAGCACCACCTCGAGGACGTCGAGCACAACCGTCTGCCGCGCATCGCCAAGGCGACGGGACGCTCGATCGAGGACGTGAAGCAGTCGATCGAGCTCCTGCGCACGCTCGAACCCAACCCCGGTTCCGGTTACGGCGACGCGCGCGCCGACGTGATCACGCCCGACGTGATCGTCGAGGAGATCGACGGACAATACGTCGTGCGCCTGGAGCGCGAGCGCGGCAAGGAGCTGCGCCTCTCGCCGCAGTACCGCGAGCTCCTGAAGCAGGCGCGCAAGGGCGATGAGCTGCGCGACTGGGTGCGCAAGCGCCTCGAGAGCGCGCGCTGGTTCATCGACGCGGTGCAGCTGCGCCAGAGCACGCTCCTGCGCGTCTCCGAGGTCATCTTCCAGCGCCAGAAGACCTTCCTCGAGAAGGGCACGAGCGGTTTCCAGCCGCTGCGCATGCAGGAGGTCGCCGACGAGGTCGGCGTGCACATCTCGACCGTCAGCCGCGCCGTCTCGGGCAAGTACGCGCAGACGCCGCGCGGCATCTTCCCGCTCAAGTACTTCTTCGCCGGCGGCACGCAGACCGCGACCGGCGAGGTCGCGAGCCAGATCACGATCAAGCAGCGCATCGCGGAGTTCGTCGGGCAGGAGAACCCCGACAAGCCGCTCTCCGACGACGAGCTGGCGCAGATGCTCGACGAGAAGGACCACGTCAAGATCGCGCGCCGCACGGTGACGAAGTACCGCAAGGCGCTCAACATCCCCTCGTCGAACGAGCGCCGGCGCTTCTGATCCGTCAGCGGTAGTTCGCGAGAGCCCGCAGCCACGGATCGTAGGGATCGCGCTGCGTCGCCCCTTCGAGCACGACGTTCGCCGGCTCGCCGCCGAGGCGCCCGATCTGCCAGCCGCGCCCGTCGCTCGTCGCCTCCGCGAACATCGGCACGAGCGTCGTGCGCTCGCCGTCGACGGTGACTCCCCAGCCGACGCGCACGCGTTCGCCGCCGAGCACCTGCGCCGCGCTGCGCTGCGTGTCGGGATGGAACTGCACGACGGCATTGGCGCTGCGCGCGCGCAGACCGTCGCGCTGCATGCGCAGGGAGAGCCCGCGCGTCGAAAAGCGCGGGTCACCGGGGAGCGCGCCGCTCACGCTCACCTCGACGTCGTCGCCGTCGATCTCGAACTCGACCCGCCCGTCGAAGCCGGGGATGACCAGCCGTCCGCTCAGCGCCTTCGTGTCGGGATCGCGCGCGACGCTGGCCTCGTCCACGCTCGCCGCGGAGCCGAGCTCGGCGATCAACGCTTCGAGGTCGGCGAGCGGCGGAGTGTCGGAGAGCCACGCGCGCGTCGCGCGATCGAAGCGCTCGCTGCGCGCTGCTTCGCGCGCATCCTCGGGAGCTCGCGCCGCGACGTCGGCCGGCGGAAGGGACGCGGACGGCGCCGCCGCGGTGCGCGGTGCGTCCGCGTCGGACGAACGCAGGCGTTCGGCGGGGGGACGTGCGTCCGATTCGCGAGCGTCCACGGCCGGAGCCGAGGAACGCACTGCGGAGCCTGCGCCGGCCGGCGCGCGCACGGCGACGTACGCGGCGACGGCGATCGCGGCGGCGACCAGCGAGAGCGTGAGCACGTGGCGGCGTTGCATGGCGCGTGATCCTCGGGATCGCGGGCACCCCGGGAGGAGAGCCCGCGATCGTGGAAACGAGTGCCGACCCCGCTCGTGTGGCGCGAGCCGGCTCGCGCGCGATCAGCGACGGTTCACGGGAGGGTGTTGCCCGGCAGCTGGTCCGCGTCCGGATTGCCGCACGTGCCGACGGTCGCGCACGCCGAGCCCTGGATGCGGCAGTAGTTGCCTCCGTAGGAGCTGTCGCACGGACACGTCTGCTGCGTCGTGCCGGTGTCGCCGATCACGGCGACGCAGATGCAACAGGTGCCGCCGGCGTGGGCGGCGGCGGCGGCCGGCTGCGGCGAGATCGCGAACAGCACGGCGGCGGACAGGACGAACATGGAAGCGATGATGCGAATCTGCAAGTCAGTTTCCTCTTCTCAAGTAGATAGCCCGTGCTGCTCCAGCAGCCCGGGGTGCGCCGGCGGAGCGCGTCGCGCTCCACCGCGAGCGCCCTCACAGCGAGGCGAAGGCGCTGCCGGATCGGATCGACGAGCGACGTGGCGAGCGGCACGAGGGCGCGCGGCTGCTCGGGCTCGAAACGCTTCTCCCAGTTCACTTGCGTACCCTCCCGCCCGACGACGCGGTGCGTGATCGGCATCCAGGTCGTCTCGGTGCGCGTGAAACGCGCGACCGCACCCATGACGACGCCCTGCGGCCGGTCGCGCGCGACGAGATAGGCCTTGTCGTCGAGTGGATGCACGAGCTCCGCGAGCACCACGCAGTATTCGGGAGCCGCGTCCGGCTCGGCGTGCAATCCGAACGCGATGCGCACGTGGACCTCGCTCGCCGCCTCCGGGAACGGCTCGAGCCGCGCATCCCAGTCGAATTGAAGCTCGTGCCGCCGATAACCGCCCTCCTGCGGCAGACCGATGCACGCCTCGGCCCGCTTGATCCCCGCGCAGTGCGCGAGCACATAACGCTTCTCGCCTTTGTCGCTGACGTGGAACCCATCCGGCCGAACGAGTCCCGCGAGCTCCGCGGAAACATCGAGCGCCTGGTCGTACGTCAATTCATCGCGCAGCAGCGATTGATACGTGCTTTCCAGAAGATCGCGAATCGGTGTCGGCTCGCGTCCACTTTGTGCGTTAGCGGCCGCCGCAACAGCGTGCGTCGACAGGGAATCTCCCCCACAAGACGCCAATACGAACAGAATGGATGCTCGCCACACTTCGTCGATCGTCATGAATCACCTCACGACGGAAACCTTCTCGCCCGCACCGGACTGTAGAAAGCCGGGAGAATCAGGCCGGGTGACAGGAACGAAATACGCTGCTCCGTTCCTCATTGCGAGACGCCCAATCGACACGTCTGCAACGCAGAGACTCATTCCCCGTCCTCGCGCGACGCCATGGACTCGATGGCTCACGCGCGTCCGACGCACTCCCCCAACGACAACCGCACGACGCCCCCGAGTCCTCGCACGCCCGACAATCCGTCTTCCGCATTCCGGCCTGTCGAGCCCCGCGCAGTGCGCGGGCGCCGGTTGAGGAGCGCCGCGCGACGCGCGCGCTCCGACCCGGCGCCCACGCGCTGCGCGGGGCCCGCGATGCGAAGCACGCGAGTGTGTCGCGTTGCCCAGGCGCGCGCCCGAGCGCGCGCCGCCCCCCCGGTCGCCCCGGCAGGACCGGCCCCCCGCACCCCGCAACCCGGCAAGAAACGAACATGGGCGTCCGCGCCACCGAGCTCCGCAAGGGCACCGTCATCTCCGAGAACAACGGCCTCTGGCTGGTCACCGAGTACAACCACCACACCCCCGGCAACCTGCGCGCGGTGATCCACACCAAGCTCAAGAACATCCAGACCGGCCAGATGCGCGAGGTCCGCATGGGCTCCGGCGACGTCTACGAGGTCGCCTACCTCGACAAGAAGAAGTGCGAGTACCTCTACAAGGACTCGACCGGCTACGTGTTCATGGACCAGGCGAGCTTCGAGCAGTTCCCGCTGCCCGCCGAGCTCGTCGGCGAGATGATGGGCTACGTGCGCGAGAACACCGTCGTCGACGTCACCTTCCACGAGAACCTCGCCATCGGCGTCGAGCTCCCCCCGAGCGTGACGCTCAAGGTCATCGAGGCCGAATCCGCGGTGAAGGGCAACACCGCGACGAACGTCAAGAAGGAAGCGATCGTCGAGACCGGCCTCAAGGTCAAGGTCCCCCTGCACATCACCGTCGGCGACCAGATCAAGATCAGCACGGTCGACGGCGAGTTCCAGGGCCGCCAGAACTGAGCGCGCGCCGCGGAGATGGACCACGGCGTCCGCTCCTGTCCACGGCTTCCCGCTCGGGGCTACGCCGTTCAGCTCGGGGCGCGTGCTTTCGATTGCGTAGCGCGCCGCTCGCGTGCTTCGTCGACGCTCGAAGGGTCCCTCGCGGACGCGCGTCGATGACGGAATCCTCCTCCCACGCCATCCACGCGCGCCGCGCGGGCGCTGCGCCGCGCGTGATCGCGGTGCTGCCCGCGTATCAGCTCGAGCGATCGATCGCCGACATCGTGAAGCGCACACGCGCGCAAGTCGACGAGGTCATCGTCACGGCCGACGGATCACGCGACGGCACGGCGCACGCCGCGCGCGCCGCGGGGGCGTTCGTGCCGGAGCCCGAGAACGTGCGCGGCAAGGGCTTCGCGCTGCGCAAGGGCATCCGTCTCGCGCTCCAGCGCGGCGCGGACATCGTGATCATGATGGACTCCGACGGGCAGCATCTGCCGGAGGAGATCCCCGTGATGCTCGCGCCGCTCGTCGAAGGGCGCGCGGAGCTCGTCTCCGGCTCGCGCTTCCTCGGCACGTTGCGCACCTCGCGCATCAATCGCTTCGGCAACCACGTGCTGCGCCTGCTCTCGTTCGCCGTCACGCGGCGCTGGTTGAGCGACACCGAGACCGGCTACCGCGCGTTCCGCGCCCACGTGCTCGCGCGCATGCCGCTCGCGTCGAACGGCTACGAGATCGAGAGCGAGATCATGCTGCGCGCGCTGCACTCGGGCGTCACGATCGTCGAGGTACCGATCCACGTGCCGATGGCCGTGCCCGGCGTCACCGTCCGCGACGGTCTCAAGGTCGCGGCGTACAAGATCCGGCTCGGCTGGCAGCTCGCGCGCGCGCCGCGCTCGGACGGCGCCGACGAGAGCGCGGCGACGTGACGCCACGGGTCTACGACCTGTGTCCCTACGTCCTCTAGCGGAGCAGCCCGATCGCGCGCGCGCCGATAGGCTTCGAGAAGGCGTGCGTGCGGCGCCGAACATGCGCGTCCTGTTCCTCCAGAAGTACCTGCCGCAGGAGATGCTCGGCGTGGCCTGGTTGTGCGGCGCGCTGAAACGCGCCGGTCACACGGTGCAGGTGCTGCTCCTGCCCGACGCCGAATGGGAGGCGAAGCTCTCGCGCGCCGCGCCCGACTTGATCGCGTGCTCGCTCACGACGGGCGATCACATGTTCCACTTGCGCCTCGCCGCGCGCGCCAAGGAGTTCTGCGACGCGCCGATCGTCTTCGGCGGGCCGCATCCGACCTTCGTTCCCGACATCGCGCTCGAGGCTCCGGTCGATTTCGTGTGCCGCGGCGAAGGCGACGGAGCGCTGCCCGAGTTGTGCAGCACGCTCGAGAACGGCGGCGTTCCCTGCGGCATCGCGAACCTGTCGTTCAAGGGCGAGGGCGCCCGAGACGGAGCGCGCGTCGACAACCCCGTGCGCGCGCTCGTCTCGAACCTCGACGAGGTCGAGAACCTGCACAAGCTCTTCCCGATCGCCGTGCGCTTCCCGCTGCTCGCGCCCTTCGTGCCGAGCGCGATTCGCGTGCGCGCGCTGTCGCGCGTGTACCTCGCCCTGTACCTGCTCTGGACCGAGTACCTCGTCTGCGAGCAGAACCAGTCGGTCGCGCGCGCGACGCACACGGCGTCGCTGGCGACGCTCCCGCCGGTCGATTTCGTGCGCCGCGTGAGCTCGAAGAGCGTGCTCGAGCTGCGCGAGAGCCTCTTCGGCCGGCGCTCCTCGAACCGCCGGTTGCGCCTCGAGATGGAAGAGGACACGATCGCCCACGCGGGCGGGTGAGCGCATGAACCTCGAGGAGATCACGTCGCGCGCCGAGCGTGCGCGCGCGGGCGGCGCGGAGACCGTCGTCGTGCTCGGGCTGGGTTTCGTCGGCGCCGCCGTGAGCGCCGCTCTCTCGCGCGCGCGCCACGCCGGCACGCCGAGCTTCTTCGTCATCGGCCTCGAGCGCGAGAGCGACGGCGGTCGCGCCAAGCTGCGCGCGCTCGACGAGGGCCGCCCGCCGACGGAGGCCGAGGATCCCAAGCTCGCGCAGGCCTTCGCCGACGCCGCGCGCGAGCCTCGCACGCTGTGTGCGACCTTCGACGCGCGCGTGCTCGGCCTCGCCGACGTGGTCGTCTCGTGCATCAACCTCGATCTCGAGCGCGCGCACGGTCAGACCGAGGAGCTCGACTGCCCCACCGAGAGCTACGTCGAGCTCATGCGCACGATCGGACGGCACTTGAAGCCGCGCGCTCTCGTCTGTGTCGAGAGCACGCTGCCGCTCGGGCTCTCCGATCGCGTGCTCTATCCCGCGCTCTGCGCCGGCGCGCTGGAGGCTGGTCGCGACGTCGAGCGCGATCCGCCGCTCTACGCCTACTGCTACGAGCGTGTCACGCCCGGACCGAACTACCTCGACTCCGTGTTGCACGGTCCGCGCGCGTTCGCGGGCGTGGACGAGCGCAGCGCCGATCGCGCGCAGGTCTTCCTCGAGAGCTTCCTCGACACGCGCACGCACCCGCTGTGGCGCCACAAGACGCTGCGCGCGTGCGAGCTGGCGAAACTCCTCGAGAACGCCTACCGCGCTACGAACATCGCCTTCGTCGACGAGTGGGCGCGCCTCGCCGAGCGTTCCGGCGTCGATCTCTTCGACGTCGTGCGCTCGATCCGCGTGCGCAAGGGCACGCACGACAACCTGATGCTGCCCGGCCTGGGCGTCGGCGGCTATTGCCTCACGAAGGACGCGCTGCTCGCGGCCTGGGGCGCGGAGGAGCTGCTCGACGTCGCCGCGGAGCTGCCGTTCGCGCGCCAGGCGATCCTGACGAACGAGCGCATGCCGTTGCGCGCCGCGCACTGGATCGAGGAGCACTTCGGCGGCGATCTCTCCGGCCGTCGCGCGGCACTGTTCGGCGTCACCTACCGCGCCGGTGTCGCCGACACGCGCAGCTCGCCGAGCGAGACGCTCGCGCGCGCCCTGATCGCGCACGGCGTGCACGTGTGCGCCTTCGATCCCCTCGTCGAGCGCTGGAGCGAGGTCCCCGAGGTCGAGCTCGCCTCGAGCGCCGAGCGCGCGTTGCGCGGCGCGGAGATCGCCGTCGTGTGCCTGCCCGATGCTCGCTACAAGAGCGAGCTCTTCGAGCTCCTGCTGCGCGACTTCGGACCGGGATCGATCGTGATCGATCCGTGGGACGTCTTCGGCGACGCGTGCGTCGCGGCGCTCGCCGCGCGCGGCGTGCGCGTGCGCATCTACGGGCGCGGGGACGTGCCGCAGCCGCGGCCGAGGCACGCATGACGCGCGCGCTCGTCACCGGCGCGGCGGGCCTGATCGGCTTCGCGCTCGCGCAGCGGCTCGCCGAAGAGGGCGCGGAGCTCGTGCTCGTCGACAGCTTCCGCAAGGGCGGCCGCGAGGAGCTCGACACGCTCGCTCGCGCGCACGCGGGCAAGATTGCGGTGCTCGATGCCGATCTCGCGCGCGCGATGCCCGCGCTCGAGCACGCGCGCTCGCAGCCCGCGTTCGATCTCGTCTTCCACCTCGCCGCCGTCGTCGGCGTCGCCGAGGTCAGCGCGAAGCCCTGGGAGACGCTCGAGGTCAACCTGCGCTCGACGTTGAACGTGCTCGAGTGGACGCGAGCGCACGGAGCGCGCGCCTTCGTCTTCGCCTCCTCGAGCGAGAACTACGCCTCGGGCGTGAGCGCGGGCCACGTCCCGATCCCGACGCCCGAGGACGTGCCGCTCTCGATCGCCGATCCCGAGCTCCCGCGCTGGTCCTACGCCGCGAGCAAGCTCGCCGGGGAAGCGGCCGTCTTCGCCGCGGCGCGCGGCAGCTTCGTGCCGCTCGTCGCGCGCGTGCACAACGTCTACGGCCCGCGCATGGGCCCGACGCACGTCATCCCCGAGCTTCTGCGACGCTTCCTCGGACGCGTCGACCCGCTCGCGGTCTTCGGCGTCGAGCAGACGCGCTCCTTCCTGCACGTCGACGACGCGGCGCGCGCGTTCGTCTGCATCTCGCAGGCAGCGTCGCGCGGAGCGCGCGGCGTATTCAACGTCGGATCCGAAGACGAGATCTCGATCGGCGAGCTCGTGAAGCGCATGGCGGCGGTTGCGGGCCACGCTCCGCGCATCGACGCGCGCCCGGCTCCAGCGGGCTCCGTCGCGCGCCGCGTGCCCGACACGCGCAAGCTGCGCGCGCTCGGTTTCGCGCCGCGCGTCGATCTCGACACGGGCCTGCGCGAATGCTGGCAAGCGCTCGAGCGCCCGCGCGTTCGCGCGTGACGACGCGGGTTCAGTCGCGCACGTACACCCACACCGAGAGATCGCGGCTCTCGACGTACAGCGGCCAGACCTTCACCAGGCGGCATTCCTCGCGTAGGAAGGATCCGAGCAGCGAGCGCGCAGCACGCCGTTACCGATCTCGCGCGACGAGGTAGTCGCACACATGCTCGCCTTCGCGACCGCTCTCGCCATCTCCGCCTGGACTGCGCCGGTTTCGAGCGCAGGATCGACGAGCTCGATTCCCGCACGAGCGCAGGAGCAGACTCCGACGCCGGACACTCGTGCGACGCCCAGCGCGCGTGTCGAATCGCTGAACGCGGCGCTCTTCGAACCAAAGTTCCTGCCCGGGTGCTCGCAAGTGCGCGAGACAGCTCGCGGAGCGCTCGCGTTCGGGGAGCAGGCCTACGTCATCGACGTCGAGCACGGCGTCGGCGAACTGGACTTCGTCGTCAACTGCGCGCGCGTGCGCGATGCGCTCACGTGGAGAGGCAAGACCCTGCTGCTCGTCGAAGCCCCGTCGGGCGAACTGCGCTTCGAAGAGTGCCTGTGGCCGGCGCACGAGACGTGGAGCCTGCCGAAGACGATCACCGACGTCCGCATCTCGCGTCTGTACCCGGATCGGGGCCCGTTCCCGATGCTTGCCGCGAGCGGCGACGTCCTCGTGCTCTTCACTCCCGGAACGATCCATCGCTACGAGAACGGCGTCTGGTCGAGCGTCGCCATCGAACTCGGTGAGCACAAGCTCAAGGGTCATCCCGGGCACTGCGTGCTGGACGAGCGCCGCTTGTGGCTCGGAATCGACAAGGGCGAGTGGGGCGGACAGTTGTTCTCCGTCTCCATCGACAGCGGGAAGTGGCTCGGCCCCGCGAACGACCTCACCGACTCCGGATTCGACTGCGTCCACGATCTCGCCCTCGCGCCCGACGGCGGAGTTCGCGTCGTTTGCGGCCTGGCCCACCTGGGTCTGCGCAGCGGTGGGTTGCTGACGCTCGACCCGACGAAGGCTACGTACCGGGTCCGGTCTTTCGGCGGAGCGTTCACTCGTCTCATCGATGGACCGGCGGGAACTCTCGTCGAGGAGCTCGCGGCAGATCGCATCGCGCGCCTGCGCTCGGAGTTCGTACGGAAGGACGGCGTGTGGAACGCGCCGCCGACGAGCTTCGAAGCCGTCGCGTTCGACGCGCGCGGCCGGGCCGTGCTCCTTTGCGATTCGCTCGGGTTGTTGCGTGAATCGGCACCGGATGCGTGGGAGTGGCTCACCCCTGGCTGGCCCGACCGCGGTTCCGGCGCGTCGGACCTGATCATCGTTGGCGACACGGCCGTCGTGGCCTCGACCCGGGCGGGTGTGCTGCTCGTGAATCTCGAGACGGGCGGCGCGAACCGCGTCGCGCTGCGCTGACTTCGCTTCGCGCGCGAAGCTGCGTCAGTCGCGCACGTACACCCACACCGAGAGATCGCGGCTCTCGACGTACAGCGGCCAGACCTTCACCAGGCGGCATTCCTCGCGCAGGAAGCGCTGCACCTCGGCCGCGTCGGCCGGTTTCCAGTCGAGGAACTGCTCGGGGTGCACGATCAACCACATGCGGCGCGAGTGGCGCGCCCACTGCGCCGGAAGCGCCGCGCGCCACGTGTCGAGCCATTGCACCTGCTCGGGCTGGCGCAGGTTCGTGCGCCAGGGCGCGACGTAGAACTCCCCCACGCTCGCTTCCATGCCGAGCACGAGGTCGTTCTCCTCGCGCCGGCTCCACACGAATTGATAGGCCTCGCGCCACGCCGGCCTCTCGCCGCGGCGCACGGTGAAGTACAGGCCCACGTTCGTGAGCGAGCAGGCGACGAGCACGAAGGCCCAGGCGCGCGGCAGCGCGACGTCGTCGGCGCGGCGCAGGAGCTGCTCGACCGGCAGCGCCGCGAGCAGCGCGACCCACGGCAGGAGGAAGAAGACGTACTGCGCCGTCATGCGCGCGCCGACCACGGCGAGCACGACGCTCGCGAACAGCACGCTCACGACAGCGACCATCGCCAGCACGCCCGCGAGCTCGCGCCGCGTCCACGCGAGCGCGGCGCCCACGAGCGCGGAGGCGCACAGGAGCGGCGTGAAGTAGAAGCCGGTCGTCTTCGCGAGGTGCGCGACGCGCGAGACGAGCTCGCCGAGGTCGGAGAAGGGCTCGCGCGCGCCCTTCTGCAGGAAGTAGCCGCGCAACGCCGCTTGCGCCCACGAGAGTCCGATCAGCGCGATCAGTGCCGCCGCGCCCCACACGAAGAGCAGCGTGCGGCGGCTGGCACGCGGCGCGACGCCCGCGCGGCGCAAGCCGAGGTTGCCCGCCACGAGCAGCGCCGGAGCGAGCAGCGCACCCGAGGGATGGAAGGCCGCCGAGCAGGCCGTGACAAGAAACCCGAGCAGCGCCAGCCCGACGCGCGCATTCAGCAGGCCGCGCACGAAGGCTCCCGCTCCGACGAGCGTCGCGAGCTGCGTCAGCGTGTAGAAGCGCGCGTTCTGCGACCAGTACACGTGCCACGAGCTCACGGCGACGAGCAGCGCCGCGAGCGCCGCGACGCGCCGGCCCGCGAGCGGGCGGAAAGCCCAGTACGTCGCGCCGATGCACAGCCAGCCGGCGAGCGCGGGCAGGAAGCGCAGCGAGAACTCGTCGGGCTGCGGTCCGAACAGGGAGCTCGTCGCGTGGACGAGCCAGTAGCCGAGCGGGTTCTGGATCTCGCCACCTTCGATGCCGACGTAGTAGTCGGTGTAGGTGAGAGCCTCGTCGATCCACAGGCTCCAGCGCCCGAGCGCGTGGAAGCGCAAGAGCCCCACGATCAGTGCCGCGACGAGCAGCGCGCGCGCCGAGCACCACCCGCGGCCCTCCGCGGGAGCCGGGTCGCGCTCCGCCGGCGCGAAGTGCACGCCCGCGGGGAACTCGCTCTCGCCCTCGACGCCGCTCCTCACCCATGCAGCGTTCCAGGCGCGCGGGGCGAAGGCAAGCGCGGAGGAGAGCTTGCGCTTGCCTCGGAGGCCCGGAGCGGCCGACAATGGCGGCATGAACCGGTTCGCCGCGCCGTGCCTGTCGCTCGCCCTCTCGCTCTGCACGTCCGGGTGCGCGCTGCTCGACCGAGACACGCACGTCACGATCGCCAGCGACCCGCCCGGCGCGCGCGTCGTGATCAACCGCAAGGACTCGGGGTTCGTGACGCCCTGCATCCTCGACATGGACACGGGCGACACGCAGCGCATCGATCTCGAGTACCCCGGTTACGTCACCGCGACGCGCATTCTCGCGCCGGACACGCAGGTCTACGCGATCCTGTGGAGCGAGATGTACGTGCGCTCCGAGGTCTGGAACTTCCCGCTCTTCCTGAACACGCGCGACCTGCTCGTGCCGATCAAGTACGAGCCCGCCTACGCGCCGAGCCGGCTCTACGTGCGGCTCGATCGCAACGCGGATTCGTGAGCGGCGCTCGCCCACGCTCGACGATGAGCTCCACGCCGAGCGGTCTGCGCCCCGCCGTGTTCGTCGATCGCGACGGAACGCTGTCGGTCGAATCGGAGTGGGTGCGCCGCGGCGTCGACCTGATCCTCGTGCCGGGCGCGGTGCAGGGCTTGATCGAGCTCGCGCGCGCGGGCTTCTTCCTCGTGCTCGCGACGAACCAGAGCGCGATCGCGCGCGGGATCATCACGCCGGCGGAGCTCGCCGCGATCCACGCGCACCTCGCCGACGTGCTCGCGGCGCAGGGAGCGCGCTTCGACGCCTGGTACCACTGCCCGCATCATCCGACCGAGGGCCTGCGCGAGTGGAAGCGCGACTGCGAGTGCCGCAAGCCGCGCCCGGGGATGATGCTGCAGGCCGCGCGCGAGCATGGCCTCGATCTCGGCCGCAGCTTCACCGTCGGCGACGCCGCGCGCGATCTCGAAGCCGGCTGGCACGCCGGCACGCGCGGCGTGCTCGTGCTCACGGGCAAGGGGGAGCACGACCTCGAGCTCCTGCGCGAGCGCGGCAGACGCGCCGATCACGTCGCGCCGGATCTGCTCGCCGCGGCGCGCTGGATGATCGCGAATGCGCGCTGACGGTTCGCATCGCGCGCCGATCGCGCGTTGCCGCGCGCCAGGGGCGCGCGCGACGACCGCTCGAGCTCGAGCGCCTCCTCGACCTCGCCGAAGCGCGCCGGTCCGCAAGCCTGCGAGAGCGACGGGTCGGAGAGGCAGCCGTCGACGATCCCAGCGTCTTCGCCGTAGTCGACGCGCACGCGCAGGATGGTGAGCAACGGCGTCGACACGGGCGGGACTTCGAAGGTCGTGCTGTAGACGAAGCTCGATCCGCTCCAGGAGTCGGGATTGAAGGCCAACGTGTCCGGCGGGAAGCCGCTCGCGTCGGGGACGGTGCTCGTCGGGTCGGTGCCGAGGATCTTGTACTCGGTGACACCGCCGCCCGGACCGACGACGAACAGCCACGCGTTCACGTACACGTACCGCTGGCGGATCGGCAGACCGGCGACTGCACCGCCGTAGCGCCCGGAGAAGCGCAGGGCCGGATCGACGCGCAGCGTGATCGTGATCGGCGCGAAGGTGCCCGAGGCGATCGTCGGCGGCACGACCACGCCGTCGTCGTCGAAGTTGGGCACGAGCTCGCACGCCGGCTCGCTGTCGACCAGGTTTCCCAGCCACTCCGTCCCGATCGCGCGATGGATCGCCGGCAGCGACGTGCAGATCGAATAGAGGCAACCGTGCGAGGCGCGATCGGCGCGCTCCGCGCAATCGAAGCCGTGGCGCGCGGCCGCGGTGCAGATCGGGCCGTACAGCGGGCTCGTCGCCGGGATCCCGGTCCCGCCGAACGCCGGCGTGGCGGCGAGCTCGAACACCGCGCGCACGGCGCTCGGCATGTCGTGCGGATTCACCGCCAGAGCACCGAAGAGCAGGTTCTCCGCCGTCGCCGCGCCGACCGCCGCGCGCAGATCCCACGCGAAGCCCGCGAAGGCTTCGCCGTGCGCGTGGACCTCGGGCAACCCGCTGACGTGCGGCGCGTCGGCGGCGTCGTACTGGCGCGTCGCGCTGCCGTGCACGGGCAACGCGCTGACCGGCAGATCGTAGTTGCGGATCCACGTGCCGGGCCCGAAGAAGTCCTCGCCGACGCGTCCCTGGGCCGACGCGTAGAGCGCGAGCACGTCGGCGAAACCCTCGCTGAGCGCGAAGACGGCCTCGCACGACGAACCCGCTCCGATGCCGCCGAAGCGGTGATCCGCGAAGTGGCCGTACTCGTGGTAGATCACCGTGTCGTAGGCGGTGTTCGGCCGCGACGCGCCGGCGCCGGCGAAGTAGGTCGTATCGCCGCGCAGCAGGTTGTAGAACGCATTGGGAACGAGCCCGCCCGCGTTGACGCGCGCCAAGAGAGGCTGGTCGATCGCGAGAGTGCCCGGGACGGCGAGCGGCGGTCGATGCAGCACCGACTCGAGGAAGGCGTGCGCGCGTTCGGTGTGCCGGTAGGCCGAAACCTGCGCGGTGGGCAGCTCGGCGCTCCCGAGCGCATTGAAGGCGAGGTCGACGCCGCTGGCCGGTGTCGTCGCGCCGCCGGACGCGCGCAGCTCGTTCGAGTCGGGAGCGAGGTCGACGACGCGCGCGAAGCGCCCCGCGAGTTGCGCCGTCACCGAAGCCGAATGTCCGTCGGCGAGCGGCAGCGAGTAGGCGCCGCCCGCGCTCGAGTAGCCCGCCGCGAAGGCCCCGGGTGACGCGAGGTTCCAGCGCGAGACCTCGCGGTCGCCGTCGTTGGACGTCCACGCACCGCTCGCGCAGCTCGATGCCGGCTGAGGACGGCGATCGTCGCTCGCATTGTCCGTGAGCTGCATGCCGCTCCCCGTCGCGAGGTCGTAGAGCCAGATCTCGAAGTCGCCGCCCTCGTCGCTGGCGCACGCGACGCAACCACCGTCGGCGGCGTAACGCGGCTCGCGCTCGTTGCCCGGACCGTGCGTCAGGCGGCGCGTCGATCCGCTCGCGATCTGGACCTCGAACAGATCGAACGGTTCGTCGGCGAGCGCCGGCGCGCGGGCGCGCGCGCGGTTCCCGACGCGCGCGGGCGCGGAGCTGGGATCGCCCGCAGCCGCGCTCTCGATCGGCAGACGCGAGACGAAACACACGCGCGAGCCGTCGGGCGCGAGCGCCGGCTCGCGATCCTCGACGGAGTTCGACGTGAGCTGCGTGACACCGCTCCCGTCGGCGTTCATGACCAGGATCTCGAGATCGCCGCCCACCTCGCCGGCCCAGGCGATCTTCGTGGCGTCGGCGCTGAGCGCGGGCTCGAGGTCGAGCGTCGCATTGCTCGTGAGCTGCGTCGGCGCGCCGCCGGCGCTCGACACGCGACAGATCTCGGGATCGCCATCGGCGAAGGAGACGTAGACGACCAGCGACCCATCGGCCGCGAGCGAGGGCGAGTCGTCGCGCGCGCTGTTCGAGGTGAGCTGCACGAGCCCCGTCCCGTCGGTCTGGATGGCGAAGATCTCGTCGTCGCCGTCGCGGTTGGACACGAACGCGATGCGCGAACCGTCGAAGCTGATCGCCGGCGCGCGCTCCTCGAAGGCGTTGTCGGAGAGGCGCAGGAGCCCGCTGCCGTCGGCGAGCATCGTCCACAGCTCGCCGTCGCCATCGCAGCGCGAGATGAAGGCGATGCGCGTGCCGTCGCCGCTGATCGTCGCCTGCTCGTCGGGGCAGGCGTTCGACGTGAGCTGCGCGAACGCGGTCAGCGCATCGAGCGCCTGCACGCGCAGGTTCTCGAGGCCGGCGCTCGTCGGCGCCACGGACGGCTGCGGACCGCCGTCGACGCCGCGTCCGCTCACCGTGCCGCTGATCGCCGGCACGACCGCGTGCTCGAGCGCGAGCAACTCGCCCGTGCGCCCGTCGAGCACGGCGACGAAGCTCGCGTCCGCGCGACCGAGCTCGTGGAGCTCGACCGTCCAGACCGGCACGAGCTGCGACGCGCCGGCCGTGCGTGCCGAAGCTCGCAGCTGCGCCGCGCGTACGGCCGGACCCGCCGCGATGCGTTCGCTCCGGACTCCCGCGAGCGCCAGACGCGCGAGCTCGAGCGCGTCGCGTTCCTCGACCGCGAACGTCGGATCGAAGTCGCCGCTCCACATCCCACGCGCGGCCAGTTGGGTGAGCTCGCCTTCTCGCGAGATGCGCAGCTCGACGCGGCTCTCTCGCAGTGCGAGTCCAGCGCGCCGTGCTTCGTACTCGAGGTACCACGTGCCGGCGAGCTGCAGCACCTGGCGCAGAGCGAGCTCACCCGAATCCAGACCGAAGAGCCCGGGCTCGCGCGCGAACAGAGCGCGCGCCGCTTCGTCCGCGCGCTCGCGGTCGGGCAGCGCGCCGGCGATGCGCATGCGACCGCTCACGACGAATCCGTCGGCGGCTCCGTCCCCGAAAACGCTTGACGGCTCGCCGCGCAGTGCCACGCCCGGTCCGAGCTCGCGAACGAAACGGCCCACGGCCGCCGCGCGTCCCTGCGGGAGCACGCTCGAAGGGGACGTTTGCGGAACGACTCGCCCCAGAGCGGCGGACGACGCGAGGCAGACGACGATGGCGGGCGCGAGACGCATGACGGACTCCTGGGGCGGTGGGTAACGCGGCACCCCGGGGGGCGGCTCCGCCATGCACCCACGAGCGGAAGGCGCGCTCGCGATGTGACCGGATTCGCGTTCCCGCGCGGCAGACGGCGCGAGTCCGGCCTCCGCGCGCGCTCCAATCGCGGTCCGGGGCGTGACGGCGCCAGCGCGGCTCCTTCGCCGTGGCGCCGTAGCGCCGTGGCGCCGTGGGTTTCGGGCGCGCGCGTAGAATGACGCCGTGGGCGGACTTCCCGACGGTCCCGACGAGTCGCGCTCGACCGAGCTCGTGCTGCGCCTGCGCGCCGGCGACACGTCCGCCTTCGAGGAGCTGTACCGCCGCTACCACGACGAGCTCCTGCTGGTCGTGCGCGCACGGCTCTCGCGCCGCCTGCGCGCGGCCCTGGAGAGCGAGGACATCCTGCAAAGCGTGGCGTTGGAAGCCTTCCGCGAACTCGCGCGCTTCGAGCCGCGCGGCGCCGGCAGCCTGAAGCGCTTCCTCCACACGTTGATCGTCAACAAGATCCGCGATCGAGCCGACACGTTCGGCGCCGCCAAGCGCGCCGGGACCATCGCGCTCGACGACGCGGTCGGGCAGAGCCTCGCGGCGCGCGTCGAGCCGCTCTCGTATCACGATCCGGCGTACGCAGCGCTCGAGCGCGCGCTCGCGGCGTTGCCGCCCGCGATGCGCGAGATCATCGTGTTGCGGCGCATCGACGGGCTCTCCAGCCAGGAAGCGGCGGCGCGTCTGCGCAAGAGCGATGCCGCCGCGCGCAAGCTCTACTCGCGCGCGCTGGCGCGCCTGGCGACGCTGCTCGGCGTGCGCGGTGGAGTCCACGAGCGATGAACGACGGCGTCGAGGAGCTGCTGGCTGAGTTCGTCGAACGTCGCGAGAGCGGTGAAGACGTGTCCGCCGATGCGTTCGTCGCCGCGCATCCCGAATGCGCCGGCGAGTTGCGCCGCGCACTGAACGCGTTGGATTCGGCCGAAGAGCTCTTCCCGACGCGTCCCGGCGATCTCCCAAGACGCATCGGCCACTACCGCGTGCTCTCGGAGCTCGGACGCGGCGGAATGGCGCAGGTGCTGCGCGTCGTGCGCGTGGATGCACCGGAAGTCGAACTCGCGCTGAAGCGCCTCGATCCCCTGCTCGAGCTCGACCCGCGCGCGCTCGAGCGCTTCCGGCGCGAGGCGCAGGTGCTGCGCACGATCGACCATCCCGGTGTCGTGCGCATCCTCGAGGCGGGGCTCTGGCGCGGCCGGCCGTTCCTCGTGATGCCGCTCGTCGAGGGCGAGAACCTCTCGGCCTCGATCGCGCGCGCGCGCGGCCGCCCTCGCGGCGACGACTGAATGCCGTGCAACGCCCTGACGTTCGCCGGAACGAGCGCCTCTTGCGCCGCCGTGGCCCGCGTCGTCGCGCGCCTGGCGCGGGCCGTGGCCGCGGTGCACGCGCGCGGAGCGTTGCACCGCGACCTCAAGCCGTCGAACGTGCTGCTGACTCCGACCGGCGAGCCGGTGCTCGTCGACTTCGGGCTGGCGCACACGGCGCTCGAGAGCGCGCTCACGAAGACTGGCGATCTCATCGGCACGCCGCAGTACATGTCGCCCGAGCAGGCGCGCGGCGCCGAGCTCGACGAGCGCAGCGATGTCTGGGGCCTGGGCGCGATCCTGTTCGAGCTCCTCACTCTGCGGCCGCCACACGACGCCGAGGATCCCGTGCGTCTGATCGAACGCATTCGCTCGCGCGCGCCGCAACGCGTGCGCGAGCTCGCGCCCGGCGTGCCGCGCGCCTTGGCGCTGATCGTCGAGAGATCGCTGGCCTTCCGCCCCGGCCACCGCACGCGCAGCGCGGCGGATCTGGCGCAAGACCTGGAAGCCTTCGTCGACGGACGGGCGGTGCGCGCCACGCGCCTGGCCTTGCGCGAACGCGCGGAGCTGGCCTGGGTGCTGCACAAGAAGCTGGTTGTCGGCGCGCTCGCACTAGTGGCGCTGCTCGTGCTGGCGAACCTGTGGCGCTCGGAACGCACGATCGCGGCCCAGCGGCGCTCCGAGGATCACGCGCGCAACGCGCTCGCGGCTTGGATCGACGACGATCGCGACACGGCGCGGGCGGAGCTCCAGCGCGCGGACGAGGCGCCGTGGAACTCGCTGCTGGCCGCGCTCATCGATCGACGCGCACCCGACGAGAGCGGCACGGGTGCGCCGGCGGCGGCCGCGCGCGCCGCGCGCAAGCTCGAGGCACACGACGCGCGCGGCGCGCTCGACGAGCTCAATCTCGCGCTCGCCGCCGAGCCGGGAGCCGCGCTGGGCCACGTCCTGCGCGCGCGCGCCGCCGAAGCCGTCGGAGATCGTCAACTGGCACTGCGCTGCTGGTCGACTCTGGCGACGCTCCTGCCGCGCTGCGCGACCGTGCTCGGCGAGCTCGGCAGTGCGCATGCGTCGCTGAAACAGCACGACGACGCGCGCACCGCGTTGAACGCGGCGCTCGAGCTCGCCCCCGAGCGCGGCAACCTGTGGACGCGCCTGGCCCGCGTCGAGTACCGCGCCCAGCGCTACGAAGCCGCGCGCGCGGCATGCGAACGCGCGCTCGCGCTCGCGGGCGACGAACCCGCGTTGGAACTGCTCCAGGTCTGGGCTCTCTCGCTCGAGCGGCTCGAGCGCTGGCAGGAGGCCGAGGCCGTCCATCGCCAGCGCATCGCGCGCGAGCCCGGGCAGGCGCGCCTGCGTTTCGAGCTCGCGTTGTGTCTCGACTACGCGCACGACCTCTCCGGCGCGGCTCAGGCGTATCGCGACTACCTCGAGCTGGAGCGCGGCGCTCGCGGCCTCGTGTCGCTCGCGTTCTTGCACGCCGGAGCGCGCCGCGCCGAGTGCGAGGACTGCCGCAAGGCGTATGCGAAGCACCCCGAGCTCCTGGATCCCGACGCCGCCGAGCGCGAGGCCCTCGAGGCGTTGCGCGCGCTCGGCGAATGGGATGCCGCCGTGCCGCAGACCGCGGCTCAGATCGCGCGCCAGATCGACCGTAGCGAAGCCATCCGCGCGGAGCTCGAGCGCTTGAAGGCGGCCTCGCAGGACGACGCGCGTATCGCGGGCTACGAGCGCGCGCTGCGCAGCTTGAGCGGCGACAGCGCGCGCGAGTCGCGCCAATAGCGAACGACGAGAGCGGCGAACGCGGCGCGCCTCGACGCCTCCCGCCGGGCGCACCGCTCGGGTCGCGGCCGAGGCTCCACGCGCGCGGCGAATTCCTCGACGCGCTCGCGGCGCCGTGTCACGACGTTCGCGGTGCGAAGGCGCCCGCGCGGCCTCGCTTCACGGCAGATAGCGCATCAACCGTCCCGACAACCCGCGCGCCACGCGCGGCGGAAGCTTCGACCAGGTCTCGCGCAGCCATTCCGTGCGCGGGTTCGACGGGTTGAAGCTCGGGAGCTCGGTGCTCTTCACGAGCAGGTAGCGGTAGTGCAGCGGCGTCGGCTCGAAGCCCTGGTTCTTCTTGAACTGGTACGGGCCGGTGTCGACGCGGCTGCGGCCGAGGTCGAAGCTCGTGAGGCCGCGCTCGACGGACCACTCCATGAGCTTCGTCGTCAGGTAGTTCGTCGCGCTGTACTCGCGGTTCGCCTCGGAGCTCGTGCCGATGTAGTAGAAGGACAGCGTGCCGTTGAAGGCGAAGCTCATCGTCGCCGCGACACGCTCGTCGCCGCGGCGCGCGAGGTGGATCACGACCTTGCCCGCCAATTCCTCGAGCAGCGCCCGGAACCACGCGCGCGGCAGGCCGGGGGAGCCGAGCTGCTGCTTGCTGCGGCCGAAGAGCTCGACGAGGTCGTTCAAGTACCAGTCGCCTTCCGAGAGCGCGAGCCCGTGCTTCTCGATCGCCTTGCGCACCTCCGCGCGCGCGCGCTTGGGCATGTTCGTCATCACGTCCTCGACCTTGGGCGGCAGTGCCTGCACGAAGGTCGCGTAGAGCGTCGAGGCCTGCAGCTCGACTCCTGGATCGCGCTGGCAGCGCAGCTCGAGACGTCCGACGCCCAGATCGCGCGCGAGGCGCGAGGCGCGCTCGATCAAGGCGAGCTCGACCGCGCGATCGATCGCGAGCGGTCCGCCGTAGACGCCGTAGGGCACGGAGACGAGGTGCGAGCGCCAGCGCGGCGTCGTGCAGCGCATGAGCGGCAGCACGCCGGCGATGTCGCCGCCGCGCCAGGCGACGAGGTCGAGCTCCTCGTGGCCGAACACGCGCCGCACGGCGCGACGCCAGCCGGAGAGATGGAAGATCGTCCCTTGCGGCTGCGCGGCCACGAAGGCGTCGCGCAACGCGTCCGAGCTCGCATCGCCGATCGTGATCCGCGGCTCCCCGATCGCATGCGGGGGCGCGACCGGGGGCGCGGGCTCGCGACGCGCCGCGTCGAGCGCGGCGGTTTCAGGCGGCAGCGAAACGTTTTCCAAGGGGACGGGCGCCTGCGCGGGCGGCGCCGGAGTGCTGACCGAGGACATCACGTCCGTGCATCGTCATCCGCACCGGCGCGACTTTCCCAGATCCGCTCGATGCGGTACTCGCGCAGGTTGCGCGCCTGGGTGTAGATGATGATCTCGCCCACGAGGCCGAAGCCGATGATCTGCACGCCGAGCACGACGAGGATCAGGCTGAGGAGGAAGAGCGGGCGCTGGTAGAGGCCCTTGTCGATCGAGAGGCGCTCCCAGACCGTGTAGGCGAGCACCGCGCCGCCCGTGAGCAGGAGCGCGCCGCCGAGCGTGCCGAAGAAGCGCAGCGGCTTGAGCGTGAACTTCGCGAGGAAGACCATGCCCAGGATGTCGAGCAGGCGGCGCAAGTAGACGCCGACGCCGAAGAAGCCCGCTCCGCCCCACTCCTGCAGGTGGCGCACCTGCACCTCGACGACCTTGTATCCCTGGCGGAAGGCGATCACCGGCAGGAAGCGGTACATGTCGCCGTAGATCGTGAGCTCGTCGAGCACCTCGCGCCGGAACGCGCGGAAGTAGCAGTTCAGGTCGTGGAACTTGGCGTGGATGATGCGCCTCATCACCCAATTGAAGAACGCCGACTGGATGCGGTTCAGGTACGGATCGACGCGCGGATGGCGCCACGAGGCGACGAAGTCCGCGCCGCCGTCGAGCGCCGCGAGCATCTTGCCGAGCTCCCACGGGTCGACCTGCACGTACTGCGGCGAGGTCACGATCCAGCTGCCGCGCGACTGCTCGAAGCCGGCCGAGAGGCACATCGACTCGCCGAAGCTCTGCTGGAACCCGACGACGCGCACCTGGTCGGGTCGCGCGCTCTGCAGCTCCAGGCCTTGCGTCCACGCCGCTCCGCGCACGCCGTCGAAGACCAGGATGCACTCCCAGCTCTTCTCCAGGCGCTCGAGCTCGCGCGAGAGCGCGTCGACGACCTCGCGCACACGCGCGCCGGCCATCGTGATCGGCACGATGATCGAGACGTCGACGCGGCCGGAGCGGCTGGCGCTCGCCGCCCCGGCGGCGCGCACCGGCGCCGGTTGCGCGGCGGCCTGCTTCTGCTTGGCTTCGACGGTGCCGCTCTTCACGCTCGAGGCTCCGTCCAGGCCGGGATGACGCGCGTCACGCGCCGGCCGTGCATGCCGCTCGCCTTGACCGCGAGCTCGGCGACGAGGCCGAGCCCGACGAAGTAGATGCACAACATCGAGAGCAGCATGTAGATGATCAAGGCCGAGCGTCCCCAGTCGTTGTCGAAGCTCACCTGGCGCCAGTGCACCAGGCAATCGACCAGGAAGACGAGCGACGCGAAGACGAAGGGCAGGGTCAACGTGACGAAGTAGAGCAACGGCCGCTGCCCGAAGGCCGTGACCATCTTGATCGCGAGCAGGTCGAGCAGCACGCGCACGAGGCGCGTCAAACCGTACTTCGAGCGCCCGAAGCGCCGCGGCCGATGGTTGACGACCACCTCGCTCACGCGCGCGCCGCTGCCGGCCGACATCGCGGGCAGGAAGCGGTGTTGCTCGGCATAGATCGGCAGGCTCTTCACGAGCGCGCGCCGGAAGGCCTTCAACGTGCAGCCCGTGTCGTGGATCGCGACGCCCGTGACCCAGGCGATCAGCCGGTTGGCCGCGCGCGAAGGCAAGCGCCGCAGGAGGAAACCGTCCTGACGCGACCGGCGCCAGCCGGCGACGATGTCGAAGCCGCGCTCGAGCTCCGCCACGAGCGCCGGGATGTCCGCCGGATCGTTCTGCAGGTCGCCGTCGAGCGTGATCACGATCTCGCCGTTGGCGTGGTCGAAACCCGCGGCGAGCGCCGCCGTCTGGCCGGAGCGCCCGCGGAACTGGATCACGCGCACGTGCGGGTCGCGCTCGCGCAGGCGCAGCATCACGGAAAGGCTGCCGTCGCTCGAGCGATCGTCGACGTAGATCACCTCCCAGCTGACGCGTCGAACACGGGCACGACGATCGAGATCTGAACCGTCGAAGTCATCGAGCGCTGAAGCGGGTCACGTGAAACCTAGAGCCTATCCGCCATCGGCTGTTTCGCCCCGGATCCGAAGCCGCTCCAGCCGCCCGACCGCAATTGCGAGTTCCCTCAGAAGCGCCTTTGCCCGGCCTCCGAATCCCGATACCATCTGCTCTCGCGGGTCGCCGGAGCTGTCGCACATGAATTGGAGTCTCATCGTCGGGCCGGGAGCGCGCATCGCCGAGCTCAAGGCGTTCCTGCTGCCCGAGCCTTGCGACGGTGCGCGCGTCGAGCTCGCGGACCTGGGAGAGCTCGGCGAGCTGCTCGAGATCCACGGCGGCAGCGGCAAGCTCCTGCTCTCGGCCGACGAGATCGAGACCGAGGACGTCGGCCTCCTGCGCCACTGGTTGCGCCGCGAGCTCGGCTACGAGCTCGTCCTGTGCGGCACGGATCCGTCGCGCCGCCCCGTGCGCGCGTTGCTCGCGGAACCGAGCGCGCGCTGGCTGCACTGGGCGCCCGACATCGACGATCTGCGGGGCTTGATGCGCCCACCGGCGTCGCTCGCGGAGCATGCTGCGTCGCGCGGCGCGAGCGCGCACGACGAGGACGAGGGCGCGGGGCTCGAGCCGATGGAGCTCACCCCCGCACCGCGCCGAGCGCCGGCCCACGCCGGGAGCGCGGGCAGCGCGACGACGGAGCTCGAGCGCATCGAGGCGATCCTCGGTGCGCCGGGCGCGCCAGAGTCCGCGGCGGGCGAACGCTCCGCCACTTCGACTCGCTCCGGCGATTCGACTCGCTCCGCTCGGGCACGCCCCACGCGCGAGGACGATGCCTACGAGCGCGCCGCCGAGCGCGCGCGGCGCTCGACTCCCTTCGCGCCGCGCGACGCGCCGGCCGCGGAACCGTCGTCAGCCGACGAGGGTAACGACGCACAACATCCCGGGCGCCGCGTGCTCGCGCCGCATCCGCGCCAGCCGCCGGAAGAGATCTTCGGCCGCGCGCTCGAGGCCCAGGCGCCCGCGCGCGAGGCTCCATCGGCTCCCGAGCGCGCGCCCGCACCGCAGAGCGCTCCAGCTTCGCCCTCGATCGCGGCCGCGCCGGCGAGCGCCGCGCCGCCCGAGCGTCCGGCGGCGCGCGCGGGTTCCGCGCCGCGCGACGGAACGACGCTGCCGGCTCCGTACTTCCGCGATCAGGTCGCCGACCTCGCCGACATGGCGCAGCGCATCGAGCTCGACCTCGCCGGACTGCGCGACGGCGTGCTCGACTCCGGCCTCGACGACGCGGCGCTCGAACCGGCGCTCGAGCACCTGACGCAAGACGTAGCGCGCTTGCTGCAGTTCACGCGCACGCTCGGCTACCTCGTCGCGCCGCCGCCCTCGGGCAACCAGAGCTTCGATCTGGGCGAGCTCGTCGAGCTCTTCGTCTCGACCGCGCCGGCGAAGGGCGACGGTCCGCGCTTCCTGCTGCGCAAGGACGGTCCGGCGCGCGTCACGAGCGATCGCCAGCTGCTCTCGCAGGCGCTCGACGCCTTCTTCTTCGTCGCGCGCAGCTCCGCGCGGCCGGGCGAGGTAGTGCGCGTGCACCTGCGTCTCGCTGGCGAAGCGGCGAACGCGCCCGGCTCCGCGATGACGGAGCTCGGCATCGAGTTCCCCTCCGGCGCGCTCGCCGGTCTCGATCCGGCGCGCATCGTCGAGCCGTACGCGCTGCGGCGCACGTTTCCCGAGCTCGGCGCGAACGCGCTGCTCGCCGCGAGCGGCATCGTGCGCGGCCAGGGCGGCGAGGTGGAGCTCGCGCGCGTAGGCGAAGGCCATCTCGAATGGCGCGTGCGCCTGCCGCTCGCCGGAACGCGCGCGCCGAGCGCTCCGCAAGTTCCGCCGATGAACCGCCCGCCGGTGCGCGCGGACGATCCGTTCGCGTAGCAAAGCGCTCGCTCGCCGTCGTTCGGCGAACGCGCCCGCGCGCCGGCGATCCACGCGCGCTTCACGGCGCGAGCGCGCCGCGAGCGTGGCGTCCAAGCTCGTCCGGGGGCGCGACGACACTCGCGTCCGGGCCGCGCTCGCCGCTCGCGCGCACGCGTCGCGCCGCCAACACGAGGTCGATCGACGGCAGGATCAGCAACGAGAGCAGCGTGCTGCTGATCACGCCCCCGACGACGACCGTCGCGAGAGGACGCTGCACCTCGGCGCCCGTGCCCGTGCTCAACGCCATGGGCAGGAAGCCGAGCGCAGCGACGAGCGCGGTCATCAGCACCGGACGCAGGCGCGTGGCGCAGGCCTCCTCGATGGCCTCGCGCAACCCCACGCCGCGCGCGCGCAAACCGCGAATGGCGGAGACGAGCACCATCTCCGCCAGCACCGCCACGCCCGAGAGCGCGATGAAGCCGACCGCCGCAGAGATCGAGAAGGGCATGGCGCGCGCCCACAGCGCGAGCACGCCGCCGATCGTCGCGAAGGGCACCCCGGTGAAGACGATCAGCGCGTCGCGCCAGCTGCGGTAGGTCGCGTAGAGCAGGCTGGCGATGAGCAAGAGCACGAGCGGCACGACGAGCTTCAAGCGTTCGCGCGCGCGCTCGAGGTTCTCGAACTGTCCGCCCCACTCGACGCGGTACCGGCCCTCGGGCAGCGCGATCTCGTCGCGCACGCGCCGCCGGGCCTCGTCGACGAAGCTGCCGACGTCGCGCCCGCGCACGTTGACCTGCACGGTGATGCGCCGCTGTCCCCATTCGCGCGTGATCGTCGCCGGACCCTCGACTTCCTCGATGCGCGCCAGACGCGCGAGCGGGATGCGCTGGCCGCTCTGGGTACTGACCGTGATCGAGCCGATCGCGGCCGGATCGGAGCGCTCGCGCTCGGGCAGGCGCACGACGAGCGGGAAACGCAGCTCGCCCTCGACGACCTCGCCCAGCGGTTTCGAGCCGATGGACTCGACGATGTCCATCACCGCACGCGCCGGAACTCCATAGCGAGCGAGCGCGTCGGCGTCGGCCTGGATGCGCAAGAGCGGCTGGCCCGTGATCTGCTCCGTGCTCAGATCGGCGGCGCCGTCGATCGAGCCCAGCAGCGCGCCGATCTCCCCCGCCTTGGCGCTGAGCACGTCGAGATCGTCGCCGTAGAGCTTCAGCGCCACGTCGCCGCGCGTGCCGGCGATCATCTCGTTCAGGCGCATCTCGATCGGCTGCGAGAGCGCGATGCGTTGCCCGGGCATGTCACGCAGCTCGCGCCGCACGAGCTCCGCGAGCTCGGCCTGGTCGTGCGCGCGCGTCCACTGCTCTCGCGGCTTGAGCGCGAGGAAGAGGTCGCTCAGCTCGACGCCCATCGGGTCCGTCGCGACCTCGGCGGTGCCGATGCGGCTCCAGACGTGCTCCAGCTCGTCGGGAAAGGCCTCGAGCAGCGCGCGCTCCATGGCCGTGTCGTAGCGCACCGACTCCTCGAGGTCGGTGCCGGCGAGGCGCACGACGTTGATCGCGATCGCGCCCTCGGAGAGCCGCGGCACGAACTCCGCGCCGAGACCGCGGGCGACGATGACACCGGCTCCGAGCGCCGCGAGCCCCAGGCCGAGCATCGCGAAGCGCTGGTGCAGCACGCCGCGCAAGACCGGGCGGTAGAGCGCCTGCAAGACGCGCACGAGCAGCGGCTCGCGCTCCTCGACTCGCCGCGGCAGACAGTAGCTCGCCAGCACGGGCATCACGGTCAGCGAGAGCACGAGCGAGCCCGCGAGCGCGAAGATCACCGTCAGAGCCATCGGACGGAAGAGCTGACCCTCGATGCCTTCCAGCGTGAGGATCGGCACGTAGACGAGCGCGATGATCAGCTCGCCGAAGAGCGTCGGCGTGCGCACCTCGATGGCCGCCTCGCGTACGAGCTCGACGAGCGGCCGCCGCCCTCGGTCGCGCGCCACGTGACGCACGGAGTTCTCGATCTGGATCACGGCGCTGTCGACGACGAGACCGAAGTCGAGAGCGCCCAGGCTCATCAGGCTGCCAGCGATGCCGTAGTGCAGCATGCCCGAGAAGGCGAACACCATCGAGAGCGGGATCGCCGCCGCGACGATCAGGCCCGCGCGCAGGTTGCCGAGGAACAGGAAGAGCACGGCGATCACGAGCAGGCCGCCCTCGAAGAGATTGCGGCGCACCGTGTCGATGACCTGATCGACGAGCTGCGTGCGGTCGTAGAGCGTGGTCACGTGCACGCCCGCGGGCAGCGTGCGCGCGACCTCGGAGAGCTTCGCTTTCAGGCGCGAGGTCACCTTGTGCGGGTTCTCGCCCATGAGCATGAACCCCAGGCCGAGCACGGCCTCGCCCCGGCCCTGGTACGTGACCGCGCCGCGGCGGATCTCCGCGCCGATCTCGATGCTCGCCACGTCGCGCAGACGGATCGGCACGCCGTCCTTGGCCGCGACGACGATCGCGCCGAGCTCGACCGCGTTCGACACCGAGCCGACGCCTTGCACGAGCAGCAGGTTGCCGCCGCTCTCGATGCTGCCTCCGCCGGCGTTGACGTTGTTCTGCTCGATCGCTGCGAGCACCTCGTCGAAGGTCAGGCCGTGCTTGACGAGGTGCGCCGACTCGATGCGCACCTGGTACTGCTTCTCGTTGCCGCCCCAGCTGTTGATCTCCGCCACGCCCGGCACGGCGCGCAGCGCGGGCTTGACGATCCAATCCTGCACGGTGCGCAGCTCCGTCAGATCGCCGCGCTCGGAGGTCAGCACGTAGTGGAAGACCTCGCCCAGGCCGCTCGCCACGGGACCGAGCTCCGGTCGCGCGATGCCGGGCGGGAGCGAGACGCTTCCCAGCCGCTCGCTCACGAGCCGGCGCGCGAAGTAGATGTCGGTGTGCTCGTCGAAGGTGACCACGACCTGCGAGAAGCCCGACTTCGAGACCGAACGCACCGATTCGAGGCCGGCGAGACCGCTGAGCACCTGCTCGATGGGGAAGGTGAGCTGCTGCTCGATCTGCTCCGGCGCGAGAGCGGGCGCGACGGTGTTGATCTGCACCTGCACCGGCGTCGTGTCGGGGAACGCGTCGACGGGCAGACGACGGAGCGCGAGCACGCCCGCGGCGACGAAGAGCGCGGCGAGCGCGAGCACGAGCACGCGATGACGCAGCGACCAGGAGAGGATCCAGCTCGACATGGAGTTCCGCTCCTCACTCGTCCGTGCAACCGGCGCCGAGGTTGCTCTTCAGGATCTCGCTCTTGAGCACGTGGCTGCCCGCCGTGGCGACGATCTCGCCCGGCAGCAGGCCGCCCAGAACCTCCGTGTAGGCCGCGTCCTTCGCTCCCAGGCGCACCTTGCGCGTCTGGAAGAGCGCGTCCTGCGTGCGCACGAACACGACGAAGCAGCAGCCCTCCCACTGCACCGCCTCGGTCGGAACCGCGATCGCCTGCGCGCTCGTGCGCACGACGATCTGCGCGCGGCCGAAGGAGTGCGCGCGCAGTCCGCCGCTCGAGTTCCGCACGTCGGCGCGCATCTTCACCGTGCGCGTCAGCTCGTCGACCGCGGCGGCGATCCAGGTCACGCGGCCCACGACGACCTCGTCGCGCGCGTCGTCGGGTCGGAAGAGCACTTCCTCGTCGAGCGTCACGCGGTGCGCCTCGGCCTCGGGCACGTCCATCGTCACCCACAGGCGCGAAGTGTCGGCGATCTCGAACAGCGCGCGCGAAGGGTCGACACGTTCGCCCATGACGACGTCGCGCGCGACGACGAGGCCGTCGAAAGGCGCGACGAGCGGCGACAGGCTGGCCGAGCCGCCGGCGGCCGGCAGCCCCGAGCCGCCCGCGGGCGGCGATCCGAGCGCCGCGAGCTCTCCCGCGTCGAGCACCCGCTGCGGTGCGTCGAGCCCGAGGCTCGCGAGCGCCTGGCGCGCGTCGAAGAGCCGGATCTCCGCCGCGCGCGCTCGCGCCTGCGCTTCGAGACGCTCCGTCTCGGTGCGGAAGCCCGCCGCGCTCGATTCGTCCGCGCGCTGCGCGAGGAGCGTGCTCTGCTCGAGCTCCGACTGAGCCCGGAGCAGCTCCGACTTCGCGCGCGCGATCTCAGGCGCCTCGATCCACGCCAGCACGTCGCCCGCGCGCACCACGTCTCCGAGCGAGCGCTCGACGCGCCAGGCCGTGCCCGCGACGCGCGGAGCGAGGCGCGCGAAGCGCGTGCGGTCGTAGTCGACCTCCGCGTTGGCGAGCAGCGAGTCGGACATCGGCCGCTCGACGACCGCGCCCAGCGACACGCCGCACTTGCGTAGCGCGGCCGCGGAGGCGAACTGCACGCGCAGAGCGTGCTTCTGGCAGGTGCGCGAGTCGCGCAGCGTCGCGCGCGACTCCTGCGGCAGGCCCGCGGGATGGTCCTCATCGCGCTCGTGCTCGTGCGCGCCGCTCGTCACGCGCGCCGAGCTCTCGTCCTGCTCGAGTTCGCCCTCGTGCGCGAGCTCGGGATGGCAGACGGTGCAGCCCGACTCGGGCAATCCGTGCTCGGCGCACCAGTCGCCGGCGACGCCGGTCTTCAGGATCTCGGGATGGCAGGCGGTGCACTTCGATTCGGGGACGCCGTGCTCCGTGCACCAGCCCGCGGGGTCCTCGCCGACGAGCTCGGGATGGCAAGCGACGCAGCGCGAGTCCGGCACGTTGTGCGCGTCGCACCAGTCCTCGGCCTGCGTCGGCGGCGCGGCGCCGAAGAGCTCGGCCAGCTTGGGCGCGCGCCAGTCGTGCCCGTGCCCCCACCAGCCGACGGCGCCGAGCACGAACAGGACGACGAAGGTGGGCAGCCCGGCGACGAGCGCTCGCAAGAGGCTGCGCGGCTGCGCGAGCGGGGTTCGAAGGTCGGATTCCATGGGATTCATTGCCCTTTCTCCGCGCCCGAGCGCCGCAGCAGCGCGACGAAGGGCGTGCCCGTCGCGGCCTCCAGATCCACGAGCGCGCGCGCGTGTCGCGTCGACGCCTCCAGCAGCTCGCGCCGCGCCTGGATGGCGCGCGAGCGGACGCTCAACCACTCGAAGACCGAGAGCTCGCGCGCGCGCAACGCGCCCTCGAAGAGCGCTTCCGTGCGGCGCACGAGCGGCTCGAGCTCGCGCGCGCCGAGCTCGACCTCGGCGCGCGTGCGGCGCAGCTCCTCGCGTGCCGCGAAGGCTCGCGCGCGCGCCTCGTGCAGGGCGGCGTCGTATTCGGCGCGCGCCGTCTCGCGCGCGGCGCGCAGCGCGTCGATCGGCCCGCGATCGAAGAGCGGGATCTCGAGCGAGGCGCCCAGGCCCAGACCGGCACCACCGTCGAGATCGCGCTCGTACGACGGGCCCAGCGCGAGCGAAGGTGCGCTGCGCGCGCACGCCAGGCGCAGCTCCTGTTCCGAGCGTTCGTACGCCGCGGCGCGCAGCCGCAGCTCCGGTTGTCCGTCGAGCACCCGCCGATCGAGCTCCGCGTCGTCGATGTCGGGAGCCAGCGACCCGGTTCCCACCTCTCCCTCGCCGGCGCGGAGCAGCTCGAGCTCGACCGGGAGACCGGCGGCGGAGCTCAACGCGGCGCGAGCGCGCTCGAGCTCCGCGCGCGCCGCGCGCGCCTCGCGGCGCACTTGCGCGCGATCGAGCTCGACGAGTGCGAGCGCGATCTCGCTCGCCTCGCCCAGCTCGCGCTGGCGCTTCACGAGCGCGACGGCCACGTCGCGCAGGGCGAGCTCTTGTTCCAAG
>JBGATX010000255.1:0-5853 GCA_044228975.1 Planctomycetota bacterium | reverse complement strand
GCTGGGTCTGCTGGCGGAAGCGTCGCTGCTCGACGGCCGGATCCAGTCGCTGCGCGCCGTGAGTCGCGGGCGCGCCGACGAGCCTTACCGCGGAGTCGCGGCGGGAAGCCTCGTCGCCACCCATCCGCTCGCCTTCGGCGAACAGGTCTGGGCCCCCGCGGACTCGCCGTTCGTCTACGCCCTCGCGAGCACGCCGATCGAAGACGGACTGCGGGTCCGCTCGGGCGGTCCATGGCTCTGTCGAGGTGGTCGCTGCCTCGCCTTCGGACCGGATTCCGCTCCGTTCCTCCTGCGCTCGGCTGGCGCTGGTTGGGAGTTTCCCGCCAGTGCCTTGCATGCCGAGACGCGCAGTTTCGACCCGGGCCGCGCCGAGCCTCCGCTCCCGGTCGTCGGGCTGCTGCGGGATGCACAGCTCGTGAGCACCGAGTCGGCGCTCTACCTACTCGACGGCTCGACGCTCGCGGTGCGCGACCGGGCGCCGCTCGACGCGGGTGAGGCCGGCGCGCTCTACGTCGAAGGCCCGTTCGACGCCCCGTTCGCGACGGCATGGGTCGTCGGCGAGCGCGCGCTCTCGACTTTTCGCATCGCCGACTGATTCGCAGCCGCACGGCGAGCGTTCGAGCGCGCTCGCTGTGCCGCGAACTCGCACTTTGGAGCGTGTAGGGCTTCTGTTCCCGGCTTGGTATTCGGTTCGGGATCCGCGTAGCTGCGGTCACGATGTCGGGCCGCCGTGAAACCCGGAATCCAACCGCGTTCCAGACGTCCCTGACCCCACCCGGATCGGGTACATAAAGGTCGGCGCGCGACGTGTCGAAACCGACTTGACGGCATGCCTGCCCGCCGCGCTCTCTCTTTCACCTCCGCGACCGTTTCGACCGTCGGCCAGCGCTCGAGCCAGCCCTCGAGAACGAATCGCGAACCCCACCCCCAATCGCCAGTCCGGGTCCCGAGAGGGCTCCGGCCGCGAGCCGAGCCCCACAACCATGATCGAAGCGCTGATGATCTCGAGCCTGTCGCGCACGCTCGATCTCTCGTTCAGTCGCATCCAGTTCACGCCCGACCTGATGCCGAGCGACATCACGGGGACGGAGCTGCTGCAGATCGACCCCGAGACGAACGCGCGCAGCTTCCGCTTCGCTCCCGGGCCGCTCTTCGCGAACGTCGTGCTCGCCGACGAGATCAACCGCACGCCGCCCAAGACGCAGGCGGCCTTGCTCGAGGCGATGAACGAGCACCAGGTCACGTCCGCGGGCAAGCGTCACGTGCTGCCGCAGCCATTCTTCGTGCTCGCGACGCAGAACCCGATCGAGCAGGAGGGCACGTACCCGCTGCCCGAGGCCCAGCTCGACCGCTTCATGTTCCTCGTGCAGGTCACGTACCCGTCGCTCGAGGAAGAGCGCGAAATCCTGCGCCGCACGACGGGATCGGAGACGGGCGAGGTGAAGCGCGTCGTCGGCGCGGCCGAGCTGCTCGAGCTGCAGCAGGCCGTGCGCGGCATCACGATCAGCGACCATGTGTTCGATTACGTGCTCGCGCTGACGCGCGGCACGCGCGTGAAGAGCGACAGCCAGCTCGCCTTCCTGCGCGACTGGGTCACCTGGGGAGCGGGCCCGCGCGCGAGCCAGTTCCTCGTGCTCGGCGGGAAGGCGCACGCCGCGTTGCAGGGTCGCCTGCACGTCTCGATCGAGGACGTGCGCGCCGTCGCGCATCCCGTGCTGCGCCACCGACTCGTCACGACCTTCTCGGCCGCGGCCGAGGGCATCACGCCCGACATCATCATCGATCGCCTGATCAAGGAGGTCGATCCGGGCGCCAACATCGGCCGCGGAGTCCCGGGCATCGCCGCGCCGGCCGCGCGTTCCGCCGCGGGCTAGTCCATGGCGCTCGCCAAGGCCCTCGACCCGGCGGTCCTCGACCGCCTTTCCAGCCTTGCGCTCGTCGCGCGCACGGTGGTGGAGGGTTTCATGGCCGGCCAGCACCGCTCGCCGCATCTGGGCAGTTCGGTCGAGTTCGCCCAGCACCGCGAGTACGTCCCCGGTGACGAGCTGCGCCGCGTGGACTGGAAGGTCTTCGGCCGCAACGACCGCCTGGTCGTGAAGCAGTACGTCGAGGAGACGAACCTCGTCTGCCACCTGCTCGTCGACGCGAGCGAATCGATGGGCTACGGCTCGCTGGAGTGGACGAAGCTCGACTACGCGCGCTGGTGCGCGGCGTCGATCGCGCATCTCGTGCTGCAAGCGCGCGACACCGCGGGCCTCGTCGTCTTCGACGCGGCCTACCGCTCGAAGGTGCCGCCGGGCAACGGGGCGGCGCAGCTCAAGAACATCCTCGACACGCTGGAGAAGGCCGAGCCGAGCGGTCCGACGGCGATCGGCGAAGTCATCGACTGGGTCGCACCCAAGCTCAAGCGCCGCGGGATCGTGTGCATCTTCTCGGACTTCTTCGACGATCCCGAGCGCATCACCTCCGGCTTGCGCCGCCTGGCCGCCGCCGGCCACGAGCCGATCCTCTTCCAGGTGCTCGATCCGCAGGAGACGAGCTTCGACTTCCAGACGCTGCTCAAGCTCGAGGGCCTCGAAGCGAGCGGCGTCGAGAAGATCGATCCGCGCGCCTTGCGCGAGGCCTACCTCGAGGAGATCGGCAAGCACAACCAGGCGCTGGCGCGCGCGGCAGCGTCGATGTCGCTCGACTTCGTGGCGCTCTCGACGAGGACCGGCGTCGACGCCGCGCTCTCGACCTACCTGAGCCACCGCGTCGCGCGCGCCCGCGGAGGTCGACGCGGATGAACGCGCTGGGCGGTTTCGTCAATCCCGCGCTGCTCGCGGGCCTGGGTCTGGTGAGCGTTCCGTTGCTCATCCACCTGCTCAATCGCCAGCGCCACAAGCCGCTCCGCTGGGCCGCGATGCGTTTCGTGCAGGCCGCGTGGCGCAAGACGCGCCGGCGCGTGCAGCTCGAGAACCTGCTCCTCTTGCTCCTGCGCATGGCGGCCGTGGCGCTGCTCGCGCTGGCGATCGCGCGGCCGTTCACGGGCAAGGCGAGCCCGCTCGCGGGCCTGACGGAGAGCCGCCGCGACCTCGTGCTCGTCGTCGATGCCTCGGCTTCGATGGGCTGGCGCGAAGGCGTCGAGACGTCCTTCGAGCGCGCCGTCTCGCGCGCTCGCGACATCGTTCGCAGCCTCGAGGCCGGACGCGGCGACCGTGCACGTGTGCTGGTCTGCGCGCGCGACGCGCGCCTGATCTCGTGGACGACGCCCGACCAGGCGCTCTCCTCGCTCGAGACGCTCGGCACGCCGAGCGACGAGCCTGCCGATCTCGCGCGCGCCTTCGGCGAGGTGCTCAAGTTCGCGCGCGAGGATGCCGGCGGCGCGGGACAGAGCACGATCGAAGTGCGCCTGCTGACCGACTTGCAACGGCGCACGTTCCTGCCCGACGATGCGCCCGCGAGCCCTCCGGCGCCCGCGCCCGGCGCGCGCGTGACGGGAGGCGCGGCCGCGGAGGCGAAGGCACCGGTGGCCGCGCTCTTCGACGTGCTCGGCGAGCTCTCGAAGCTCCAGGTGCGCGTGTTCGTCGAGGACTGCGGGGCTTCGACGCTGCAGCCGCCGAACCTCGGCATCGCATCGATCGCGGCCGGCGGTCCGATCTATGGCGCGGGTCTGCCGTGCGAACTCGCCGTCGAGGTCTGGAACCACGGCCCGCAGGCGAAGAACAGCGTGCGCGTCGTGCTCGAGCTGGATGGCGAGCGCCGTCCCGTGCAGCTGATCGACGTGCCGGCGCGCGGTCGCGCGCAGGCGTTGTTCCAGGTCGCGTTCGCGCTCCCTGGCGAGCACGTCGTCACGGCGCGCCTCGAAGGCGACCGGTTGCCGATCGACGACGCGCGCGACGTGGTGATCGCTGTTCCCGATCCGATCGACGTGCTGCTCGTCAACGGCTCGAGCGGCGGCACGCTGGAGGAGGACGCCGTCGGACTGTTGCGCTCGGTGCTCGAGCCGATGAAGAGCGACGCGACGGACGCATCCTTCGAGCCCTTCGCGCTGCGCACCGTGACGCCCGACTACCTCGCCAGCCCGGAATTCACCCGCGCGCGGCCCGACGTGATCTGGATGGCCGACGTCGAGAGCCCGCCCTCGAACGCGATCGATGCGCTCGAGCGCGCCGTGGCCGGCGGAACGGGTCTGATCATCAGCATGGGGCCGACCGTGAACGCGAGCAGCTGGAACGCGCGAGCGTTCTCGTCGGACGGCACGCGCTTGCTGCCCGCGGAACTCGGCGCGCACCAGGCCGTGCGCTCGCGGCGCGAGAACTACTACCGCGTCAAGAGCTTCCAGGCCGACCACCCCGCGCTCTCCTTCTTCGCCGACGAGCGCTGGAAGCCGCTGCTCACCGAGGCGCCGGTCTACGAGTTCCTGCAGCTGCGCCCGCTCGCGAGCGCCCGCACGCTGGCGAACTTCGACGACGAGCACGCGTCCGCCGCGCTCGTCGAGCGCGCCTACCTGCGCGGCAAGGTGTGCGTGCTCGCGACCTCGATCTCGCCGCAGTGGACGCGCCTGCCCGAGTCGCCGCGCACGCTCGTGCCGTTCGCGCACGAGCTCGTGCGCTACATGGCCGATCACGGCGACGCGCCGCGCAACGTGGCGCCGGGCACGCCGCTCGCGGCCGACGTCGAGGCGTTCCCGCGCGGCATGGAGCTCGTGCGTCCCGACGGCTCGCGGCGCGCGCTCGACGGCGCCGCCGAGGACCTGGGCGACGGACGCACCTGGCGCCTGCCGACGGTGCCCGCGGCGGAGACCGGTCACGTCGGCGTCTATCGCATCGCGCTCGAAGGCGCGCGGCCGATCAGCTTCGCCGTGCAGTTCGAAGCGCGCGAAGGCGACCTCGAGCGCGTCGAGCCGCGTGAGCTCGAGCGCATCCATCCCGCGCTGCTCGGTCTGGAGGGCTCGAACACGACGCATGATTCCGGCGTGCGGCCCGAGCGCGACCGCGGAGAGCTGTGGCGCGCGATCGCGCTCGCGTGTCTCGCGGCGCTCGTGCTCGAGACCTTGTGGGCCGGCTGGCTCGGCCGCAAGCGGAGGATCGGCTCGTGAAACGCGCCTTGGGGATCACGACCGCGCTCCTCGCGTCGCTCGGCCTCGTCGCGGCCCAGACGTCACGGACCGCAGCGGCCGAGACGAGCTCGACCGGCGTGCGCGAGTCGTTCCGGCTGCTCGACATGCCCGAGCCCTGGATCGTCGTGTTGATCCTCCTGCCGCTCACCGCGCTGTGCGCGTGGATCGGCTACGCGCGCGAAACGCTCTCGCCGCGAGCTCGCGGCGCGCTCGTCCTGCTGCGCTTCCTGGCGCTGTGCCTGCTGCTCGCCGTCGTCTTCCGCCCGGTGTTCATCAAGCGCCGCGAGGAGGTCAAGCCGGCCGAGGTCCTCGTGCTCGTCGACGACTCGGCCAGCATGCAGAGGCGCGACGCGTACTCGGGTGACGAGGCGCTGCGCGAGAAGCTGACCGAGCTCGGCGGCAAGCCCGTCGCCGATCGCAGCCGCAGCGAGCTCGTGCGCGCCGCGCTCGACTCCGTGCTGCTGCCGCGCTTCGCGCGCGGCGGCTACCAGCCGCGCCTGTACCGCTTCGCAGAGAACCTGGAGCCGCTCTCCGGCACGTCGGCGCTCGAAGCGCGAGGCCACGCGACCCACGTCGGTGACGCGCTGCAGCAGGCTCTCTCCGCCGCGCGCGGCCACCACGTGACCGACGTCGTGATCCTCTCCGACGGCCGCTCCAACGGCGGTCTCGCCGCGCTCGAGGCCGCGCGCGCCGCCGCCGCCGCGGGACTGCCGGTGCACACCGTCGTCGTGGGCGACACGCGCCCCGAGCGC
>JBGATX010000254.1:0-5923 GCA_044228975.1 Planctomycetota bacterium | reverse complement strand
GGAGGCGCGCCGGGCTGCGCGGGTTGTCCCGGCGGCTCGCCGGCGTCGACCGTCCCGCCGCCTTCGACCTCCACGACGCTCGCGGGAAGCGCCAGACGATTCGTCTCGCGCTCGCTGGCGCGCGAGCAGGAGCTCGTTCGGCTGCGTTTCGAGGGCGTCCCCGGCGAGCGCGTCGAGCTGTTCGTGTCCGACGCGCCGCGTTTCGCCTTCTCGACGGGCTGGCGCGGCGTGCTGCTCGTGAGCACGCGCTCGCCCTCCAGCGTCCTTCGAGCGGGTACGATCGGCGCGAGCGGCGTGCTCGAGATCCCGTGGGTCGTCGACGAGCTCGGCCCGCTCGTGGAGTCGCGCCGCCTCTTGATGCAACCGTCGTTCGTCGATGCGAGCGGACACGCGACGCTCGGCACGCCGCACACGCTCGTGCTGCTCGATTCGGCCTATTGACCCGCCACGTCGTTCACGCTTCCCAGCATGCGCATCCGAAACCTGATCCTCGTCGTATCGATGTCGTGCCTCGGCCCCGCGGCGTTCGCGGGCAACGTGCTCGTCGTCGACGCGACCGGCGCGGGCGCCATCACGCAGCTTCAGGCGGCCGTGAATGCCGCGAGCGACGGCGACACGCTGCTCGTCAAGCCGGGGAACTACGCCGGTTTCAGCGTCGCGAACAAGGCGCTCGACGTCGTCGCCGACACGAGCTCGAGCTCGGGACCGGCGCACATCGACGGTGCGGTGCAGATCAACGGTCTCGCCGCCGCGCGCGCCTTCACGCTCACGGGTTTCGAGATCCGTGGACCGGTCTCGTCCTCGGGTGTGCGTCTCGCGAGCTGCGCCGGCTCGGTGCGCGTGCAAGGATGCGCGGTGCGCGGGGGAGATGCGCCCGCCTGCTCGAGCGGGTTCTTCCCCAACGGCTACCCGGCGCTCGAGATCGACACCTGCGCCGACGTCGTCGTGACGCGCTGCTCGCTGCGCGGGAGCAACGGCGGAACCCAGGTCAACTTTCCCTACAGCGGCTACGCCGGTTACGGCCGCGAAGGGTTGTACGGCCGCTACTCGCAAGTCGCCGTCTACGACAGCACGCTGATCGGAGGTGACGGCGGCGCCCAGACGCCCGGGGCATGCGTCGGCGCGAGCGGCTATGGGGGCGGCGGCGGCAGAGCGGCGACCGCGAGCGGCTGCGTGCCCTTCTTCGCTTCCGGCTGCACCTTTCGCGGCGGGGCGGGCGGCGTCGGCGACATCGAGAGCGGTTGGGGTGGCGTCGGGTTGGAGATGATCGGCGCGCCCGGGCCGGTGTGGAGCCGCGGCTGGGTGCTCGATTCGTCCCTGCTCGGCGGAGCTTCGGCGTGCGCAGGCTGTCCGCCGGCGGCCGGCTCGGCCGCCTCGCCGCGCAACATGCTCTCCGTGGTCGCGGGCACGGCCCGACGCAGGGTCGCGCCGACGCTCGCGCGCGAGCAGAACCTGGCGCGACTCAACCTCGAAGGGCAACCCGGCGATCGCGTCGAGGTGTGGATCTCCGAGCGACCGCGCTTCGCGTTCTCGCCGTCGTGGAGCGGCGTCTTGCACGTCGACGCGCACCCGCCCGCGTCGGTGCTGCAAGCCGGCATCGTGGGCGCGAATGGTGTGCTCGTGTACGCCTGGCCGGTGAGCGAGCTGGGTCCGGTGGTCGAATCGCGGCGGGTGTTCCTGCAGGCGGCGTTCATCGACGCCAGCGGCCAGGCCACGCTCGGCACGCCGCACACGCTCGTGCTGCTCGACTCGTCGTTCTGACGCGGAGCGACGGCCCGCGGCGGCGCATCGGGCGTCGCTGCCGCGCGCGGAAGTCCGCGAACCCGCGCGTTCAGGGCGCTTGCGTGCGCACGGAGGAGGCGAGCCTCCGCGAGCGTCCCGCAGCGTCCGAACTCCGTGCAAGTGCGCAGTGCGCTCGCTCGCCCCTTCAACTAGGAGGGAAACATGCGACCGGGCCGCCCGTGTCGGGTCCGTTCCACGAACGAAGCACGGCGGCACGGATTTGCATCGCGCGGTCTTCCACCGGCGAGGCCGCGCGCAGCCGAGGAGGATCACGATGGACTCAGCCCTTCGCCACGCCGCGCGAACGCTCGCGCTCGCTTCGACGTTCGCCCTGGCGCGGGCGGACGTGCTCGTCGTCGACGCTTCGGGAGCATCGAGCTTCACCCGGATCCAGGCCGCGGTCGACGCCGCGAGCGACGGCGACACGATCCTCGTGAAGCCGGGCGTGTACGCGGGATTCACCGTGCACGACAAGGCGCTCGATCTCGTCGCGGACACCAGCGCGAGCTCGGGGCCGGTGCACGTCGCGGGACGGGTGATCGTCAACGGCCTCGCTGCCTCGCGCACGTTCACGCTGACCGGTTTCGAAGTGCGCGGGACGTCGAGCGCGTCGAGCGTCGTGCTCGCGGCGAACGACGGATCCGTGCGCGCCCAAGGCTGCACGTTCGACGGCGCCGACGCGGCACCCTGCGCCGAGTCGGAGAACGGCGGCGTGGCGCTCGACGTCGATCTGTGCCAGGACGTCGCGCTCGTCGCCTGCACGCTGCGCGGCGGCGACGGCGGGAACACGCCGATCGATTACGGCTACGGCGGCATCGGAGGCGACGGCGTCACTCCCAATCAGTCGCGCATCGCGTTCTACGACTGCAGCGTGCGCGCGGGCGACGGCGGCGGCGTCGTGCCCGAGTCCTGCGGCGCGACGATCGGGTATGGCGGAGCGGGCGGCACGGGTGCGTGGATCGCCAGCTGTCCGCTCTTCTTCTGCAGCGCCTCCAGCTTCGAAGGCGGACGCGGCGGTCCGGCGGGCGTGGGCCCCTGGTACGGCACCCCCGGCTACGGACTCGTCGCGTTCGGACTGCCGCAGAGCGGCCCGACGCGCGCATGGTGGCTCGACTCGAGCGCGCGCGGCGGCGTGCCGGCTTGCGCCGGCTGCGCGCCGGGCACGGACGTGACGGTGCTCGCGCCGTCGACGCTCACGAGCTGGACCGGCGCCGCGCGCAAGCTCGTCATGCGCGGCCTGGCGCGCGAAGGCCAGCTCATCCGCATGCACTTCGCCGGTCAGCCCGGCGATCGCGTGGAGCTCCTGGTCTCCGACAGCGCGCGCTTCGCCTTCGCGGCGGGTGGCAACGGCGTGCTGCTCGCGGGTGCGCACGCGCCGTCGCCGGTGCTGCAGGTCGGGACGATCGGCGCGAGCGGCGTGCTCGACGTGCCCTGGAGCGTGGGGGAGCTCGGCGCGGGCGTCGCGTCGCGGCGCGTCTTCGTGCAGCCCTCGTTCGTCGATGCGCTCGGACGCGCGACGCTCGGCACGCCGCGCACGCTCGTGCTGCTCGACGCGGCGTATTGAGCGTGGAAGCGCGCCGCGGCTCGACGACGGCGAGCTGAGAACGAGACCCGCGGGTTCGCGCGAGCACGCAGAGCTCGAGTCGCTCGCCGCGCGGGGCGACCGTGCGATGCGCCGCTCGGTCGTCGCGCCAGGACCCGTTCGCTGGGTGGGGGCTTCCCCGATCGATGACGTTGCGAGCCTGCGTGCGCCGCGTGAATTCGGTGCGTGCGCGCGACGCGCGCCGTTCTCCTTGTTCGCGCTCGCGACGGCAAGCTAGCATCGCCGTTTCGATGACGGCGAACAGGCGGACGACGGACCGCGGGCGCAGGCCCGGCGGCGAGCGGCGGAGCGCCTGACGGAACGGCGCCAGCGCGATGCTCTTCTGCACCTACCCGTTCTTCGTCTTCCTGGCGCTGGTGCTCGTGCTCGTGCGAGCGAGCGAGCGAGCGCCGCGCGTGCAGAAGCTCGTGCTGCTCGCGGCGAGCAACTTCTTCTACGGCTACTGGGACTGGCGCTTCCTCGGGCTGATCTGGCTCACGACGGTCATGGACTGGAGCGTGGCTCTGCTCGTCGAGCGCCAGACGCTCGTGCGGCGCAAGAAGCTCGTGCTCTCGGTCAGCGTCGTCGTGAACCTGCTCGTCCTGGGGTTCTTCAAGTACTTCGACTTCTTCCAGGACAGCGCGGCGCGGCTGCTTTCGAGCTTCGGCATCGCCTACCAGCCTTGGTTCCTGCATCTGGTGCTGCCGGTCGGGATCTCGTTCTACGTCTTCCAATCGCTCTCGTACGTCGTCGACGTCTACCGCGGCGAGATGAAGGCGGCGCGCAACCTGTTCGACTTCGCGCTCTTCGTGATGTACTTCCCGCAGCTCGTCGCGGGTCCGATCGAGCGCGCGCCGCACTTGATGCCGCAGCTCGCGGCGGTGCGGCGAGTGCGCCTCCCGAGCGTGCTCTCGGGCATGCTCCTGATCCTGTGGGGCTGCGTGAAGAAGGCGCTCGTGGCCGACGTGCTCGGGGAGTACATCGTCGGCAAGGTCTACGACGATCCGCGCGGCGGCGCGCACCTGTGGCTCGCGACGATCGCGTTCGGCCTCCAGATCTACGCCGATTTCAGCGGCTACTGCGACGTCGCGCGCGGCGCGTCGCGCTGTCTGGGCGTCGAGCTGGTCGAGAACTTCGAGGCGCCGTACTTCGCGCACAGCATCACGGACTTCTGGCGACGCTGGCACATCTCGCTCTCGACCTGGTTCCGCGACTACCTCTACATTCCGCTGGGCGGCAATCGGCGCGGACAGCTCGTCACGCTGCGCAATCTCGTGCTCACGATGCTCCTGTGCGGTCTCTGGCACGGCGCGAAGTGGACCTTCATCGCGTGGGGCGCGTGGCATGGAGCGCTGTTGCTCCTGCATCGCGTGTCGGTGGGGGAGAAGCGGCGCGCGGCGCCGGACTTCGCGAGCGCGCCGAGCAGGACGCTCTTCGTGCTCAAGGTGCTCGGCACCTTCGCGCTCGTCACGTACGGCTGGATGCTCTTCCGCCTGGCGAGCGATGCGCAGATCGCGCCGTACACGCAGCTCCTCTTCCAGCTCGGTCCGCGAGCGAACCAGCCCGAGTACTGGTCGCAGGCGGCCGCCATGGCGCGCACGATCGGCATCGCGGCGCTCTTCATCTACGCCGCGCACTGGCTGCAGCACCGCGCGGAGCGCTTCGGCGAGCAGATCGAGGACTTGAAGCTGCATCCCGCGGCGCTCGGGGCCGTGTGCGGCGTGTTGATGGTGCTCGTGATCCTCTTCGGCACGCTCGCGGAGCGCTCGCCGTTCATCTACTTCCAGTTCTAGCTCGATGAAGGCCGTACCTCCCAAGACCTCGAACCTGCGCGCGCTCGCCACGACGTGGATCGTCGCGGCGCTCGTGCTGCTCGCGTTCGAGGTCGCCGCGCGCGTGAAGCCGCAGCCGGTGTGGGAGCGCGAGGAAGAGCAGCTGCTCGCGCGCCAGGTCGAGAAGATCGAGCAGCTTCGGGGCGGCGAGGTGCTCCTGCTCGGCGATTCGAGCCTGGGCTGCGCGATCGACGCGCGCGTGCTCTCGGGCGCGCTCGGCAAGCCGGCCGTCAACCTCGCGCTGGTCGCGAGCTTCACGACCTTCGGCGATTTCTACCTGCTGCAGCACGCGCTCGATCGCGGCCACGTGCCCGCGGCGGTCGTGCTCTTCCACACCGTCGACTTGTGGCCGCGCGGCTTCGCCGATGATCGCTTTCAGCTCGTGCAGCGCGCGACGGGACACGTGGGCCTCGAGACGTTCTCGCGCGACGTCGCGTCGCAGCTCGCGCTCGCCGAGCAATCGAAGGCCTGGAAGCTGCTCGCGTTCGACTACCGCCGCGGGATCTCGGTCGAGCGTTCGCGCCTCGAGCACGAGCTCGAGAAGTCGGAGGCCGCGCGCCGCATCCTGCCGGAGCGCGACTACATCCCGCTCGCGCCGGTGCGAGACTGGGCCGCGCAGGAAGCGCGCATCGCGAGCGGCGCGGGACAGGTGTCGTTGATCAATTCGATCGATGCCTCAGGGCGCTTCCAGGTCGATCCGCACGTCGAGCGCTGGCTCGACGCGACC
>JBGATX010000253.1:0-6003 GCA_044228975.1 Planctomycetota bacterium | reverse complement strand
AGACCATGATCACCGGCAGCTTCTCCTTCGTGTGATTGGCGCGCAGCGCCTTCACGAAGTCGATGCCGTTCATCTCCGGCATGTTGACGTCGGAGAGGATCAGTCCGACGTCGGGGTTGGCCGTCAGTTGCGCCAGGCCTTCGATGCCGTTGGAAGCCTCGAGGACGGTGTCGACGACGATGTCCGCTTGTCGCAGCACGCGCATGATGATCTTGCGCATCGTGGCGGAGTCGTCGACGATCAGAACCTTGTTCATCGGGAGTGCTCGCTCGCTGCGCGCAGTGCCGCGCCGCGTCTTGGGGGTGCTGGGGAACGCCCGGCGCGACGCGCGCGCAGGCTTCGTCCGAAGCGGTGTTTCGTCCACGCCGGATCGGGGCCTGTAGGTTTTCAGGATGTCCCTTTTGTGGCGCGCGCCTCTGGAGAGCGCGGACTCCGCAGTTCCCCGCTGTCGGAGGCCGGTGCGGACGCGGAGACGCGCTCCACGAGCTCAGGATCGGTCGGAGCGCGAGCGCGTCGAGAACGACGGCGACCTGCATGAGCGCAACGCATTGCGCGCGAGCCGCGAACGCGCCGCGCGCAGTCGCCGCGCCGCGTGCTCAGTAGCTCTCGCGCGTCGAAGGGAACTCGCGTCCCTTCACGTCCGCGGTGTAGTGGCGGAAGGCTTCGAGCATCGAGCCCGCGAGTTCGGCGTAGCGCCGCACGAAACGCGGATGGAACTTGGTGTAGAGCCCGAGCATGTCGTGCGTCACCAGGATCTGCCCGTCGCAGCCCGCGCCCGCTCCGATGCCGATGATCGGAATGCGCAATTCCTTCGCGATCGACTTGGCGAGCGGCGCGGGGATCTTCTCGAGCACGATCGCGAAGGCACCCGCGTCCTGCAGCGAGCGCGCGTCGCGGCGCACCTGCTCCGCTTCGTCGGGCGTCGTCGCGCGCACCTGGTAGGTGCCGAACTTGTGGATCGACTGCGGCGTGAGACCCAGGTGCCCCATCACGGGGATGCCGACGTCGACGATGCGCCGCACCGTGGCGCAGATCGGCTCGCCGCCCTCGAGCTTGACCGCCTCGACGCCCGACTCCTTCACCATGCGGCCGGAGTTGCGCAGCGCCTCGTCGGCGTTCACCTGGTACGACATGAACGGCAGGTCGCCGACGATCAGCGCGCGCGCGATCTCGGAGCTCACGATGCGCGCGTGGTAGAGCATCTCCTCCATCGTCACGCTGACCGTCGTCTCGCACCCCTGCACGACCATCGCCACCGAATCGCCCACCAGGATCACGTCGATGCCCGAGGCGTCGATGAGCTGCGCCATCAGGTGGTCGTAGGCCGTGAGCGCGGCGATCGGCTCGCGGCGCTGCTTCATGAGCTCGAGGCTCTTCGTCGTGACCTTGCGACGTTCGGGGACGGGCTCCCGGACGGTTTCTCCGTTGCGCGGCATGCGAGGCGCACACTCTAGCTTCGCGCTCGCGCGGCCGCGAGTCAGGCGCGCGCGACATCCTGTCGGCGCCGCGCGGATCACGCGCGCGCGACGCCGCATCGGAGCAGCGCGAGCGCCGCGCGCGCGCCGTCGATCGCGGCGCTCATGATGCCGCCGGCCCAGCCCGCGCCCTCGCCGACCGGCAGCACGTTGTCGAAATCCCGCGCGAGGCAGCTCGCGCGGTCGCGCGGCATGCGCACGGGGCCGGAGCTGCGCGATTCCAGCCCGACGAAGAGTCCCTGCTCGCTCGCGAAGCCGGGGATGGAGCGCTCGAAACGCGCCAGTGCGTGACGCAACGCGTCGCGCAAGTACGCGGGCACGAGCTCGTCGAGCCGTCCGGGCCGCGCGCCGAAGCCGTAGCTCGTCGCGAGCTCGCCGCTCGACTCGCGGCCGGCGAGGAAGTCGTGCGCGCGCTGCGCGGGAGCGGTGTAGTCCGCGCCGCCGGCCTCGAAGAACCGCGCCTCGAGCTCGCGCTGCAGGCGCACGCCGTCGAACGGCGCGCGACCGAAGTCGTCGGGCGTGAGCGTCACCACCAGCGCCGCGTTCGCCCAGCGCGACGAGTGCTTCGAGTTGCTCATGCCGTTCGTGCAGAGCAATCCGGCTTCGCTGACGCTCGCGACGATGCGCCCGCCGGGACACATGCAGAAGGAGTGCGCGGCGCGCAGCTCGTTCTCCGCGCGCGCGACCAGTTGATAGCTCGCCGCGCCGAGCAGCGCGGCCTCGGCGCCCGTGCCGAACTGGGCCTGCGTCACGAGCTCCTGCGGATGCTCGATGCGCAGGCCGAGCTGGAAGGGCTTGGCCTCGAAGACCACGCCGCGGGGGGCGAGCTTCTCCCACGTGTCGTGCGCGCTGTGGCCGGTCGCGAGCACGAGCGCGCAACATGCGAGCTCGCCGCGCGACGTGACGACGGCGCGCACTCGCGCGGGCGCGGCCCCCGCGAGCACGAGATCGTCGAGGCGCGCGTTCCAGACGAACTCGACGCCCTGCTCGACGAGACGCGCGCGCAGCCGCGGCAGCATGCGGTGCAGCTTGTCCGTGCCGATGTGCGCGCGCGCGTCGTAGAGGATCTCGCTCGGAGCGCCGCAGGCGACGAGCTCCGCGAGCAGCGCGTGCTCCAGCGGATCGTCGACGCGCGTGTAGAGCTTGCCGTCGGAGAACGTGCCCGCGCCGCCTTCGCCGAAGAGCAGGTTCGACTCGGGGTTGGGCACGCGCGTGCGGTGGAAGGCGACGACCTCGCGGCTGCGGCGCTCGACGGGCGAGCCGCGATCGATCACGGTCACGCGCACGCCGTGGCGCGCGAGCACGAACGCCGCGAAGAGACCCGCGGGACCGGAGCCGACGACGATCACCGGCGCGGTCGCGTCGCGCAGCGAGGCGTGCACGTCGTCGACGCGCGGCTCCACCGTTCCTGGCGCGTGCACGACGCGCCCGCTGCGCAGCGCGCGGCGGAAGCCTTGCGTCTCCCCGGCGACCGGGAGCGCGAACTCGACCTCGTAGACGAAGCGCAGGCGCCGCTCGCCGTGCAGGCGGCGCGCGTCGAGCGCCTTCTTGACCACGCGCAGACCCGCGAGAGCGCGCGCATCGAGGCCGAGCTCGCGGCACACGCGCGCGCCGAGCTCCGCCTCGCTCTCGGAGACGCGCAGGTCGAGACCGTGCACGCGGTACGCGCGCAGCACCTGGCGTGACGAGGGCGACGACGACATCGGGGGCGGAACAGTCTCCCATTCCGCCCCCGATCGTTCACCTGCGCCGGCAGCGCTCGCGACTCAGAAGCGCATCGGAATGCGCAGGAAGTCGAGGTACGGCGCCGGCTGCGGCACCGTCAACGCTCCGCCGGCGGTCGCGAGGTCGAAGAGCACCTGGAAGCGCAGGAATCGCCACGGTGAACCGGCGACGTCGAGCTGCGCGATGTCCGACACGAACGCCGAAGCGCCCGCTTCGTCGGGACTGCCGCTCGAGTCGGCCGGCGCCGCCTGGAAGCGGATGCGGATCGAGCCCGAGAGCTCGTCCGCGTCCGCGCCCTCGCCGGCGGCGAAGAAGCGCGGGATCAACGCGAAGCTCGCTCCCGCGCCGAAACCCGAGAGCGGAGTGCCGCTCTCGACGACCGTCAGGCGCAGCACGCCGCTCGCCGCGCTGAAGTTCGCCGCGCCGACCGTGAAGTCCTGCGGCGTGCCGTTCGAGAGGCGCAGGCGGAATTCGCGCAGCAGGTTCGCGTTGCGACGGTAGAGATCGTCGACGGCCAGGCCGTCGAGCAGCACGCTGCGTCCGTCCGCGCCGATCGAAGGCAGCGCGGGAGCCGCCGCCAGCGTTCCACTCGCGATCGGCGCGAGCTCGAGCACGTTCCCGCCCGCCGTCGACACATTGCCCGTCGCGGGGTTCGTGCCTCCGAAGGAGAAGGTCACCGGATCCGGCGTCGCGCTCCCCGGTGCGACCTGTGGCTCTCCGAGCGCGATCCACTTCGAGCGCGCGACCGAGAAGCGCCCGAAGCTCGGCAGGAGATGATTCCAGGCAGCAGGCGTGCTCGCATTCGCGGGCGTCGCTCCGACCGGCAGCGGGAAGCACACATTGCGCAGCGCGACGTTGGGCCCCGTCGGTCCGCGGATGTCGGACAACGCCGGCGCGTGCAGCTGGATGATCCCCGGACCGCCGTCGCCACCGGCGGAGACCGTCAGCCCGACGTTGTTCGTGAACACGAACTGCGCCGGGTTGGCGACGCCGCCGACGACTCCCGCGGCGTAGTCGCCGGTCGAGTTCACGCCACACGCCGCCGACGACGACGGATACGAGTTCGGAGCTCCGATCGAGTCGAGCTGCGGCAAGGTCTCGCTGCCGTTGGCACGCGCTCCACCGAGGTCGTTCGCACCCGCGCCGCCTTGACCGCCTCCGGCGAAGAGCCAGCCCAGTTGAATGGTCTCGTCCTCGGAGAAGAATGGCCGGGTGGGACGGAGTCCGTTCCGTTCGTCCCTCGATGCACGGGGAGCGTCGCCCGCGCGATCACAAGCGACGTGCCAGGACTCCGCCAGTGGCCGAGCGACGAGCGTGCGATCGCGCTCTAGAATGCGGCGATGATCCCGCCGCGGTCCTCGCCGGCATCCCCGGCGCCGTTGAGCGGCTTCCTGGCGACGATCCTCGGCGCCAGCGATCGCGACCAGCGCAGCGGTGCGCTCCCCATCGTCTCCGTCTCCGAGCGAGAGGAGCCGCGCAATCTGGCGCAGGTCGAGACGAAACGCGCTCGCTCCACGCAGCTCTCGCGGCGCGGGCGCTGGCACGGCGAGTGGGCCGAGCTCGAGCCCTCCCGCCTGGGACTCGGACCGTGGTCGGCGGAGCCGAGCGAGAAGGAGATGGCCGCGCGCTGGCTCGACGCGCGGCCGATCGTCTTGCGCGGTGTCGCACGCGATCGACTCGCGGACCACGCACGGGGAATCTCGCAGAGCGGCGCCCTGCACGCCGCGCTCGCGACGCCCGGCAGCCTGCGCGCGTTCGTTGCCGCTCGTCTGGCGAGCGCCAGCGATCGATTCGAGCTCGGCTCGCGTCCAGGCTCGCTCGCCGATCCAGAGCGCGACATCGAGCGCGTGCTCGTCTCGACCGTGCCGGCTGCGGGAGCGCGCCGGCGCGTGCACGACCTGTGGGTGAAGTCGGGCTGGCTCTCCGACTTCGACGGCGACGATTCGCTGCGCGTGCGCGTCTCGTTCGGACAAGAGGGCAGCGATGACTCGAGTCGCGATCTCGAGCGCCAGCGTCTGACCGCCGAGCTCGCCGAGCTCTGCTTCCCCGCCAGCGCGCTGATCGCCGACGATCCCGTGATCGTGCCCTTCGTCGAGCGCGTCACGCGCGAACCGATCCTCTTCACGCAACACATCGCCTACTGGAACAGCCCGGAGGGCGGCGCGCTCTTCCACCACGACGCGTTCCCCGACGACACGCAGACGGAGCTCGGCCCGGGGCAACTCGGCGTGTGCTACCTGCAGCTCTCCGGGCGCACGGCCTGGCTCGCGCTCTCGACCGAGGACCTCGCGCTGCGCGTGCGCCAGTTCGCGGCGCTGCTCGAGAGCGGCGAGTTCGGCTGGGTGCGCGCGCAGCTCTTCCCGCGCGCGAACGACTGGCGCCGCGCGCTCGCGATCCTCGCGGACGACGACAAGCTGCTCGGCGAGATCTCGCGGCCGGGCTGCGGGGAACTCTGCGGCCTCGTGAATCGCGGGCCGGAGTTCACGTCGTTCCTCGCCGACGGCGGACACGCGGCCGTGCTCGAGGCGGGAGACGTGATCCTGCTGCCCAACCACGGTCTGCTGCTGACGGCCATGCACTCGGTGTTCTGCGCGGACGACGAGCGCGCGTTCGGGCTCTCGCTCGCGTTGCGCGCCGACCGCGAGACGCTGCCGGAGTAGCACGCGCGACGCTCGCCAGGTCCGCATCGGCCCACTAGACTCCTGCGCCGTCCTTGCGCGCGATGCTCGTCCCGATCCAGATCCGCGGTCTCGTGCCCGTGCTCGCGGACCTGGGCCTCGAGCCCGCCCAAGTGCGCCTCGCC
>JBGATX010000252.1:0-6087 GCA_044228975.1 Planctomycetota bacterium | reverse complement strand
GCGCGCGATCTCCTTGCGGAAGTCGTCGAACTCCTTCTGGCAGATCGACGCGACCTTGCGCTGCACGCCGACGTCGGAGAGCGGCGGGATCTCGGCCGGCTGGCGCGCATCCATGCGCAGGAGCATGTATCCGTGCTTGTCGCGGCGGTTCATCAGGATCGGCTCGCAGATCTCGCCCGGACGCGCGCTGACGAAGAACCTGTCGGCCTCGGGATAGACGCGGCGCGCCGTCGCGATCTCCGTCGAGCCCGAGCGCTGCAAGCTGTCCTTGTCGAGCCCGCTCTTCTCGACGAGCTGGCCGAGATCCTCGCCGTCGAGAGCGCGCTGGCGCAGCGACGTCGCGAGGTCCTTCGCTCGCGCCTGCGCCCCGGGATCTCGATCGTCGAAAGGCACGACCACGCGCTCGAAGTCGATCTGCTCGCCGTGCCCGCCGATGGCCTCGGCACGGCCCGGCATCTCGCCGGCGAGGTTGTATTCGAACCTCAGGCTGCCCGGGCGCACGTAGCGGTCGCGGCTGGGGCGCGCGGCGGTCGAGACTCCCTCGCCGGTGATCGAGTCCTCCCAGAGTTCGGCATAGATCAGGTCGCGGCGGAAGTCGCGGAACTCGTCGACGGGGAGGTTCTCGCTCTCGAGGAACTTCGTCAGGCCCACGACGCCGCCCTGGCGTTCGGTGAAGCGCTCGAAGTCGTCTCGCGCGTAGCGGTCGATCTGCGCCTCGTCGAATCCCATGTTGCGGCCGGCCTGCACCTTGAGACGCGAGCTGACGGCCGCCGTCGCGACCTCGTTCCACACGCGCTGCACGGCCGAGTTGTCGTCGCGGATGTTGAGCTCGCGCACGCGCCGCGCGACCTGCCGCGAGAGAGCTCCGATGGTGATGATGTCCTCGTTGACGACGACGATCGCCGCGTCGACGACGCGCCATTCGGACGAGCGCGCGGGCTGCGCCGCCCCGCTCGCCGGCGGCGCGGAGGGATCCTGGAGCAAGGTCACAGCGATCAGGGAGAGGAGGTTCACGGCGCGCGTTTCGGCCCGGCGATTCTCCGCGCGTCGTGGGACGTCTTCAAGAGCGAGCGGAACCAGGCGAGCGCCGCGCGCGCGTTGCGTTGCTTCGGCGGGATCACCAGATGCGCGATCCCGGTGCGCAACGGACGCAGTTCGACGCGCGAGAGATCCAGGCCCTGCTCCAGGGCCACGCGGTCCTCGTACTCGATCAGGTAGACGTCTTCGCGCCACGCCAGGCGCCGGATGCGCAGCTCCTCGAGCTCCGCCTTGAGCGCGAAGAGGTCGAGCAGGTTCTCGGCCTCCTCCGGGAGGCGTCCGAAGCGGTCGCGCAGCATCGCTTGCGCGCGTTCGCGGTCGTCGGCGGTGCGGATCGTCGACAACTGGCGCAGGAGCTCGACGCGCGCGCGCGTGTCGGCGACCCAGTCGGCGGGCAGGAAGGCGCGCAAGCCGATCTCGAGTTCCGCGCCGTGCTCCTCGGCGTGGTCCGTCGGCGCGGCGTCGGCTTCGCCGCCAGCCTGCACGCGTTCGATCGTCTGCTTGAGCAAGCGGCAGTACATGTCGTAGCCGACCGCGCCGATGTGACCCGATTGCTGCGGTCCGAGGATATTGCCCGCGCCGCGGATCTCGAGGTCCTTCATGCTAATCTGGAAGCCCGCGCCGAGCTGGCGCATCTCCTCCAGTGCTTTCAAGCGCTCGCGTGCGTCCTGTTGCAGGGGCTTCCACTGCTCGACGAGCAGGTAGCACCAGGCCTTGTGCTTGCCGCGCCCGACGCGGCCGCGCAGCTGATGGAGCTCGGACAGTCCGAACTGGTCGGCGTGATCGATGATGATCGTGCCCGCGGCGGGGATGTCGATACCGCTCTCGATGATCGTCGTCGCCACCAGGACATCCACCTCGCCGCGCGTGAAGACGTCCATGACGTGCTTCAGCTCGCGCGCGCCCATCTGTCCGTGGCCGATGGCGTAGCTGCATTCGGGGACGAGCCGTTGCAGGCGCAGCGCCGTGTTCTGGATCGAGCTGACGCGGTTGTGCAGGAAGAACACCTGCCCGCCGCGGTTCTTCTCGGTCAGCAGCGCCGAACGGATGCGCTCGTCGTCCTCGCTGTAGCCGAGCACGGTGTCGATCTCCTGCCGGCCATCGGGCGGGATCGTGAGCGCCGAGATGTCGCGCACTCCCGCCATCGACATGTGCAGCGTGCGCGGAATCGGCGTGGCGGTGAGCGTGAGCACGTCGATGTGTGCGCGCAGTTTCTTGAAGTGCTCCTTGTGCTGCACGCCGAAGCGTTGTTCCTCGTCGACGATCACGAGGCCGAGGTTCTTGAAGCGCACGTCCTTCGAGAGCAGACGGTGCGTGCCGATGACGACGTCGACTTCGCCGAGCTCGAGCTTGGCGATGACGTCCTTCTCCTCCTGGCCCGTGACGTAGCGCGAGAGCTCGGCCACCTCGACGGGGAAGTCGGCCATGCGCTCGCTGAAGGTCTCGTAGTGCTGTTGCGCGAGCACCGTCGTCGGCACGAGCACCGCCACCTGTCCGCCGCCGTTGACGACGCGGAACGCGGCGCGCACGGCGAGCTCGGTCTTCCCGAAGCCGACGTCTCCGCACAAGAGGCGGTCCATGGGCTTGTCGGAGGACAAATCGGCGCGGATCTCGGCATCGACCGTCTTCTGGTCGGGCGTGTCGACATAGGGGAACGCACCGATCATGTCGCGCACGAGGGCGTCGTCGTCCAGCCAGCCCGTGCGCTTGCGCAGCGCGCGCTGCGCCTGGACGTCGAGCAGCTCCGTGGCGAGGTCGAAGAGCGCGCGCTCGACCTTCTCCTTGCGCTTGCGGAAGGACTGGCTGCCGATGCGATCGAGCGGCGGATTGGCCGAGCCCGAGCCGACGTAGCGCTGCACGACGTCGATGCGCGAGACCGGCACGTAGAGGCTGACGTCGTCGTCGAACTCCAGGTGCAGGTGGTCTTCCTCGCCGCCCGCGCGCGCCATGCGCTGCAAGCCGCGGAAGCGCGCGAGTCCGTGCACGGCGTGCACGACGAGATCGCCGGCCTTGAGCTCGAAGAAGGACTGCAGCGCACGCACGCGGTAGTGCGCGTGCTGCTTGGGTGCCGCGCGGCGGCCGACGATGCCCGAGAGCTCGCGGTGGTTGACGACCAGCACTCGCAGCGCCGGCACGCGAAAGCCCTTGGCCACCGAACCCACGCGCGTCTCCACGCCGCTCGCGCCGCCCGATTCCTCGAGCAACGCGCCGAAACGGTGCTGCTCGGCCTCGTTCTGGCACAGGACGAGCACGCGCGTCCCGTCGTGCGCGGCCTCGCGCAACGCCTTCGGCGCTTCGCGCACGCCGACGGCGAGCGATTGCACCGAGCGCGTGTCGAAGTCGAGATCGCGTCCCGGCAGGCTCTGCAGGTCGACGCGCGCGTGGCGTTCGAACGCGAGCGCGAGCTTGTGCAGCGCTTGTGCGTGCGAGCTCGAGCGGATGCGCAATCCGCCCGCGACGTCGTCGATGCGCAGGGGCTCGATGCGCACGTAGATCGTGGCGGGCGCGACCATCGAGCTCGCCAGCACGCCGTCGCCGTCCTCGACGCCGCCTGCGTCGGACGCGAGGCACACGTGCGCGCGCGGCAAGGTCTCGACGCTGCGCTGGTCGATCGGGTCGAAGGTGCGCAGCGACTCGATCTCGTCGTCGAACAGCTCGATGCGCGTCGGGAGCTCGCTCGCGAACGGGTACAGGTCGAGAATCTCGCCGCGCAAGCTCACTTCGCCGGGTTTTTCCGCCAGAGGCGCGCGCGTGTAGCCGGAGGCGACCAGACGTTCGAGCAGCGATTCGACGTCGAGCTTCTGGCCGACCTGCAGGCCCAGATAGTCGCGTTCGAGATCGCCCGGGCTCGGGATCGGCTGCAAGAGCGAGAGCAGCGACGCGACGACGAGGCGCGGACGGCCCTCGGGAGCACCGACGAGCTGCTGCGCGACCTGCAAGCGCCGCCGCACGAGCTCGAGATCCGTCGCCTGGTGGCCGCGCGTCGAATGCGGGTCGCGCGCAGGCAGCCAAACGGCGCGCGCGCCGAACGCGTCGAGATCGTCGACGAGGCTCTCCGCTTCGGAATCGGACCCGCACACCGCAACCCACGGCCCTGGCCTGCGCTCCGAAAGCAGCGCGAGCACGAACGCTTGCGACGAGCCCCACAGTCCGCCCACGGAGAGCTCGCTGCGCGAGCCCACGCGCGCGAGCAGGCGCTCGAGCTCCGCGAACGGCAGCGCGCTCAGCTCCTGGGCGAGCGTTCTCGCCTGCGACGTGGTGGATGCCGTGCTCAAGGAAGGCTGTGCGCTCGCGCGTCGCGCCGGCGTTCTTACGCCGCCTGCCCTTCGATCTCCAGCCGCAACAACGCTTCGTGCGCGGCCCAGCTCTCCGCCTCCTTGAGCGTGCGGCCCCAGGCGCTCGGATGTCGCGTTCCCTGGATCTCGCACGCGACCAGGAATGCGCGCGCGTGCGCTTCGCCGCGGCTCTCGATCAGCACGTACTGGGGCAGCTCGCCCCAGTGCTTCTGACACAGCTGCTGCAGGCGTTGTTTCGGGTTCGCAGCCTGGCGGCGCGCGCGCACGCGCTCGAGCGGCCCACGCAACGTCGTCAGCGTGAACGCGCGCGCGGCTTCGAGCCCGCCGTCGAGATACACGGCGCCGAGCACCGCTTCATAGAGGTTGGCGAGCACCGAACGCGGCGGGATGCGCGAACGCAGTCCGGGACCGACCGACGCGCGCAGGTGCAGACCCAGCCGTCGCGCCGCGTCCGCCAGCGTGCGGCGCGAGACGACATCGGCCTTGAGCTCGGTCAGTTCGCCTTCAGGCAGCCCCTCATGATGGCGGTAGAGCTCCTCGGCCACGACCAGATCGAGCGCGGCATCGCCGAGGAACTCCAGGCGCTCGTTGTCGCGCGACAGCCCGACCGACGAATGCGTCAACGCCAGCGTCAGGAGCTCGGGCGAGCTGAAGTCGTAAGGGAGCTCGGGAGACGTGCCGGACATTTTCAGCGAAGGATCGGGAACGAGAGCGCGACAGTATAGAGCCGCCATGAGCTCCTCCCGAAAGCCGGCCGACGAAGGAAACGGGCGAACGCACGCGCGCCGCGGGTCGGTGGGCGACGCGACGACGCTGGCGCTCGAAGTGCGAGGCCTGGTACGCAGCTTCGGCGAGCGGCGCGCCGTCGACGGACTGGATTTCGAGCTGCGGCGCGGCGAGAGCCTCGGATTGCTCGGCCCCAACGGAGCCGGAAAGACGACGACGATCCGCATCCTCGCGACGCTCACGCAGGCCAGCGCGGGCGAGGTGCGCGTGCTCGGCCTGGATCCGGCGCGCGACGCCGGCGCGATCCGCGCGCGCATCGGCGTGGTGCCGCAGGAGCTCGCGCTCTACGAAGAGCTGAGCGCGCGCGAGAACCTCGAGTTCTTCGCTCGCGCGCACGGTCTCGCGCGCGAACGCGCCCGGGAACGAGTGGAGTGGGCGCTGGAGCTCGCGCAACTCGCCGACCGCGCCGAGGATCGCGTGCGCGTCTTCTCCGGCGGCATGAAGCGTCGCTTGAACCTCGTCGCGGCGCTCCTGCACGAACCCGAGCTCGTGTTCCTCGACGAGCCGACGGTGGGCATCGACCCGCAGTCGCGCAACCACGTCTTCGAGATGGTCGAGCGGCTCGTCGAACGCGGCACGACGATCGTCTACACGACGCACCAGCTCGGCGAGGTGGAGCGGCTCTGCAACCGCATCGTCGTGCTCGATCGCGGGCGCAAGCTCGCGGAGGGAACGCTCGCGGAGCTCCAACGCTTGCCTGGTGCTCCGCGCTCGCACGCGGTCGAGCTGAAGCGCGAGGAAGACGCGGTCGCCGCGCGCGCATGGCTCGCCGAGCGCGGGATCGAGGCGCGCGTCGTCGAGGAGCTGCCCGGCCTCGAGGCCGTGTTCCTCGCGCTCACCGGTCACGCCCTGCGCGACGACGACGCTTGAAAGGAGCTTCGACGATGCTCGCCCTCGCTTGGACGTTCGCGCTCAAGGATCTGAAGCTCTACTTCCGCGACTACGCAGCGCTCGGACTGTCGATCGC
>JBGATX010000251.1:0-6127 GCA_044228975.1 Planctomycetota bacterium | reverse complement strand
TGTGCGCGTTGCGCGGGGTCCGTGATGCGGAGCACACGAGTGTGGCGCGTTGCCTCTTCTCTTCCTCCGTTTCTCTCCATCTCCCTTTGCCCACGATTCACGCAGGCACGCTCGTCGGCGTACCGGCAAAGTGGGGGAGCACGACCGGCCATGACTCGCGCGACCGAGACGATCTCGAGCGCCTGCCACCCGAAACGCCGCGCAAGGCGAACCTGCGCGGCTGCGATCTCACCGGCGCGATCTTCGAGCATTGCGATTTCTACCTCGTCGATCTGCGCGGAGCGCGCTACTCGCCGGAGCAGGCTGCGCACTTCGCGGCGTGCCGCGCGATCCTGCGCTGAGCGCCGCGCGCACGGGCGCGCGCGAGACCGAGCGCAAGAGCTCGGTTGGAACCAGGTACGAGCTCGCTGCGCTCGAAGAACTCGCGGCATGCGCATCGATCCCGGCTAGGCGAGCCTTCAGCGTCGTGCTTACGATCGCGCTCTCGGCGTGGTCGCACTGCGCGCGATCGCGCTTCCTTTCGACTCGGATCCCTCTCGTTGGAGGCACCATGCATCGCCGAACCACACTCTCCGTCTTCTCCGCCGGTTGCCTCGCGACCGCCGCCGCGGCGCAAACACCGCGCGTCATCTTCTCCGAGATCGCGGCCTCGCCCACCGGCGTCGTTCCCGGCGCGCTCGACGCGGCCGGCATGCCGGTCGCGACGAACTGGCTCGCGATCGAGGACCTCGTCGTGCGCCAGGACGGCGGCCAGTGGTGCATCAAGGGCCGCACGACGCAGGCGACGACGCTCGATTCGATCCTGATCCTCGGCAGCGGCATCACCGGCGTGAACTTCGCGCAGGACGGCCAGCCGATGCAGGGCGGCATCCCCGGCGAGCAGTACGACTTCTTCGACACGCCCAATCCGATCAGCTGGGACACCGCGGGCAACATCGGCCTCTCCTTCCGCGCCAAGGGCGGCGTCGCGAACACGCTCGAGAAGCTCGTGCGCGTCGTCGGCGGCGTGCACACGCAACTGTTGCAGCAGGGAGCCTTGCTCACCGGCCTGACCGACGTGCCGGCGAATCCGACGGGCGACGAGACGCTCGGCAACTCGGTCGGCTCGGTGCAGCTGCTCGACAGCGGCGTGCACCTCTTCGTCAACACGCCGATCGGAAACTGCCACAGCTCGCGCTATCCGGCGATGTTCCAGGGCAACGCGAGCTTCCGGCAATCGGGCGTGAGCGCGATCGGCACCGAGATCTGGGACAGCTTCGGCCTCTCCGACTGCGGCGGCACGCCCGACGGCGCGCACTGGTTCGCGACGGGTGATACCGAGAACACGAACACGGCGATCGACGGCATCTTCGTCGTCGACGACGTGATCCAGTTGCAGGAAGGCAGCCCGGCCGCCGGCACCGGCCCGACCGTGGGCACGATCCTGTTCGCGCGCATGCTGCCGAACGGAACGTGGTTCGTGCGCGGCAACGTGCCGTCGCCGGGCACCGACGACTGGGCCGTGCGCAACGGCGTGCTGCTCGCGAAGACCGGCGATCCGATCTCGGGCGGCGAGAACTGGGGCGCGAGCTTCAGCGGCCTGCACGGCGACTCCAGCGGCAACTGGGTCATGACGGGCACGACGAGCAACCCGAACTTGAACCTCGACGAGGTGCTCGTGCTGAACGGGACCACGGTGCTCGTGCGCGAAGGCGATCCCGTCGACCTGAACGGCAACGGGATGTTCGACGACAACGTCTTCATCCGCAGCTTCCAGCCCGACGATCTGTTCCTCGGCGACGACGGCGTCCTGCGATTCCTCGTCACGCTCAAGGACGGCGCGGCGGTGAATCTCGGCGACGCGTTCCTCGACCTGCAGATCGGCCCGGACGACGGTCCGTACTGCGCGGGCGACGGCGTCGATCCGCTCGTGACGACGGCCTGCCCGTGCGCGAACACGGGTGCGCTCGGCAACGGCTGCGCGAGCTCCTTCAACGCCGCGGGCGCGAACATCACGATCAGCGGCACGGCCGCGAACGACGATGTCGTCCTCATCGGCGCGGGCATGCAGGCGACCGGCATCTGCGTCTTCCTCCAGGGCGACGCGATCGATCCCGTCGCCTTCCAGTTCGGCGACGGCGTCACCTGCACGGGCGGCACGCTCATCCGCCTGCGCGGTGTCGCGCTCGCGGGAGGCACGGCGAGCTTCCCCGTCCCGCCGGAGACGATCACGCTCTCCGCGCGCGGCGGCGTGACGGTCGGATCGGGAGCGGTGCGCTCGTACACCGTCTTCTATCGCAATGCAGCGGCGGCGTTCTGCCCGCCGTTCACCTTCAACGTGGGCAACAGCTACCGCATCACCTGGTGATGCACGCGGCGGAGCACGCTCCGCCGCTCGCGCATGCGAGGCCGTCCTTCGCAGCCGCCGAGCGGCGCGGGGGACGGCCTCGGTTCATTCCGGCCCCGAGCGGCGACCGTCGCTGCGGGCGGCCGCCGCAGTTCGGGGCGTTCAGCGGCAGCCGTTGAAGAGCACCGAAACCATGCTGACCGCGAAGTCCGCGGTGGCGACATCGAGGCGCCCGTTGCGGTCGAAGTCGCCGGTCGCGAGGCCCCGGACTCCCTGGCCGACGGCGTGATCGACGTGCGCCTCGAAGACGCCCGGACCCGTGTTGACGAGCACGCTGATCGACGCCGCGTTCTGGTTCGCGGTCAGCAGGTCGAGATCCCCGTCTCCGTCGAGGTCCGCGGCGCGCACGCTCGTCGGAACCGCTCCGGCCGCGTACGGCTGCGGGTTGAACTTCAGTCCGGCCGTCCTGAGGTAGACGACGACCGTGTACGAGTCGTCGTGCGAGCTCGCGAGGTCGAGATCTCCGTCGCCGTCGAGATCCGCGCAGGTGATCGCGTTGGGCTTGAACCCGCTGACGAGGTCGATCGCAGGCGCGAACGCGCCCCCGCCGAGGTTGCGCAGCACGCGCAACCGGCTCGTGCCGAAGTCCGCGACGATCAGCTCGCGCGCGCCGTCGCCGTCGAGGTCGCCGGCCGCGATCGCATTGGAGCTGCCACCGCCGGTCGCGACGTCGGCGTAGGCGTACACGCCGCCGCCCTGGTTCCACAGCACGCTCGCGTCGGGGGAGCCGAAGTTCGCCGTCGCGAGATCGAGATCGCCATCGCCGTCGAGGTCCGCTGCGACGATGCCGTGCGGCAGCGCGCCGACGGCGTGCTGCACCTGCGGCGCGAAGACACCGCCGCCTAGGTTCTCGAGCACGGACACGCTGGAGGAGTTGCGATTGGCGACGGCGAGATCGGCGTCGCCGTCCCCGTCGAGGTCGGCGGCGACGAGCGCTCGGGGGAACGCACCCGCGGCGAGCGGAGGACCGACGGAGAACACGCCGTTGCCGGCGTTGCGGAGCACGGACACGTCGTGCGAGTTGTAGTTGGCCACGGCGATGTCGTCGTCGCCGTCGAGGTCGAAGTCCGCGCTGACCGCGCCCCAGGGCGTCGATCCGACTGCGTACGTCGGACGCGGCGGCGTGAAGCCGCCCGTGCCGTCGTTCTCGAGCACGCGCACCGAAGCGTTGTCTTCGCCGTTCAGCGCGAGGTCCATGCTCCCGTCGCCGTCGAGGTCGCCGCAGGCCACGCTGCTGGGTGTCGCGCCGACGGAATATGCGCTCGAAGTAGCGAACGTTCCCGCGCCGAGGTTGCGCAAGACGGAGACCGTGTTCGCGGTCCAGTTCGCGCTGACGAGGTCGAGGTCGCCGTCGCGGTCGAGGTCGGCGGCGGCGATCGCGAGCGGGATAGTGCCGGTCGCGTAGGTGACCTGCACCGCGAACATGCCGCTGCCCAGGTTGCGCAGCACGGAGACCGAGTTCGCGCCGGCGTTGCACACGGCGAGATCGGGATCGAGATCCGCGTCGATGTCGAGCACCACCAGCGCGCGCGCTCCGTTGCCCGCCGGCAGCAGGGTCGCGGGGCCGAAGCTCCCATTGCCCAGATTGCGCGAGAAGGCGACGCCCCAGGCATTGTCGACACCGCGCTGACCGGGCGCGACCAGATCGACGTCACCATCGAGATCGAGGTCCGCGGCCGCGATGTCGCGCACCGAGCAACCGGTGAAGACGCTCACGGGCGATCCGAACGTTCCGTTGCCCGAGTTGAGCAAGACGAGCAGGTTCGAGCCTTGGGTGCCGAGCGCGAGATCGAGGTCTCCGTCCCCGTCGAGGTCGGCGAGCGTCGCGCAGCTGATCAGCACGAAGTTCGGATGCGTGACGTTCTGCGCGGGCGCGAAGGTCCCGTCGCCCTGATTGCGCAGGAAGCTCAGGGACCCCGTCAGCTGCGAGACGGCGACGAGATCCGCATCTCCATCGCCGTCGATGTCTCCCGCGCGCACCTGCACGGGATTGACGGCCACCGGGTACGCCACCGCGGGCGCGAACGAGCCGTCGCGCCGGCGCCGAAGCACGGCGACGGTGTCCGGCCCCGCGTCGCTCGAGACGACGTCGAGGTTCCCGTCTCCATCGACGTCGACGATCGCGACGGAGCTCGGTTGCGCGCCGACGGACAGGAAAGGCGATTCGAAGAACGCCCGCCCGCACGGTTTCAGCGCCGCGGGGGGGGCCGGGCGTCGCTGTCCGCCGAGCGCTGTGACGTGCTGCACGACCGGGCGTGCCGCGAGCGACGCTCCGGCGATCGAGGCCAGAGCGAGAGCGAGCGGGGAGCCAACGCGCAGCGTGAGGATGGAGCGAACGTGCGTGCGTGCGGACATGGCGAGAACCTCCGTATGTCGCAGAGTAGCTGTGGCCCCCGAGATCGTTGCGGCGATTCCATGAGAGCATGGAACCGCGCGCTGCACAGCGGTTGCACCCTCGGTTCGCGAGATCGTCGCCTGCAACGGCCGAGCTCGGCGTTGCGCTCCGCCGCACGCGCGGCTCGGAGCCGGCGCGCGCTCTCAGATCACGACGCGCACGGCGGGGTGGGCCTGCAGCGCGCGGAACACGACCAGGCGCTGCTCCTCGTCCTGCACGAGCAGCGTCACCTCGATCGAGGTGTAGCGGCCGCTCTTGCTGTGGCGCGAGGTCGTCTTGCGGTGCTCCGCGCCGCCGAGGGCGAGCTCGATGTGCGCCATGAGCTCGCTCTCGCCCTCGCCGACGACGGTGTAGGACCAGGGGCAGGGGTAGGTGATCTCGGGACGTTGTTGCACGCGTTCGGACTCGCTCCGTTGGAAACGGAGGGCGGGCGAGGAGCGTAACACGCGCCCCACGCCGTTTCGGAGCGGCGATCCTTGAGCGTTTCGGCGGCTCACGGATAGTCTTCTAGTCGTCCCCCTCCGGCCAGCGGGCCTTTTCCTTTGCGCGCGAGGTACTCCGTGCTCGGTTCCACCCTTCGGCGTCGATTCGTCTCCATCGTGCTGCTCGGCGCTCCTGCGTGGGCGCAGACCGGACTGGTCAACTGGGAGAATCCCCACGTCCATCCGCTCGACATGACACCGGACGGGACGCGGCTGCTCGCCGTGAACACGGCCGACGATCGCCTCGAGGTCTTCGATCTCACCTCCGGCAAGCCCGTGCGCACGCTGCAGATCCCCGTCGGCCTCGATCCGGTGAGCGTGCGCGCGCGCTCGAACACCGAGGCCTGGGTCACCAACCACATCTCCGACAGCGTCAGCATCGTCGACCTCGCGAGCGGCAACGTCGTCGCGACCCTGCGCACGGACGACGAGCCCGCCGACGTGATCTTCGCCGGCGCGCCGCAGCGCGCGTGGGTGAGCTGCTCGCAAGCGAACACGCTGCTCGTCTTCGATCCGGCGAATCTCGCCACCGCGCCGACGCGCATCGCGATCGACGGCGAGGACCCGCGCGCGCTCGCGAGCTCGAGCGATGGTTCGAAGGTGTACGTCGCGATCTTCGAGTCGGGCAACAGCTCGACCGTGCTCGGCGGGGGAGCGGTCTCCAACCTCGGGTTCCCGCCCAACATCGTCGGCAACGCCGCGAGCCCGTACGGGACCCAGAATCCGCCGCCGAACTCGGTCAATCCCGGCGGCTTCAATCCGCCGCTCAACGGCGCCAATCCGCCTCCGCCGCGCGTGGGTCTGATCGTGAAGAAGAACCCCGCTGGCCAGTGGCGTGACGATTTCACCGGCGACTGGACGAAC
>JBGATX010000024.1:0-50453 GCA_044228975.1 Planctomycetota bacterium | reverse complement strand
CCCCGAGCGGTGCCTTGCCCGCGGCTTGCAGCCGGAGGGTCAGCTCTCAACCATCATCAGTTGTTGTCCGCGAAGATGCTCAGGTTGAGCAGGTCGCCGTTCGCCTGTTCGCCCAGGTTCCAGGGGAGCTGCGCGCCGCCGTCACCCGAGATGCACTCGATGAGCGCGCCGAGGATGGCCGGGTCGGCCACGAAGTCCGCCGAGGAGTTCGCGATGAGGCCGTCAACCGTGAACCAGCCGGTTTCCGGAGCGTTGCCGCCCAGGTGACCGTTGAGCAGGATCTCGCCCGGGTTCTGGTTGGTGTTGTACTTCAAGAAGTCGTTCGTGAAGACACCGTTGATGTCGGCGAGGTTGACGCGGTCCCAGCAGTCCAGCGTGCGCTGGGCCGAGAACACTTCTTCGTTGTCGTTGTAGACCAGGAAGTCGACCACGGCCTGGAAGCGAGCGCCCGCCAGGTTGATCAGGCAGAGCTGGCTGCGGCCGCCGTTGACCAGGTTGTCTTCCTGCGCGGGGTCACCGCGCTGGCCGAAGAAGCGGGCGAACGCCAGCTGATCCGGGGCCTTCGAGTACTCGATGCCGTTGAGGTCACGGCGACCGTCGCTGTCCTGATCCGTGTTGGCGCCTTCCGCCGAGGGGGCGGTGAAGCAGATCGGAGCGAGGTCGAAGTCCTTCGAGTCGTTGCTCGAGAACGTGATCGAGTCGCCGATCAGGTGATTGAAGGAGATCGCCTGGCCGCTGCGCTTCGCGAAGACGTACACGTAGCCGCGATCCGCGTTCGGGTTGTCGACCGACGCGAGAACCGTCAGCGTGTCACCCGGGGTGAGCGTGCGCGTACGGTTGGTCTCGAGGCAGTTGTCACCGTTGATGTAGACGAACTCGACCTGGACCTGGCCCAGCGGGATGTTGCCCACGCCGAGGGTCGTGTCGAGGCTCGTGTTGGTCACGGTGATCAGCGTTTCCGTGCCACGGCTGTTGTCGTAGCAGGGGTACACGAGCAGGCTGCAGGGAACTTGGTTCCCGTTGGTCGCGTGCGCGTTGACGCTCAGGACGGCAGTGCCGGCCAGGGCCAGGGAGGCAAACAGTTTCGAAGTCATGGTGCAATCCGTGGTGCAAGACCGAAGGCGCCGTCAGGCAACCTCGGTGGGGAACAGGGTCGAGCCGCCGTGTGCGAGCCACGCGCTCGCGCGTTCGACCCGGCCTTATACGAGATTGCATTCTACGGGAGCCCACCCGCTCCGCAATACCCCACTGGGCTCAATCTGCAATTTTCTATAAATGGCTGATCTGGCGGTGGTTGCAGCTGTTCTACGCACTCGGCGTCGATCGCTGGCGACCCCGCGGCGGGCCTCGGACGGCCCGAATTAGGGCTCGCAGACGCGCGTGCGACGCGACGCCAAGCGAGACGCGCGCTTCCGGTTCCGGTCAGGGACGGATCGCATAGAGAAGGTAGTGATCCGACGGCTGACCGTCCGGGCGACGCAACGTTCGCGGACTGCGGTAGACGAGCTCGAAACCCGGGATGCCGCGCAGTCGCGCCTCGTCGGTCGCGGAGAACTCGGCCCAGCACGTGCCCGGACGCGGAGTCGCGTTCGCCGGCAGTCCGCCGACGTAGCGCGAGATGCTCATCGACGCGCTCCCGAGCGTGAAGCGATCGAAGAGCACGTACCGGCAGCGGTACTTCTCGAGCAGCAGTCGTCGCATCGCTTCCGGCGTCGACTGGAAGAACGTCGTGAACACCTCGAGCGCGCGCTCGCGGCTCTCGCGGTCCTCCCACTTCGGCTGCAGCACCATGGGATGGCGTGAATGCGCGAGGATCGCCGTCGAGTTCATGAAGTCGGTCGCGATCGCTTCGTCCGCCGGCACGAGACTGGGCAATGCGTCGAGGAGCGCGCGCAGCTCCGTCTGGCGCTCGGGCGGCTGGTACCACGCGCTCTGGAAGTGAGCGAGGCGCTGGCCGAGCCAGGCGCCTTGCACGAGCGCGATCCCGGCGAGCACGGCCGTCGCCGCGCGAGTTCGTGACACGCCGCCGACTGCAATCCAAGGCAGCGCGAGCACCGCCGCGACCGGCACGAGCATCCCCGGGAGCACGATCGTGCGTTCGATGAGCCACGAGAGCGGAAGCGACAGCGCCAGCAGGCCGCCGAGGCATGCGGCGAGGTCGCGATCCCTCCCGAGTCCGGCTTGGGCAGTTCCCGCGCGCCACACGCGCCAGCTTCGGACGAGGAGCCACGCGCACGGCAGTGCGGACAGCCCGAGCGCCCGTGAGATCTCCGCCCAGCTCGAGGTCGCAAACGAGCTCTGCCACATCAGGCGCACCTCGCCCGGCAGTTCGTTCGGGTTCGCCGGCAGCTCGCCGACGTTCACGAGCTTGTGCCACACGAGTCCGAAGACGTGGCTGTACTCCGCCTGTCCGCCGGGCAAGGCGAGGCCGGCGGCCGCGATCGCGGCCGAGGCAGCGCGGCCGGCGACGACCACGGTGCCGCGTCGAACTCCTCCGCGGCGTCGGACGAGCGCGCTGACCCACAGCGCGACGAGCACGAGCGCGGGAGCCGAAGCCCACGCGCGCGTCCCGCGCAGGAAGGGGACTGCGAGCGTGCCGCCGAAGACGATCGCCGGCACGATCCAGGCGCGAGGCAACGCGAGCGGGTTCTCGCCGCTGCGCAGAAACCACGCGTACACCGCGAGCGCCTCGAGCGCGACGAAGAAGCCCGCCGCGTGCCAGGTCGAGAGGGCGACGACCAACGCGAGCGCGCAGACGACCATCGAGGCCGGCGTGCGCAGCCGGCGCGCGCGCGCGAGCAGATACAGGTGCAACGCGAGCCACGGCAGGCTGAAGTCCTCACCCACGAGCACGAACCCGACCGTGCGGTAGTTCGCGAGCATCGTGGCCCACAACGCCGCGGCGAGCAGCGCGTGCGATACGCGTCGAGTCAGCTCGAGCGCGAGCCCGTACACGCCGAGCAGCACCGCGCTCGCGCACACGCCGGCGACGTACACGCAGAAGACGTGCAGCGGCACGCCGCCGCCGAGGAGCCGGTAACACCAGGCGACGACGAGCTCGTAGCCCATCGGGAAGTGCGCCAGCACGTCGATCGTCGCCGGATGGAGGATGCGCGGCTCGGCGCCGAAGTCGGCCGGGATCCAGCCGCCGGACTCCAGGATGCGCTCGACGAAGTAGAAGAGGAGCGCGGGGTCGCTCTTCAACATCCCCTCGGGGTGCAATGCGTCGAAGTTGGGATCGCCGAGGGCAGCGTGCACGCGCAGCCACGCGCTCGCCCCCATCAGGAAGAGCGCGACCAGCAAGCCGAGCGCGAGCGTCGCGCGCGTGGGGCCGAGTCGTTCGGTCCGCGGGGATTCGACGGCGCTCATGCGCCCCAAGTTCTACGTTCCGGCGGCTCGTCGCAGAACGATCGGCAGCGTAGGTTGGCGCGACCCGCCGGACGTCGAGCACCTCCGGCGTCGCCGATGCGTGCCGCTGCCGATCCTCCGCGAGCCATTCCCGGCCGTCGCTTCGCCGTCCGTCTGGACGCGAGCGCTGCTTCGGCCTTGTTCGTCTTGTGCGCCAGCCTGTGGCACGTTCTGCCTGCGACGGCGCAATCCCTACCCGCGCGAGCGGATCCGGTCGCGCCCGATGAGCCCGCGCTAGTCATCGACGGCACGCCGGTGCCGGCGGCCGACTTCGCCGAGTGGCTGCTGCGCGCGCAAGGGGAGCCGCTCGCGCGCAGCTTCGTCCACGATCATTGGCTGGTCGAGCGCGAAGCGCGCCGCGCCGGTGTCGAAGTCGCACCGTCCGAAATCTCCGCCGCGGTCGAACGCGATCTTTCCGAGCGCATCCGCGGCGCGTTCCATGGCGACAAGAGCGCCTGGCTGGCCGAGCTCGAGCGCACCGGCCGCACCGAAGCGGGTGTCCTGCGCCAGCGCGAGCTGGAGGCGTCCGACCGGCTCAATGCGCGCGCTCTCGCCGCCATCGACCGCGTCGTGCCGCGCGACAAGATCGAGCGTGAATGGTGGCTGCGCTACGGTCGCCACGGCAAGCGCTACGACGTCTTGATGATGAAGTTCGGCGTCGTCGTCGAGACCCGGCCGGAAGACAACCGCGCACAGTGGGAGGCCGAGAACCAGAAGCAGCGCGCGGCGCGCCTCGCCGACGCGCGCGCGGTGCGCGAACGCCTCGTCGCGGGCGCGGACTTCGGCCAGCTCGCGCAGCAGCACTCGACCGATCCCGACACGCGCGACCATCGCGGCGAGCCCACGGGAGGATTCACCGATCCCGGCTGGCCGTCGAGCTTCCTCGACGAGGTCGAGAAGCTCGCTCCCGGCGATCTCTCGCAACCGATCTATGCGCGCGGCGGCTGGTGGCTCGTGAAGGTACGCGGAGTCGTGACGACGCCGCTCGCGGACGTCGAGGGTTCGCTCGCCGCGGCGCTGCTCGCGCGCGGTCCCGAGGACGACGAAGTGTCGATGGTCAAGCAGCGCATCTCCGATGGCGTGCGCGTCGAGTTGCTGCCGGGCCTGCTCGACGCCACGCCCGATCCCGAGCTCGCCGGTCTCGACGCGCCCGCGCTCACGATCGATGGTGAACCCGTCTCGCGCGGCACGTATGCACGCTGGCTGATGAACACGCTGGGGGAGACCTTTGCGCGCAACTACGTCGAGGAATGGCTGCTGCGGCGCAAGGCTGCCGAGCTCGGCATCGACGTGAGCGAGGAGGAAGTCCATCAGCGCTCGCTGCAGTGGGTGGCCGACATCATCGACACGGACTTCGGGCGCAGCCGACAGCGCTGGTACGAAGACCTCGCGCGCTCGGGCAGGACGGAGCAGGACTTCCTGCGCGACATCGCGCATCGCCTGCGCTCCGATCTGATCGCGGAGAAGCTCATCCTGCGCGAGCGCAAGGTCACCGAAGACGAGATCCGGTTGCGCTACGTGAACTCCTACGGCGATACGGGCGTGCGCAAGCAGGTGGCGCGCATCCTGGTCTCGAGCCGTTACGAGGAGCTCGACCACCAGCTCGACCAGGCCGCGCTCGGTCGCGCGCTGGCCGAGGCCTTCGAGCGCGCCCGCGTGCGCGCGCAGTCGATCGTCGAGAGAGCGCGCGGCGGCGCCGATTTCGCCGAGCTCGCGCGCAAGGAGAGCGACGACCTGCGCACGCGCGAAGCCGGCGGAGCGCTGCCGGGCCGCTTCCGTCCCGACACCGTCACGTCGACCGTCGCGGCGGCCGTCGAACGGTTGAAGGAAGGCGAGGTGAGCGACCCGCTGCCCGTCGGTGTCGTGTGGGCCGTCTACAAGATGCTCTCGGTGCGCAAGGTCGAGTACGAGGACGTGCACGCCGAGATCGAAGCCGAGCTCTTGAACGAGCCGCCCAAGCTCTTCGAAGTGCGCGTCTACCGCAACTCGCTCGCGCAGAAGTCGAAGTACACGATCGGCGCGGGCATGGCTCGCTGAGCTACGACTCGTGGAGATCTTCGCGCCGCGCGAGGATCTCCACGAGTCGTAGCTCGGTGCGGCCGAACGGCCGCGGCCGGCGCGCCAGCGTCGTGCGCCGCAGGCAACGTCGCGCGCTCGGGCGCGACTTCATCGGCGCGCAGCGCCGTGCCGTGCTGACGCGCGCTCGCACACGACCTCTTCGCCCGTCTGCCTGGGTTGCGGGCCTTGGCCCGCGCCGTGCGCGCATCACGAGCTCTTGCGATCGATCCACTTCGGCAGCGCGCGCGGCGCGAAGCCCTCGAGCTGGTCGAGGAGCTCGCGCACATCGCGCGCGCAGCACGAGCTCGCGGTTGGCCGGCGGCAGGAAGCCGTCGGCCGCAGCGCGATCGAGCTGCGCGAACAGCGGCTCGTAGTAGCCCGCGACATCGAGCACCGCGACGGGTTTCTGGTGCAGGCCGAGCTGAGCCCAGGTGACGATCTCCATCAGCTCCTCGAAGGTCCCGTAGCCGCCGGGCAGCGCCACGAAGCCGTCGGAGAGCTCGGCCATCTTGGCCTTGCGCTCGTGCATCGAGTCGACGATGTGCATCGGCTTGACGCGCTCGTGCGCCACCTCGCGCACCAGGAGTCCGTAGGGGATCACGCCCACGACTTCTCCGCCGGCGGCCAGCGCGGCGTCGGCGATCGCGCCCATCAAGCCGACCTTGCCGCCGCCGAAGACGATGCCGATCTGGCGCCGCGCGAGCTCGCGCGCGAGCTCCTCGGCGACCTGGGCGTACTCCGCTCGCGTTCCGCGGTTGGCGCCGCAGAACACGCACAGGCGGCGGAAGCGCCTCACTTCGGCCCCTGCGCGGGCGCGCTCGTGGACGCGGGATCCGCGGGAGCGTTCGCGCCGCCGTGTTTCGCGTCGGGAGCGCCGAAGAGGATGCGCTCGAGCGTCGAATCGAGCAGCGTCGCGGGATGATCGTGCCAGGCGATCCTGCCCTCGCGATCGACGAGCACGATCTCGGGGTACTTGCGGGCCTGGTAGGTGCGCGCCATCGCACCGCGATCCATCATCACCGGGAACGTGAACTCGTGGCGCGCGAGGTAGGCCTTGACCACGTCGAGCGCCTTCTGGGTCTCGGCCGGATCCGCGGGGTTGGGACCGGCCGGATCGCCCTGCGGCGCGGCACTGAAATCCGTCACGCCGATGAAGTGCACGCCGAGCGGACCCCAGCGTTCGTTCATCTCGTGGATGAAGCCCGCCTCGTTCTCGCAGTTGTGGCACCACTGCGCGAAGAAGTAGAGCGCGACGACCTCGCCCTTCAGCTGGGCGAGCGATTGAGCGTCACCGCCGGCCCACACCTCGGCGCCCAGCGCCGGCGCGGGCTTGCCGAACATGCGCAGGTAGCCGCTGAAGCGCTGCACGGCCTTGAGCTCGTCCGTCGGCTGCGCACTGCCGCCCTGCGAAGGGAACTCCTTCACGTAGCGCTCGAGGTCGGCGGTCGCGCGCGCGGGCTCGAGCCGATGGCGCCACACGGCCGCGCGGCGTTCGAGCGCCTTGCCGAAGTACTCGCGGTTCGACGCGAACGAGTCGATCACGGTCGACAGTCCGATCAGCGCTCGATCGAGATCGTCGAGCTGGATCGCCACCAATGCGGTGCAATACCACGCGCGGCCGACCACGGGATCCTTGGGGTACTCCTTGGGCACGCGTGCGAAGAGCTCGAGCGCGCGCTGGAAATGCACCACGCCCTCGGGCGTGTTGCGATGCCACTTCTGCAGCGCGCGCCCGGCGATCATCGTGCACACTCCGGCCTCGACGAGGCTCTCGGCGGCGTGCGCCGACGCGGGATGCGCGGCGAGAAACGCAGTGAAGGCCTGGGCCGCCGCGAGACCGCGCTCGGAGTCGTTGGCGGAGTTCGCGAGCTTCTTCAGCTCCAGCGCCGCTTTCCATTCGGCCTCTTCGGGCGAGTCGTTCGCGACCGCGGGCGCGAGGGGCGTCGCTGGATTCGCCTTGGGCGCGGGAGCAGGCGCCGGATCCTGCGCGCCGAGCGCGAGCGCCGAAACGGCGAGGCACGCGGCGATCGAGAGACGCTGCACCATGATCCGGGGGAGCTTAGCACACGCCCTACGCGCCCTGTTGGCCGCGAGTTGGCGCGCGGGTTACCGTGCGCGCATGACTTCGAAGCTCCGTTTCAGTCTTTGCCTGGCGGCACTTTCCTCCAGCGCGTGTCACTCCTCGACGCAGGCGCAGTCTCGACGCGTCGATCCGGGCGCGCAACGCGCCGCGGCCGTGTTCCTCGCGGACTACGCCGACCACTACAAGACGCTGTATACCGCTTCTTCCGAGGCCGAGTGGGCCTCGCAGACGCACATCGTCGAAGGCGACGAGACGAACGCGAAGCGCCTGCAAGCCGCCAACGAAGCGCTCGCGGCCTTCACCGGCAGCGCCGCCAACATTTCCCAGGCGCGCGCGCTGCTCGCGAACAAGGAGGCGCTCGAGCCGGTGACGCAGAAGGAGCTCGAAGCCGTGCTCTTCAAGGCCGCGAGCAACCCGCAGACGGTGCCGGAGCTCGTCAAGCGACGCATCGCCGCCGAAGCGAAGCAGTCCGAGACGCTCTACGGCTTCACGTTCGAGCTCGACGGGAAGGAAGTCACGCCCAACGAGATCGACGACGGCTTGAAGCACGAGCAGGACCTCGAGAAGCGCCGCAAGATCTGGGAGGCGTCGAAGGAGGTCGGTCCCGCGTTGCGCAACGGCCTGGCCGAGCTGCGCGAGCTGCGCAACGGCACCGTGCAGGCGCTCGGCTACCGCGACTTCTTCTCCTACATGGTCTCCGAGTACGGCATGACGACGCCGGAGATGAGCGCCAAGATCGCCGACATCAACCGCGAGCTGCGTCCCGTGTTTCGCGAGCTGCACACCTGGGCGCGCTACGAGCTCGCGAAGCGTTTCCACCAGCCGGTTCCCGATCTCATCCCCGCGCACTGGCTGCCGAACCGGTGGGGGCAGGGCTGGGATGCGCTCGTCGACGTCAAGGGCTACGACCTCGACGCCGCGGTCGCGAAGAAGGGTCCCGACTGGGTCATCCATCAGGGCGAGCGCTTCTACGTCAGCCTCGGCTTCGACTCGTTGCCGCAGAGCTTCTGGCAGAAGTCGTCGCTCTACCCCGTCGCCAAGGACGCGGGGTTCAAGAAGAACACGCACGCGAGCGCGTGGCACATCGATCTCGATCGCGACGTGCGCTCGTTGATGAGCCTCGAGGGCAATCAGGAGTGGTACGAGACGGCGCACCACGAGCTCGGTCACGTCTACTACTACATGTCCTACTCGACGCCGCGCGTGCCCGTGCTGCTGCGCGACGGCGCGAATCGCGCGTACCACGAGGCGATGGGCTCGCTGATGGGGCTCGCGGCGCTGCAGCCGCGCTTCATCGCGGCGTCGGGGCTCGACGTCGGATCGCAACAACCCGATCCGATGCAGCTCCTGCTCAAGGAAGCGCTGAACTACGTCGTGTTCATCCCCTGGTCGACGGGCACGATGTACTTCTGGGAGAAGGAGCTCTACTTCGACAAGCTTCCGCCCGAGCGCTGGAACCAGCGCTGGTGGGAGCTCGCCGCGCGCTACCAGGGCATCGCACCGCCCTCGCCGCGCGACGAGCGTTTCTGCGACCCGGCGACGAAGACGCACGTCAACGACGATCCCGCGGCGTACTACGACTACGCGCTCTCTTTCGTGCTGCTCTTCCAGCTGCACGACCACATCGCGCGCGAGATCCTGCACGAGGATCCGCACGACACGAACTACTTCGGGCGCAAGGACGTGGGCGCGTTCCTGAAGTCGCTCATGGAGCCCGGCGCGAGCGCGGACTGGCGCGAGCTCTTGAAGTCGAAGACCGGCTCCGACCTCTCGGCCAAGGCGATGGTCGACTACTTCGAGCCGCTGCGGAAGTGGCTCGTGAAGCAGAACGAAGGACGCAAGTGCACGCTGAGCGAGCTGTGAACGCGCCGCGCTCCGTTCGCTAGCGTCCGCCCGCGAGCGACGCGCCCGCCTGCCGCCGCACGCCCTGGTCGGTGTCGTTCTGCGCCGCCGCGCGCAGGGCCGCGTCGACCTGCGCGTCGGGCAGGAAGTCCGCCAGCGTCTCCGCCGCCTCCTCCCGAGACTTCGCGCTCGTATCGAACGAGAGCGCGTCGAGCAACGGCCGCTTGAGCCGCGGATCGGTCACGTGGCTCATCTGCCGCCACACGTCGGCGCGCGTCTTCGCATTCGTCGAGGTCTGCGCGAGCAGGATCATCTCGTCGAGCACCGCGAGGCGTGCATCGCTGCCGTCGGCCTCGCGCTGACCGCGCAGATTGCCGAGAGCGCTCAGGCGCTCGTCCTCCGTGCGCGTCGCATCGCGCACCGTGCGGTGCAACTCGCCCAGGTCGACCTTGCGCTCGCTCGGCAGTGGAGCGGCCGGAATGCCGCGCACGGGCTGTTGATTCGTCGCGAACTGCGTCAACTGCGCCTCCAGGCGCTTCAGTCGCTCCTCGAACTCGTCCTTCGTCGTCGACGGAGCCGCTTGCGCGCTCTCGCGCACCGGCGCCGACAACGGAGCCACCGACGGATGCGCCACCACCCGCTCGCTCTCCGTCAGCCGCCTCTCGAGCGCCTCGATGCGCGCCACGAGCGGAGCGAGATCGACCGCCGCGCTCGGCACGTCCGGCTGCCGCCCGGGCGCGCGCGCGGTCCATCCCAAACCGATCGCGATCACCGCCAGCGACAACGCAACGAACGAAGGCCACTGTTTCACGCTCACCCTCCTTCACCACCGACGACGGCAGATCACGAACTCTCCCCGCAAGTCTGCCAACGCAGCCATCGACGCGCCCACTCGTCCCGCTCCGCCTTCCGCCCCAAGGGGTGGTCCGCCGCGGACCACCCCGAACCACGAGTGTTCCCCGAACCTCCCCCAGCGCCGCGCCTCTCTCACGCACCGCCGCGCCCGCCGGCCCTCCTGTTGCCCCACAACTCGCCGTGCCGCCTCACTTGCCGTTGGCGTTCCCGTTCTGCGCCGCCTCCAACAACTCCCTGACCCTCTTCTCCTCCCGCTCCGCACACTCCCGATCCCCGAGCGCGCCACACACTTCTCCCAACGCTGCGTGCAGCTCCGCCCGCTCGGGCGCCAACTCCACCGCCTTCTCCAACTCCACCCGCGCCGACTTCAAGTCGTTCATCGCCAGATACGCCCGCGCCACGTACGCATGCGTGTCCGCATCCCCCGGGTTCTGCTTCAACGCGATCTGATACTGCTCGATCCCTTCCCTGAACCGCCCGAGCGCGCACAGCATCCCGGCCATGTTTTCGCGCGCCTGGATGAACGCCGGTGCCGCTTCGACCGCCGCGCGAAACTCACCCAAGGCCTCCTCCAACCGCTCCTTGTCCGCCGCCGCCAGGCCGCGGTTGAAGTGCTCCTGCGCCACGCGCGCATTCCGCTCGTGAGACTGGGCCTCCTCGCGCTGCGCCACGAGCTCTCGATACTCCGCGCGCACGTCTCCCGCTCGCGACCATCCGCTCCACCCGAGCAACCCGACCAGCCCGATCGCGAGCCCGTTCAACACGACGCCCGCCGGCTGCACGCGTCCGTTCGTGCGCAGCGCGATCCGCTGGAGCGACAGATTCGACCTGCGCAGCACGCGCCACGCCTGCACGAGCAAGTACGCGAGCGTCGCCGACAGTCCGAGCGCGAACAGGAACGGGAACACGATCGCTTCCGATCCGGGCAGGTGCACCGTGATGTGCTGTCCGTGGATGCCCTGCATCGCGAACAGGAACGCGAGCGCGAGCACGATCTCCTCCGCGACCGTGTACTCGCCGCGACGGCGCGACTTGCCGCGGAACGGCAGCGCGACGAGCACGGAGAACGCCGTCAACACGAGCACCATCGGTCCGAGCAGATCGAATTGGCGCGGATTCGAGACCAGGAACACGAACATCGTCGCCGCAAAGAAACCCGCGAGCAGCGCGAGCTCGACCCACGCCGCGCGCTTGGAGCTCTTCGGCGCGGGCGCGCTCGTCGCGCGCGACTTCGTGAGCACGGCGGGCGCGCCCCAGCCGACGTACAACGCGTCCTTGGGGCACACGCTGACGCAGTCCATGCACTTCATGCAGGCCGAGTCGACGACCGTCTTCCAGTCGCGCACCTCCTGGTGCACCTGCACGTTCGACGTGCACACCGCCGTGCAGTGACCGCAACCCGAGCACGCATCCGTGACGCGGATGCGCAGCGGAGCCAGCTGGTCCGCGAGCCCGAAGATGCCGCCGTACGGACAACCGTAGGAACAGAAACCCTTCGAGCCCAGGAACCACACCATCGCGAAGCCGACGACGAGGCACGTGAGCACCGCCGTGAGCCAATCGGGGAACGTGGCCCAGAAATCCGTCGTCGTCAGCGCGAGCTCGCTCTTCGCCAGGCCCAGCCCGATCACGAGCCGATAGGCGATCGGCATGAGGAACATGTAGATGAACGCGAGCCACGGCACCCAGCCGAGCACGCCGAGATCGACGTGGCGCGGGCGCAGGCGCAGCTTCTTCAGCAGCCAATACGACGCGTCCTGCAGCGCGACGATGTGGCACGCCCAGCCGCAGAACCAGCGCCCGAAGATCAGCGTGCCGACGATCGTGAGCGCGAAGAAGATCAACCCCGCGTTGACGATGCCTTCCTTCGAGAAGGCCATCGACTCCGACGGCTCGAGCGGCGAGAGCGTCTCGCCGCTCGTCCACCAGTGCGCGAAGTGCCCGACGATCGCGAGGTTCACCGCGAGCAGCACGAGCGCGCGCCAGCGGCCCGCCTTCGACTTGCGGATGCGCGTTCCGGGCTGCAATTGCTCGGGCGAGAGCCCGGGCTCGAGGCAGGCGTGGCGCTTGGATTCCGTCGCGGTCACGAGGACGGCGCATCGTAGCAGCTCGCGCGCACGCGGTCGCGCGGCTGCGGCTCGACGAACGGGGTCTGCGTCGCCATGTGCGCGCGCGGACTCCGCCGAAGTGCGCGAGGCGCGAACGTCCGCACGGAGCTCGAGCGCGATGGCGCGAGCTCCGGCCCCGCCTTCCGGCCGGGCTCGCGCGCGGCGCGAGTGAACGAAAGGGCCGCGAAGCACGTGCTCCGCGGCCGGCTCTTCACAGCTCGAATGGACGAGTGTCGACCGGGCTCGACGCGTCCAGCCAAGTCACGGCGCCCAGAGGATCATGAGCCCATTCGTGCGGTTGCTCGTCGCCGGCGGACAGAACGTCGCCACCGCGTTGCGATAGAACGTCTGGTAGAAGAACGTGCCGCCGACGGCGGGGACTCCGCCGCGCACGGACACCGACGGATCCGTGGTCGAGGGATAACTCGCCGAGCCCGCCGCCACGACCTTCGCGCCCAGGCGCACGACGGGTCCGCCGACGCAACCGATGCCGTCGTCGACGACGAAGGGCGGGAGCTGCGTCGCGCCCTGGAAGAAGATCGCGATCGAGCCGGTCATGTTCGCGGCGTTCAGGCTCACCGAGTCCGAGGCGACACTCGCGACGCCCGTCGCGCTCAACGAAGCTCCGCTCGCGAACGCCGAGTTCGCGCAGCCGTTGCCCGGAGTCCCATTGTTGCCGCACGGGCAGGCGATGACGTCGCCGTCGCCGTGGCAGAACGCGATCGCGGTAGCGGGCGGACGGCGGATGTCCAGCGCATCGAGCTCGTCGTTGCGCAGCGCACCCGAGCGGACCGTCGCGAGTCCCAGGTATTCGGCCGGCACGAAGATGCGCGGCGGCAGACCAGCGCCCGTCGGCGGGATGAGCAGGTCGCCTTCGCTGATCGGCAGCGCGATCGGACCGCTGGCGATCACGCCGACGACCGCCGAGTTGCGCCGCACCGAGAACACGACCATGTCGGCGATGCCCGGGCCCCAGGCGTACGGCGCGACGGCCGCCTGGTATCCCGCGACACCGTTCTCCGCGAACGCGAGCGCGTCGAGATCGTCCGTGCCGGGACCCGCGAGATCGAGACCGAGCGCGAGCGGCGGGATGTAGACGACCGGCGGACCACCCGGGACCAGAGTCGCGAGTACCGCCGCGGCGGGGAAGCCGTTCGCTGCCGCGCTGCCGAGATTCGGCACGCCGAAGTTCGGATCGAAGAACGCCGCGTCGAGAGAGAAGAAGACGCCCGTCGTCGGACCGACGGTGTCCATGTCGAGCGCGTCGAGGTTGTCGCCGGGCCGAGCTCCGGCACCGGCGAACGCGGGACGCGGCTCGAGGATGCCGAGGCCGGGATAGTGAGCTCCCGTCGGGCTCACGAGCCCGTTGCCGTCGACGAGTCCCGTGTTTCCCGGCACCGGCGCGGGCGGGAACGCGGGCAGCGGCATCGGATACGCGGGGATCACGCCCGCCTCGAACACGTCGCCCGCGCTGTCGAACACGCCCGCTTCGCTCAACACGTTCGGCGCGAGCGGCGAGCCGGGACGGCCGACCGCCCATTCGTCGACGGAGAACACGAACGTTCCCGCGGGAAGGATGCCGCGCACGAGGAAGGGTTCTTGTCCCATCGACAACGCATCGAGCTCCGCCGGACAAGGCACACCCGGTCCGACGCCGACGCAACCACCGATCGTCGGCACGCCGAGACCGAGAGCGAACGGACCACCAGGAATGACGACATCCGGCGGCGGAACGGGCCCGTAGATCGGCACATCGGCGCCGCACACGAACGGCGGACGCACCGACAGGATGTCACCGGCCGTGATCAGGCCCGGCGCGCAAGGCACCGGCGTTCCGATCGTCGGCCCGCGATAGTCGACGGAGAAGAGGATCTGCGCCGATGCGTGGCCAGCGAAGACGCCACACGCGCTCGCAAAGAGCGCAACGGGCAACGAACGCCGCGCCCGCGCGCGTGCAGCGCGTCGAACGCGTGAACCGATGGAATGGAGCAAAGGGCGCGATAGGGGAGCCATGTTTCAACCTCACCGCCCGCGACCGTGCGCGCCGAAGTGGCGACACATCACGCAGGCCCGCGAGACCCAGTGCGCCGCGAGCGAACGGATGGAACGAAAACGCCGATTTGTGTCCACCCCGATCGGAAACGGCGACGCGACCAGGAGCCCAGAACTCGGCGCGCGTCGGCGAAGAAGGGCCGTGAGCGTGTCAACGAGCGCCGGTCCACGGCTCTCGCATTTCACGAGGCGTCACGGTCGCTCCACACCCATCGCAAGCCCGCAAGCCTCGAGCTCAACCGCCCCGCGCTCCACAGTACGGTACACGGCATCTTTCTCCCCGATTCGCCCGCGTCGAAGCGCTCGCAGCCGCCCGAGGGCGACTCGGAGAGAAAGATGCCGTGTACCGTACTCAACGCATCGCTACGGGAACCAAACCACCTCGATCCCATTCGTCCGATTCGACGTCGCTGGCGGACAAAACGTCGCCACCGCATTGCGGTAGTAGCACTGGTAGTAGTAGATCCCCCCGATCGCCGGAATCATCCCGCGCACGCTGACCAAGGGATCCCCGCCTTGCGGATACGAGCTCGCGTTCGCCGCCGTCGACTTGTTCCCCAGTCGAATGATCGGCCCGCCGACACACCCGATCCCGTCGTCGATGATCGCCGGCGGAAGACTCGACGCACCCTGGAAGAAGATCGCGAGCGACCCCGTCATGTCCGACGCGTTCAACGTCAACCCATCGAACGCGACGCTCGACGGCCCGGTCGCCGTCAACAGCGCACCACCCGGGAACGCCGAGTTCGCGCACCCGTGCCCCACCGCTCCTGAATTCCCGCACGGCGGCGGAGCACCAATCGGGCAGTCGCACTGCGTCGTGGTCGACGTCTCGCACTCATCCGGCACGCCATTGCCGTTCATGTCGACCGACGACCCCGTCGAGATGTCGACCGCGTCCTCGATGTTGTTGTTGTTGCAGTCGTAGCAGAGATCCCCGGTCGCACCGCCGTCGAGATCGTCGCCTTCGGGGACCGCCATCGGCGCCGAGCGATGCGTGCGCAGCCCCAGATTCTCCGCCGCGATCCAGATCCCCGGCGGAGAAGTCGCGAGCGGGGAACCGTACGGAGGTCGCAGCAAGTCGCCCGCTTCGATCGGGTGGCCGAATTCGCTGTCCGGCACTTGATTGCTGATCAGCGCCGAACCTCGCCGAAGCGAGAAGATGAGCATGTCCTTCTGGCCTGGAGTGCCGGGAAGCCAGTCGTAGGGCGCCTGCGACTTCTGGTAGCCGGGCGTGCCGTTCTCGAAGAGGATCAGCACGTCCAGGTCGTCCGTCCCGACGCCGAAGATGTCGAGACCGAGCGTGTCGGTGCCTGCGTACACCGACGGCGGATTGCCACTTCCGGGCTGCACGACGAGCACGGCTCCTGGCTGGTACAGCGATCCCAGCGCCGCGGCCGAACCCGAGTTGGGTATCCCCGTCAGCGGATCGAGGAACGCCGCGTCGAGCGAGAAGAACATGAACGGCATGGGCTGTCCCGCCGGATGCAGCACGATCGCATCCACGTCGTCTCCACCGATCAAGTACGGCGGCGACGGCGGCGGCGGCGGGACGGGAACCGCGTGCGGCTCCACCAACCCGAGCCCGCGACGCGTGAATCCCGAGGGACCCGACGAGCCGTTGCCATCGATGACCAGCACGTTGCGGGGCGCGATCGCTCCGATGTCGAGCGGTGGAATGGCCACGTCGTAGAGCTCGAAGATGTCGGCCGCCGCTTCGTGCACCTGCGCCTCGGTGAACATCGTCGGCGCCGCGCCGGATCGACGCCCGACGGCCTGGACGTCGACGGAGAAGAACAGATGGGTGCGCGTCGTCGCGACGGCGTTCTGATTGAACGGCTTGTCGCGGCCGGTCGAGAGTGCATCGACTTCGATGCGGCAGGGGAAACCAGGCGACGGACTCGAGCAGTTCGTGTACAGCGGCAAGCCGAGCTGCGCTCCCGTGAATGCGATCTGCGGCGTGGTGGTGGTGTGGAAAGCAGGGCTGCCGCCCGCCGGCAGCAGGACGTCGGACTCGCGGATCGGACCCAGGATCCCGCCACTGGCGGTCGCGGCGCTGCGCGCTCCCTTGTAGTCGATCGAGAAGAGCAGCTGCGCGCGCGCGGGCGCGACGCTCAGCGCTCCGAGCGCGACGAAGAACAACGGGGTCGAGACGGTTCGCCCTCGAGGAGCGCGGGCGTCATCGGTGTCGAACAGGGGGGTCATGAGCGCAAACCGCCTCTCGGAACTGCCGGACCGAAGGTATCCCACCCCGTCGAATGCGGCAATTCGCTGGCAGGTCCGCTCGACCTTGCGATGACCGCTTCGGCGGGGTGGGGCAGGGTGAGGTGACCCTGCCCGCCCGGCCTGGAAGGAAAACTGCGAGAAACTTCGACGCGACGAGGAGTGGCAGAGTTCCGCGTCGTCCGCGCGCTCCATTCCTATGGGTACTCGAGCGGCAGCGCGGCTTCCTTCTCGCGGTCGAGCTCCCAGCCGTCGAGCTTGCGCTGGAAGCGACGTTGCGCGGACGGGAGCGGATCCATCGGCCAAAGCTGGATCGCCCCGTCGTCCGTCATCGTCAAGATGTGCGGATCGTCGACGCGTCCGTCGAAGTGGGCGCAACGCACGGCTCGACCCGGGAATTCCCGACGCACGAACACGCGGCCCGTCACGCTCTCGCGCACGAGCACGCTCCCGTCGCGCGAGGCGGTGAGCACGTAACGTCCGTCGGCGCTGAACTCGCCCGCGCTCAGATTGCGCTTGTGCGACGATTGGTAGGTGATCGCCGTGTATCCGTCGGTGCGGAAGATGCGCACGGCACCGCCGCCGTTCCGGCCCGTGACGAGCAGCAGACGCCCATCGCGCGAGTACTCGAGGGAACGCGGCGGGAAGAGCAGCTCGAAGTTGCCGGGCTTGCCGTCGCTGTTCGCGCGCAGCGCCTTCAGCTCGCCGGTCTGCGTGTTCCAGACGCGCAGCCTCAGGTCCTCGTGGAAGCTCGCCAGCTCGTCGGATTCCGGACGGAACGCGACCAGAGACGCCACGGCTTGCACCGAGGGATCGTTCAGCGTGCGCACCACGGCTCCAGTGGCGAGCTCCACGATCAGCACCTCGCCGTCGACCAGTCCGAGCGCGGCATTGCGGCTCTGCGCGTCGATCGCGACGGAAACCACGACGCGTCCCGGGCGGAAGTCGAAGCTGCGCACGTTCCCGGGCGCGTCGCCGAGTTCGATCGCCTGAACGACGCCTGCGGAATCCAGCAGGAGCACCCAGCGGCCGTCCCTCGACGTCACGACGAAGCGCGGCGCGCTGTTCGAGAGAAACGAAGGACCGGGGCGCATGCCCGCGCGCAACGGCAGGATCTCGGCTGTTCCCGAACCGTGATACGACTCCTCGAAGTCCGTCCCCGACGCGTAGCTGCGCCAACCCCAGCGCCCTCCCGGAGCGAAGCCCAGCGTGATCGCATCGGGGAACTCGCGCTCGAACGCACCCACCGGAACAGGACCCTCCTGCGCAACGCGGCTGGACTCTCGCTGCTCGGGCAGCTTCGCGGGACGCGTCCACGCGACGGCGCTCGGACGGAAGCCGTCCGCCGTGATGTCCCAGAGCTCGAAACTGTGCTCGGGAGCGTGCCCGCGTGCCGTGAGCAGCTGCGTCCCGTCCGACGAGATCGCAGCCGCGTCGGTGCGGGCGCCTTCGAGCGGGGCGAGCAGCGGCACGTCGGGCAAGCCGTCGGCGTGCCACGCGTGCACGTACTGCGCGTTGGGGAGCGTCCAGACCGTCTTGCCGTCGCGCGACCAGTACACGCGTTGCGGCGAATAGAACGTGGTCGCGAAGCGCGTCGGTGCGCCCCCCGCGATGTCGAAGAGCAGCACGGAACGATCGCTCGCCGCGATCGCGACGCGCTGCCCTGAATCGTCGAACGCGAGATCGACGATGCCCAGATCCTCGGGCAGAGGCAACTCGCGCAGCGCTCTGCGCGTGTCGAGATCGAAGTGCACGACGTGCGTGCCTTGTGTGCTCCCTTCACCGGTGCGGAACGCAGCCAACAGCCGCGAACCGTGGATCGCGAGCTTCTGTACCCGACCCCCGGGCCTCGTCGTTCCTGGCGCGGCCGGCGGGCGCGCTCCCGCGCTCGTGTCCGCGGCCTGGGCGGCATTCGGTGCGCGCAGCGCGGCGACGGAACCCGGAGCGAGCGCCGATTCGTCGTCCCGGACCACGTACACGCCCCCGTCTTCGCAGCCGGCCACGATGCGTCGCTCGTTGGCCGCGACGACGCAGACCCGCTCGAGCTCGAACGAGTGCAGCAGCGTTCCATCCGCGCCGTCGAGCTCCTTCAAGCCGTCCTTGCCCGGTGACCAGACGAAGAGCGACCGCCCGTCGCGTGCAAGCCGCGCTCCGCTGCTCGCGAGCGCGCCCACCGCACCCGAGCAGGTCGCCGTCAACGCCGGAAGGTCGAAGAGCGCGTACACCAACGTGTCGTCGGCGCTCGCTCCGCAGACCAGCAACCGCGAGCCACGCATGTCGAGCTCGATCTGCGTGGGTCGCGCCGGGAATTCCACTTCGGCCAGGATGCGCTCGCTCGCAACGTCCCAGGTCACGACGCGGCCCGCGGTGAAGAACGGCTTGCCAGCGCTGTCCTTGGACTCGTGATCGCTGTAGGCGGCGACGATCTGCGTCGTCGACAACCAGGCCACCGCCTGCGCCGGACCTCCGGTGACGCGCAAGGACTTCAAGAGCCGGCCATCGCGCGCGTCGAACAGGTTCACGACCTTCTCGCGGTGGGCGACCACGAGCGTCGTTCCATCGGGCGAAAGCGCCATGTCCTGTCCGAACCCGCCGATCTCGCGAAAGCCGATCTGCAGGCGCAGCCGACAGTTCTGCAACGCTCCGAGCAGCGCCGCGCGCGTGAGATCGTTGGGCGCGCGCTCGACGGCCTCGATGCCGAGCGTGAGTGCCGCGGTCGGATCCGTGGGCGTGAGTGCCTCGCAGCGTTGCGCGAGGTGCCTGCCGACGGCGTAGCTCAAGGCCGTCTTCTCGGCGGCGAGCGCGTCTTCGGCGCGCTTGACGGCGGCCGTCTTCTCGGTGACGGCGCGCTTCTCGGCGCGCAACAGGCTCAACGTCACGAGCAGCCCGGCGGTGAGCGCCACGATCGTCCCGGGGACCGAGATCGCGAGCGCCGGATGCCGCCGCGCCCAGCGCTGCAGGCGCAGCGTCCAGCCCGCGGGTCGCGCGTGGATCGGTTCGTACTCGCGGATGCGGCGCAGGTCCTCGGCGAGCTCGAGCGCGCTCGGATAGCGATGCTGGCGCTCCTTGGCGAGCGCGGTCTCGAGCACGACCTTGATGTCGAGGCTCAGCGCGTCGTTGAGATCGCGCGGATCGCGCGGCGGATCGCTCTGGATCGCGGTGTAGAGCGCGGCCTTCGCTTCGTGCGCGAACGGTCGCTCGAGCGTGAGCGCCTCGTAGAGCGCGATGCCGAGCGAGTAGACATCGGTGCGCCGGTCGAGCTCGTGCGAGGCGAGCCGCAGCTGCTCGGGCGACATGTACGCCGGCGTGCCGAAGACATCGCCCGTCTCGGTGATCGAGCCTTGATCGGAGCCTTCGTCGCGCGCGAGCCCGAAGTCGAGGATCACCGGCTTGCCGTCGGGCGTGACGATCACGTTGCCCGGCTTGAAGTCGCGATGGATGACGCCGGCCTCGTGCGCGGCGTGCAGCGCGCGCGCGCAGCGCTCGAAGAGCAGCAGCGTGCGCTGGACGTCGAGCGCGCGTTTCGGCGGCCACTCCGACGTGACCTCGCTGTCGGGAGAATCCTCGAGGCGCGTGCTCGGCGTCTCGGCCGCGTCGCGCGCGCGGCGCGACTCGCCGAGGATCTGCGCCAGCGTCGAGCCCTCGACGTAGCGCATCGCGATCCACGGCGTGTCCGCGTCGATGTCGGCGTCGTAGATCGGGCAGATGCCCGGATGCTCCATGCGCGCGATGACTTCGGCCTCGCGCCGAAAACGCCGGCGGCGATCGTCGGAGACCGTCTCGAAGCGCGAGGCGAGCACCTTGAGCGCGACCTTGCGCGCCAGACGCACGTCCTCGGCGAGCCACACGCTGCCTTGACCGCCGCGACCGAGCTCGCGCAGCAGGCGATACGGCCCGAGACGCCGCTCCTCGCCGTCGACGTGCACCGCAGGCGTACTCGGCGAGTCGTCGCTCGCGTTCGTCGCGCGCAGCGTCAGGAACTCGCGCGCGATCGCCTCCTCGAAACCCGGATAGCGCGCGAGGTAGTGCGCCAGCTCGTGCGTGCGGCCCGCCTCGAGATCGCCCAGGTAGTCGTCGATGAAGTCGAAGACGGCGGCGGATTCTCGGTCGTCGCTCGGTTTCACGCCCGCGCGATTGTCCGCTGCGCGCGCGGCGGAGTCGAGGGAGCTGCGCGGCTGGTCGCTGCGCGCGCCCGCTGCTACGCTTCAACTCGTGATCGCCGGTTCAGGAGAGACGCCGGAGGAGCCGCGCGATAACGCCGGAGCGGAGCTCGACACCCAGGGTCTCGCGCGCGCCGCCAAGGCGGGGGATCAGGCGCGCTTCAGCGAGCTCTACGAGCGCATCGCGCCCGCGATCTACACCTGGGCCTGCGTGCGCATCCGGCCGACGATGCGCGGCCAGCTCGATCCGCAGGACATCGTGCAGGAAGTGTGGTGCCGCGCGTGGAAGGCGTTCCCGGGCTTCGATCCCGAGGAGCAGCCCTTCCGTCTGTGGATCTTCCGCATCGCGAAGAACGTGACGCTCGAGGGTTTTCGCAAGTTGCAGCGCGCGTCGTCGGCGGGCACTCCCGCGGGTCCGACCACGCGCATGTTCCAGCTGCAGAACGTGCCCGACACGGCGACGGCGATCAGCCGGCGCGTCTCGCGGCACGAAGGCGTGCAGGCCGTGCTCGAGTGGATCGAGGATCTCGACGAGGACGATCGCAAGCTCTTCGTCTTCTGCGGGCTCGAGGGTCTGACCTACGCCGAGGTGAGCCAGCGCACGCAGGTGCACAAGGAAACGATCGCCAAGCGCTGGCAGTCGTTGCGCGCGCGCCTCGGACAGTTCGCCGTGCCGCGCGATCTGCTCGCCAACGAGTGAAGGAGAGCGCTCAGCTCGCGCGCGCGGGTTCTGGATTCGCGCGGTGACGCCAGAGCTCGGGAGTGACCCAGGCGATCGCGCTCGAGCCGAGGATGCACAGGAATCCGCCGCTGACGATCGAGACGACGGGCCCGAAGGCGCGCGCGACGAGTCCGGCTTCGACTTCGCCGAGCTGCGGACCGCCCATGAAGAAGATCATGCTCACGCTCGTCATGCGTCCGCGCAGGTGATCGGGCGTGAGCGTCTGGCGCAGCACGTTGCGGATCACGGTGCTGAGCATGTCGGCCGCGCCGACGAGCGCGAGCCACAGCCAGGCCGCGGTGAGCGTGGTCGCGAAGCCGAAACCGACCGTCGCCGCGCCGTAGACGACGACCGACCAGAAGAACGCCCGCCCCTGGTGCTCGATCTTGTGCAGCGTGCGCACGAGCACGAGGCCGGCGGTGAATGCTCCCGAGAACTGTGCTGCGTACAAGAGGCCGTAGGCTCTCGGCCCGACCATCAGGATCTTCTGGACGTAGATCGGCAAGAGCGCCGTCGCCGACGAGAAGAAGGTCGCGCAGAAGTCGATCAGCATCGTCGAGCGGATCATCGGCGAGCGGAACACGAAGCGCAGTCCTTCGCGCGCCGCCGCGAAGCTCACGTCGGACTTTTCGCCGCGCGGCCGGGCATCGACGTCGCGCATGCCGAGCAGCGCGAAGATCACGGCCACGAAGGAGAACGCGTTGATCACGTACACCCAGCCGACGCCGTAGCGATCGATCACGAGCCCCGCGAGCGGCGGCCCGATGACGTTCGCCGCGTGGAAGAGGATCGTGTTCAGGTTGAGCGCGTTGGCCAGATGCTCCGCGGGCACGAGCACGGGCACGAGCGCCTGTCGCGCGGGGCCATCGAAAGCGCCCGCCGCGGCGTGCAGACCGACCAGCACGTAGACCGGCAGCGGGCTCTCGACGCCGCGCAACGTGAGCCACGCAAGCAGCGCCGCGCAGACGGTCATGCCCGCCTGGGAGACGAGCATCAGCCTGCGCCGGTCGATCGCGTCGGCGACGACGCCGCCGATGAGCGAGAAGACGACGATCGGCACGAACTTGACCAGGCCGACCATGCCGAGCGCGAGCGCCTGGTCCGGTCCGGGCACGAGCAAGGACACGTGCCACAACACCGCCGCGTTCTGCATCATCGACCCCGAGGTCGACACGAGCTGTCCGGCCCACAGGAGGCGGAAGTTCGCGTGCTTCAGGGCGGGGAAGGAGCCGCGCAGCGACATCCGAACTCTGTACCAAACGGTGGCGTGTCGCGGCAGAGGCGCCGCGTTCCGGTTGCGTGCGGAACGCGCGCACCGAGTTCCGCGAACGCGCGCGGCGCCCGGACCTCGGGGTCCGAGCGCCGCGCGCGCTCCGTCGAGTTCCTTCGTCGTGCTCAGAGCGCGGCGATGTACTCGCGCAGGCGCTCGATGCGCTGCAGCTTGAGGCGCTTGGATTCCTGCGCCAGCGTCTCGAGCTCGGGATACGCGCGCGACTCGAAGTTGAAGTACACCGTCCAGCCGCCGCCGTGCGTCGAGGACAGGTAGCGGATCGAGCTCTGCTCGTCGCGCTTCTGGTTCCGGGCTTCCAGCGTCTCGAGCAGCGGCACGCGCACGTAGTCGCCGCGATCGAACTGGTCGGCCATGCACTTGGGGATGAGCGCGTTGATCTCGCTCACCACGTCGTGCAGGTGCGAGACGCACTCCGAGTCGATGTGCTCGAGGTTCTGCAGCAGATCGAGCGTCGAGAGCTGCTTGCGCCCGGGATTGAGCAGCGCGCCGTTGAAATTGGGCTTGTCCGACACGCCTTCGAGACGCAGCGCGCGCGCGAGCTCGACGTCGCCCGAGTGCTCGTCGCGGAAGAGCACGCTCGCCCGGATGTGCGGCGCGGCCTGCTCCCAGGGCATGAGCTCGGCCATGCGCTCGGGATCCGCGTCCGGATCGGCGAGCAGGCCGCGGATCTCGTTCCACGGGAGTCCGTAGTGACGCTCGAGCAGCTCGCGCACGCTGCCCGTGCGCGGCACCGCGGCCGTGACCGCGGGCGCCGGAGCCGGTTCACGCACCGGGGCGTCGGCGCGCGGGGATTCCGCGGCAGGCGGCGCGAGCGTCGACTCGACGGCTTGCGTGCGCGACGAAGCGGGCGAAGAGAGACGTCCGATCGCGAACACGATCAGCGCGGCGGAGGCGCACGAAGCGGCGATCCAGACGTCGTTGTGCTTGGGACGCTGCATGACGCGGCCTCAGTTCGATCCGTGCGGAGTGACGATCGGGCGGAAGCCGGACGCGCTCGAGGTCGTGCACGCGTCGCAAGACATCGTGCCCGACACGTACTCGACGCGCGTGCCGCCGCAGCCCGAGTCGACGGTGAACTCGTAGCTCGACGACGATCCGCAACCGACCTCGGTCCAGCCGCGGTACACGTTCGTGTCGTTGCCCGAGTCGAAGGACAGCGGGCCGAAGCTCGTGCCGCCGACGGTGCCCGAGACCGATCCGCCGTTCGACTCCGCGCAGTGGTTGTTGATCTCGATGTACGGCGTGCACGGCGATGTCGGGCATCCCGAACCCGTCGAAGGCAGGCACTGGCCGCTGTAGGGGACGATGCGCGCGGTCGTGAAGCACGTCACGCAACCGCTCACGGCGAGGTCGGCGATCGTCGGCGGCTGACTGCGATCGACGCAACCGCTGCACGTGCTCTCGAGAGCGACGGGGCGGAAGCTCAAGAACACGGGGGCACAGAAAACGAGTGCGAGGGTCTTCATGGCAGGCTTGGGCGCGGGGGCGCCGAATCGGGGGTATGGGGGGGACGAGCAGGCGGCTCGGGTCGCCGCGGCGACCGGTGTCGATAATATGCGACTTTCTAGTATCGCTGTTCTTCTACAGCTGAAATGGGGCCGAAAATGGCCACAAATGGGGCCTTTGCAGGCGCGTCGGCTCGCATCGCGGGCCACGGGCGCGGTCCCTCCCGCGCTGCCCAGATGTCCGCAAGTCGAGGGCGCCGCGGGGCGGGAAGTCGGCGGACGTCGTGCGAACTCGGCGCGCGGACGCGGGCATCCCGGTGCGGCAGCGGGAGTTCGGTCCTCGCGAGTCGCCGGCGCATCGAGCTACGCTCGCTTCGCGCTGTGCGGATCCAGAGATCGACGGCGCCTCGCACTCCCGTCCATGCTCGCGCCGCGTGTCGAAATCGTGATCGGAGCCCTGGCGCTCGTCGCCGCGGCCGCCGCACTCGGGGGCTGCGGCCACGAGAGCCAGCGCGTGCGTCCGCTCGCGCTCGACGCGGCGCGCGATGGCGCGCCCGTGCTCGCGCCGGGATTCCGCGTGATCGCGCTCCTGCGCGGCGAGCGCGGCGAGCACGTCGGCTACGCGTTGACGACGCTCGGCGATGTCGACGGCGATCACAAGGGCGAGTTGCTCGTCGGCTCGGTTCGCGAAGCGCAACCGCGCCGACAGCGCTCGGGATTCGTGCGCATCTTCTCGCCTGCGCTCCGGCGCTGCGTGCGCGAGCTGCGCAGCAGCGACGAGCTCGGCCTGGACGGTTTCGGCGAGCGCGTGGCCGTGATCGGCGACGTCGATGCCGACGGCGTCAACGATTTCGCGATCGCGGCGTCGGACGCCTGCGAAGGACGTGGCGCGGTGGAGGTCCACTCCGGCGCCTCGGGCGCTCGCACGTGCCGCATCGAAGGGGTTCCGCCGGGCGAGACCGGCCTTGGACGCTTCCTCGTCTCCGTCGGCGACATCGATGGCGACGGCCGCAACGATCTGGGCGTCGTGTGCGACGGGCCGCGCTCGCTGATCTTCGACGCCAGGAGCGGCGCTTCGATCGCGACCTTCGACGGCACGTTGCGCGCCGCCAGCGGCGATCTCGACGGCGACGGCAAGCACGAGCTCTTCGTCTACGACGGCGAGCCGCGCACTCGCGCGCTGACCTGGGACGGACCGCCGCGCCGCGCGCGCGTCGTGAAGCTCATGCCGCGCGACGACGGAGCCGAGCGCGTTTCCGTGGCGACGCTGCTCGAGCTCTCTTGCGGCGCGGACGCACGGCGCATCGATGCGCAGGCGACGGCGGATGTCGACCGCGACGGCTTCAGCGACTGGATCGTCGCGCTCGAGCTCGGCGATCCGGCCGCGGACGAGAGCTGGCGCGGCGGCGAGCGCGAGCGGCGCGTGCGAGTGTTCTCCGGTCGCGACGCGCACGCGCTGCGCGACTTCGCCGTGCGCCTGCCGGCGCGCGGCCGCATCCACTTCGTCGGTCTCGTCGCCGACATCGACGGCGACGGGCAGAACGAGATCGTCGTCGCCTGGCACCTCGACGAAGGCACGCCGCAGGGCGTGGTCGAGCTGCGCCGCGCGTCCGACGGCGAGCTGCGACACACGTTCACGAGCACGAACTGGAGCTTCGGCGCGAGCGCCTGCGCCCTGCCCGACATCGATGGCGACGGCCGGCCGGAGCTCGCGCTCGGCGAGTTCGAGACCGCGCTGCCCGCGCGCGGTTGCGGAGCCGTGTACGTCGTGGGCGTCACTCCCGCGGCGAAGTGAGCGCCGCTCCGCGCCTCGATTCGGGCGCGAGACCGAGGCCCGCGGCCGCGGGCAACGAGCGTCGACGAGCGGAATTCACCGACGGAAGTGCCAGCACGGACTGCGTCGCGTGGCGTTCCCGCCGCCGATCGCCTAACCTCGGATCCGCGTGATCGCCGCCCTGGAAAACTCCGCCGATCGACTGCGCCAGCGCGTCTCGCTGGCGCTCTACAGCGCCGCTCTCGCGCGTCACACGCTGTGGGTGCTGCTCGCGGGCGGAACGCTGGCGCTCCTCGCGCGCCAGGTCGCCGGACTTTCGCGCGCGCAAGCTGCGTGGGCGTTCGCGCCGCTCGTCCTCGTGCCGCTCTCCGCGTGGCTCGTCACGCGAGCGCGCTCCCTGTCGCTCGAAGGCGCGGTGACCTGGCTCGACGTGCGCACGCGGGCCGGCGGCGCGCTGCTCACGGGCTTCGAGCTGCGCGATCCGCGCTGGCAGGCGCAGGTCGACCAGGCGTTGCGGCGCGAGGTCGCGTTGCCGCGCGCCCGCCTCGCGCGTCCCGCGCTCGAGCTCCTCGCCGCCGCGAGCTTCGCCGCGCTCGGTCTGTGGCTCGAATTCCCGCGCGATCCGGCGCTGCCGCCGCGCGCGCTGCAGCAGGCCGCGATCGAACGCGTCGAAGAGAAGCTCGAGACGTTGAAGGAGGAAGCGACGCTCGACTCCGAGCTCGCGACCGAGCTCGAAACGCGCCTCGAGCGCGCGCAGGACGCGTCCGCGACGCCCGAGCAGGCCTTCGAGGCCATCGACCGCGTCGACGAACGTCTCGCGCAGGCCGGTGACGAGCTCGCCGAGGAGTTGCGCGATGCGCAACAGTCGCTCTCGTCGGCCGAGAGCTCCGCCGGCGCGGATCCCGAAGGCGCGCAGAGGTCGCTCGAGGAGACGCTGAAGAAGCTCTCGCAGGCGGGACTGGGCAAGAACCTGCCCGAGGAGCTCACGCGCGAGCTCGGCGGCGCGTCGCTCGAGCTGCCGCCGGGCACGAAGCTCGACGCGTCGAAGCTCGGCGCGCTGTCGCGCGAGCTGAATCAGGCTCTCGCGGCGAAGCTCGCCAAGCTCGGCGCGGCCGGGCTCGCGAAGCTCGGCAAGCTCGCCCGAGCCGGTGAGCTCGCGGGTCTCGGCGATTTCAAGCCGACCGGGCACGTGTGCGACGAGAACTGCGCCAAGAAGCCGGGCGGAACATGAAAGGGTCTCGGCCACGCCGGCGGCGTGGCAGGCATGACTCCGGGCGCGGGCGGCGTCAGCCGCGGTCGCGCCGACGCGGAGATGACCTGGGGCGCGGAAACCCAGGGCCAGACGGAGCGCTTCGAAGCCAAGGCGCTCTCGCCGGCGCAGAACCTCGACCTCGAGCACAGCGCGACGCTCGCCATCGGAGCCGGCGCGCCGAACGTCGAGCCGCAAGCGGGTGGAGCGGGCGACGGAGAGATTTCCGCCTCGACGGGCAAGAGCGCGTGGCGCCGGCGACTCGCGCCGCATCACCGCGATGCCGTGCGCAGCTTCTTCGCGCCCGCCGGCGGCGCGAAACAGTGAGCGCGGCTCGCGAAATGTCGGCCCGTGCCCTGGCGTAGTCGCGGCGCGCGTCGCGTGCGCGGCTCCGCACGCTGCGCTGAATCGATCGGGCGCGAGCGCGCGTGACCCCCCGTGACGATCGTGATGCCCGCGAAGATCGGTCGCGCACGGAAGTCCGCCGACGCAGACGCGCCTTGGAGTTCACGTCGAGTCCGAGTGCTATCCTGCCCATGTCGAGCCGTTTTCCTCGCAAGCCGAGCTTCGAAGGAGAGTCGATGCGCCGTTCCGCTTCCCCCCGATCGCAGAGCGCCATCTCGAGCGCCGTTCCCTCGCGCGTGCGCGAGCCTTCGCGTTCGCGCGCCCAGTTGCGTCCATGAGCGCCGAACCGACGCTGCTCTCGCCCGACGAGGTCGCCCGCGCGCGCGCGCAAGCGCAACGCATCCTCGAAGGTCTCGATCGCACGCTCTTCGACCAGAAGGAGCTCACGCGCCTGGTCGTGATCGCGTGTCTCGCGCGCGGTCACGTGCTGCTCGAAGGTCTGCCGGGATTGGGCAAGACGGAGCTCGTGAAAGCGCTCTCCGTGCTGCTCGGTCTCGACTTCAAGCGCCTGCAGTTCACGCCCGACCTGCTGCCCGGCGACGTCACCGGCGGCCATGTCCTCGAGGAGACGAAGGAAGGCCGCAAGCTCGTCTTCCACAAGGGCCCGGTCTTCACGCACGTGCTGCTCGCCGACGAGATCAACCGCGCCTCGCCCAAGACGCAGTCGGCGTTGCTCGAGGCGATGCAGGAGCGGCGCGTCACCGTGCTGGGGGAGACGCACGTGCTGCCCGATCCGTTCTATGTCCTGGCGACGCAGAATCCGATCGAGCTCGAAGGCACGTATCCGCTGCCCGAGGCGCAGCTCGACCGCTTCCTCTTCAAGCTCGACGTTCCCAATGTCGGTCGCGCGGCGCTGCAATCGATCCTGACCGAGCGCCGCATGGGCCGTCCGCCGGTGCTCGAGGCCGTGACGGATCGCGCGCAGCTCGTCGAGCTGTTCCGCAAGGTCGACGCCATCTTCCTGCCGCGCGCGGTGGCGAACTTCATCGCGCGCCTCGTGCACGCGACGCACGCGTCGACGCCGGGCGCGCCGGAGAAGGTGAAGAGCTACGTGCGCTACGGTGCGTCGCCGCGCGCCGCGATCGCCGTCGCGGAGGCCGCGCGCGGACACGCGTTGCTCGCGGGCAAGCCCAACGTCGGCTTCGACGACGTCAAGGCCGTCGCGCCGAGCGCGATGGCGCACCGGCTCGTGCTCGATTACCGCGCGCGCCTCGACGGCGTCAGCGGGCGCGATCTCGTGCGCGAGGTGCTCGCCGCGACCTCGGAGCTCGAAGAGAAGCTGCCGCCCGAAGTCGTGGAGCAGGTGTAGGAGGTCTCGCATGTCGCGCTCGCTCGTCCGTTCCCGCGTGATGCGCGTGACGCTTTTCGTCGCGCTCCTGGGGGCGCTCACGTTCCCGCTCCATGGGCAGGCGTCGAGCGTGCGGGCAGCTCGGAGCGTGCGCGCGGTCGCTTCCGCTCCGGTCCAAGTCGCTATCGCTCCGGTCCAAGTCGCTATCGCTCCGGGCCAAGTCGCTCCCGCTCCGGCGCGCATCACTCGCGCCGCGGTGCAGCAGATGACGCTCGCCGACGAACGCATCGGGATCCAGGTGCGCTCGCCCTGGCCGACGATGCTCTACCAGGGGTACTTCCCGGTCGTGATCGAGATCGAGAACCGCGGCGGCAGCGACGAGGACGTCGACCTCGCGCTCTCGCGCGGTTTCAGCGGCGACGACAGCGTGCACGTCGAGGAGCGCGTGAGCGTGCCGGCACGCGGCCACGTGCGGCGCGAGTTCTTCCTCGGTGCGTCGCGCAACATGATGAGCAGCGTGAACCTCGAAGCGCGCGCGGCCGGCGATCGGCAGCGCCTCTTCGGCATCGGGCCCAACTCGACACCGCTCGTGAGCATCTACCCCGTGCTCTACGCCTTCGACGGCGACACCGGCGAGTTCGCACCCACCGCGGGCGCGACCGAAGCGTGGGGGCAGGCCGCGGCTGGCGTTTCGCCGGCCAACGTCCCCGAGATCCCGCAGGACAACGGGTTCGGCCGTCACGGCGGCTACATCAGTTACACGGCCCCGGCGAGCCGTGTTCCCTGGCAGCCCGCGATCACCCCGATCTCCTTTGACGAGCTCTCGCCGCGCTACGAGGTCTACACGAGCTTGAAGGGCGTGATCCTCGACACACGCGGCAAGCTGCCGCGCACCGAGGTGCTCGACGCGCTGCTCGCGTGGACGCGCCTGGGCGGTTGTCTGGTGCTCCAAGGTCCCGAGGCCGAGCGCGTCGCGCGCAAGATCCCCGCCGTCGCGGCGTGGATGGAGGAGCGCTTCCTCCAGAATCAGTTCGCGAGCAATCGCGTCTACGCGTGTGCGCAAGGCGCGCTCGTCGTCGCCGACGAACGCGCGCTGGACGAATGCACCGCGGCGAACGCCGCCGAGTTCAGCGCGCTCTTCTCGGCGATCAACGCCGGCCTGGTGCTGCCCAAACAGCTCACGCAGTCGCCGTCGCAGTGGCCGAAACTCGACGGCATCGCCGCGCTCTCGGGCATGGAGCTGCCGTACCGCGGCTTCGCCGTGCTCCTGATCCTCTTCGCGCTGGCGATCGGTCCGGTGAACCTGATCGTGATCAAGAAGCTCAAGCGACCGGCGCTGCTCCTGATCACCGTGCCGGCGCTCGCGCTGCTCTTCTCCATCGGGCTCTTCCTCTACGGCGTCGTCGCGCAGGGACTGGGCACGCGCGCAGCGTCGAGCTCGCTCACCTGGCTCGACCAACGCTCGCATCAGAGCTCGACGCTCGAGCTGCGCTCGGTCTTCGCCGGCATGCCGCACGGCGACGGCTGGCGCGCGGGAGCGGGGACCTCGGTGTACTCGATGCCGGATTTCTCGCGCCAGATGAGCATCGGCTCGTTGCAGATCGACTTCGAGGGCGGCACGTCGTACCGCGGAGACTTCCTGCCGGTGCGGCGCGAGTCGCGCAGCGCATTCCTCGTCGATCGCGCGGCGCGCGGAAGGCTCGACGTGCGCCGCGGAGCGGACTCGATCGAGATCGAGAACGGCCTGGGAGCGCGCATCGAGCACCTCGTGCTCAAGGATCACGACGGGAAACTGTGGGAGCTCGCTCACGCGCTCGAACCCGGCGCGCACGCCGAACTCGTCGTGCCCGCCGATGAATCGGCCGAGTCGTTCGAGCCGCTGCGCGATCCCGACTACTCCAAGGCGTCGATGGCGACGTACACGAGCTTCGCCCCCGGCACCTACGTCGCGCGTCTCGATCGCTCGCCCTTCACCGACCCCTGCGGCATCGACTACGACGAAGAAGAATCCTCGCACGTCGTCGTCGGCATCCTCGGCGCGAACGAGGCGGCCGGGAGCGGACCGAAATGACCGCGGCCCTCGAAGTGCGCGCGCTCACCAAGCGCTTCAGCGGCCTCGTCGCCGTCAACGACGTCTCCTTCCAGGTCGAGCGCGGCCAGATCATGGGCTTCATCGGCCCCAACGGCGCCGGCAAGACGACCACGATGCGCATCGCGGCGACGCTCGAGTATCCCGACCACGGCGACGTCTTCATCGACGGTTTCTCCGTGCTCGCCGATCCGCGCGACGTGCGCTCGCGACTGGGATTCATGCCCGACGCGTACGGCGCCTACGCCAACACGACGATCTGGGAGTACCTCGACTTCTTCGCGCGCGCCTACGGCCTGCGCGGCGACGCGCGGCGCAAGCGCGTGGGCGAGGTGATGGACTTCACGCAGCTCGGCGCGCTGACGGAGAAGGAGGTCAACTCGCTCTCCAAGGGCATGAAGCAGCGCTTGTGCCTGGCGAAGACGCTCTTGCACGACCCGAGCGTCATGATCCTCGACGAGCCCGCCGCCGGACTCGATCCGCGCGCGCGCGTCGAGCTGCGCGAGCTCGTGCGCGCGCTCGCCGGCATGGGCAAGGCGATCCTCGTCTCCTCGCACATCCTCACCGAGCTGGCCGAGATGTGCGACTACGTGGCGGTGATCGAGCGCGGCACGTTGAAGGCGACCGGCAGCGTGAGCTCGATCACGCACAACCTGCGGCCGACGAAGCAAGTCTACGTGCGCGTGCTCGGCACGCTCGAAGCCTTGGAACGCGCGCTCGCCGAGCAACCGCTCGTCGCCGGCGTGCGCCGCGAGCGCCAGGGCATCGTCTTCGAGCACACGGGCACGCCCGACACGCTCGCGGCCGTGCTCGCCGCGCTCGTGAGCCAGGGACTGCAACCGGTCGAGTTCGCGCCGCAGGAGATCGACCTCGAGGAGGTCTTCCTGTCGCTGACCGAAGGGCGTGTGCAGTGAGCGTGGCTCGAGCGCTCGCCCAGGACACGGCCGCCGCTCCGCCGGCGCAGCCGCTGCCTCGGGCCGCTGCCCGCGCGCGCGAGTTTCCCGACCGCATCAACCCCGTGCTCGTGAAGGAGCTGCGTGCCGCGCTGCGCGGGCGCTACTTCCGCATCCTCTTCCCGGTCACGCTCGGCCTCGCGACGGTGATCGCAGTCGCCGTGCTGGTGAACCTCGCGGGTTCGAGCAACGACCATCAAGGTCGCGAGTTCTTCCAGACGGCCTTCGGTTGCCTGTGCGTCGCGGTGTTCGGCTTCGTGCCGTTCTCGGCGTTCCTGACGATGGGCAACGAGTGGGACGAGCACACCTACGACCTGCTCGTGATCTCGAACCTGCGGCCGCGGCACATCGTGCTCGGCAAGCTGCTCTCGGTCGGCGTCGAGGCGCTGCTCTACTTCGCGGCCTTCACGCCGTTCCTCGTCTTCGCGTTCCTGCTGCGCGGCGTCGACATCCGCACGATCGCGATCCTGCTCGGTTGCGCGTTCGTGATGTCGTTCTCCTGCTCGGCCGTCGCGCTCGGGCTCTCGAGCCTGTCGCGCGTGCGCGTCGTGCGCGCGCTGCTCATGGCGCTGCTCGGCGCGATCCTCGTCGCGGCGATCGGCTTCTCGTTCCCGTTCACCGACATGATCGTGCGCAGTCCGGCGAGCTTCACGCGCATCGAGCAGTGGATCGCGCTCGTGCTGAGCCTGGCGGGCATCCTCGCTCCGGCCGCGCTCTCCCTCGCGCTGGCGACCAGCATGCTGGCGCACGCCGAGGAGAACGCCTCGACGGTGCCGCGCATCGTCGCGAGCTTCCTGCTCGTGCTCGGCGCGGGCCTGACGATCTGGCTGCAGAGCGAGGCGCGCCACGACGACGTGCCCTGGGCGTTCGCCATCGGCGGCGTGCTCTTCGCGAGCCTGTGCGGCACCTTCTTCACCACCGAGTCCGAGCGCCTCGCCATGCACGTGCGCCGTTGCGTGCCCGCTGCGCGCTGGAAGGCGCTGCTCGCCGCGCCCTTCCTGCCCGGGGGCGGTCGCGGCTGGCTGCTCTACGTCGCGCACCTCGCGCTGATCGTCGCCGTCGTGATCGTGCTCGCGTTGCAAGTGCGCGGGCGCGGGAACACGGCGGAACCGCCGCCTCCGCTGAGCGCCGCGGTCCTCGCGGGCTATTTCGCCGTGTTCGTGGGCGTGCCGGCGCTGATCGCGTCGGCGCACGCACAACGCGCGCGGGTGCGCATCGTGACGCGCGCGCTGATTCCGATCGGGATCCTGGTCTGCCTGTTCGTCCCGGCGCTGCTCGGCTTCCTGCTCCACATCCGCTCGTGGCGCAACATGGAGCACCCGCTCGATCCGTTCTGGGTCGCCTTCACGAGCCGGGGGAACGTCGAGTTCGTGCAGATCGGCGCGTTGATCGTCGCCGCGTGCGTCCTCTGCGCCAATCTGCCGCGCGCGTGGCGCGGCCTGGCCGAGGTGCGGCGCGCGAGCGACGAACGCGAGCAGCACGACGCGGCGCGCGCGGCCCTGCGCGGAGGCGTGCGCGTGCCGGCTGAAGCGCTGAGCGGCCCGGCGGAGCACGCGGCGGAGGCTCGTGAGTCGGCGGAGCCGCGTCGCGCGCGCGGCGTGCCGCTCTTCGACCGCCTCGCCGCGCGCCTCTCCGAGCGCAGCAATCCCGTGCTCGTGAAGGAGGTGCGCCAGTCGCTGCGCAGCACCTACTTCCGCGTCGTCTTCCTGATCGCGCTGATCCTGACGACCTGCATCGGCGCGGGGATCCTGATGTTCGCGTCCGTGATCCGCGAGAACACCGGCGCGCAGATGCTCGGCTTGAGCTTCTTCAGCGCGACGCTCGGCGCGACGGGCTTCGGCGCGATGGGACTCGTGCCCTTCGCGGCATTCGCGTCGATGAATGCCGAGTCGGACGAGCACGCGCTCGAGTTGCTGCAGCTCTCGAACCTGCGGCCGATCTCGATCGTGATGGGCAAGCTGCTCTCCGCGGCGATCGTCGCCCTGCTCGTCGTCGCCGTCGACGTGCCCTTCGCGTGTCTCGCCTGGTCGATGGGCGGCGTCGATCCCTGGCACGTGCTGCTCTCGCTCGCATCGACGCTCGCGATGTCCGTCTGCCTCTCGGCGGTGGCGATCGCGGTCTCGTCGATGACGCACACGCGCTGGGTGCGCATCGTCTTGATGGTGGTCTTCGGCTTCTTCGTGCTCACGATCGCGCAGAACGCCGCCGGGCTGCTCTTCTTCAGCGTGCTGGGCATGCGCATGGGTGGCGGAACGCCGGCCAGCGTGCTCGGCATCGGCCTGTGCACGCTCGCGATCGTGCTCGACGTGACCGCGACGGCGGTCGCCTTCGCCTGCGGCCGGCTCGCGCATCGCGAGGAGAGCCGCTCGACGCCGTTGCGCTACGTCGCCTGCGTCACGGCGATCGCGGGAGCGATCGTCGCGATGGCCTGGAAGATCGTGCGACCGATCGACGACGAGGCGTTGATCGTTCTCGGGATCGCCATCGCGCTCGCGGCGCTGCCGCTCTTCCTGTGCTGCACGGAAGAGGACCGTCTGCCGCTCGGCCCGCGCGCGCGTCCGCCGCGGCGGGGAGTGCTGTCACCGCTGCGCACGCTGCTCGTCGCGGGCGGCGGTCGCGGCGCGGCGTTGGCCACCGTGCTGCTCGTGGCGACGCCGGTGATCTTCGCGCTGGGCTGCCTCGTGGAGCACGGAATCGCCTTCGACGATCTCGCGCAGGGGTTCGTGCTCAGCCTCTATGTCTGGATCTATCTCCTGTTGCCGTCGGGCGTGCTTTCGTTCCTCGGGCGCTACCGCGGCGGCCAGATCGCGATCCGCGCGCTCAGCGCGCTCTTCCCGCTCGGCTCGTTCCTGGTCGTGAGCTTCTTCCTCTTCTTCATCGGCTTCAGCGGCTCCGGTCGAGGCTTCGCCGATCACATCGCCAACCCCTTCTTCGTGCTCGGCGAGATCTCCGACGGCGCGGCGGTTCCCTGGCCGAGCCTCATCGGTCTCGCGCTGATCGTGGTCGTCACGCTGCTGGCGAACGCGGCGCGCGTGGCGCACGGCTTCGGCGAGGTCGCGCAGGCGCAGCGACAACGCGCCGCGCGCGCGGCGAGCGTCAGCTCGTCGCCGAGCTCCTGACATGCCGCGCCCGACGACGCAGGCGTTGGCACTGAGCGAGCGCTACCGACTCGCGCTCGCCGACGTGCCGACGCGCGGCATCGCGGGCGAGCGCCTCGGCCGCGGCACGGGCTCGTCGCTCGAGTTCCAGGACCGACGCGCGTACTCCGTCGGCGACGACGTGCGCCATCTCGACTGGCGCGCGTTCGCGCGCACGGACCAGCTCTACGTGCGCCAGTACCGCGAGGAGATCCTGCCGCGCGTCGATCTGATCGTCGACGCGTCGCGCTCGATGGGCTTGCACGCGAGGAAGGCGCAGGCCGCCGTCGATCTCGCGACGCTGCTCGCGCTGGGCGCGCGCGCCGATGGATTGTCGGTGAGCGTCGTGCGCAGCGCGACGCGGCCTGAGCCCGTCGATCTCGAGCGCCTGTCGAGCGCCGGTCTCGAGCTCGACGGCACGCTGCCGCTCGATCGCGCGCTCGCCGAGCTCACGCCCTTCCTGCGCCCGGGCTCGCTGCGCGTCGTGCTCTCGGACTTCCTCTATCCCCACGACGCCCGCGCTCTCCTGCGCGGACTGCTCGGGCGCGGTGGAGGATTGATCGTGCTGCAGCTGCTCGATCGCGAGGAGCGCGAGCCGTCGTTCTCGTCCGCACTGCGCCTCACCGACTGCGAGACGCAGGTCGTGCACGACCTCGTCATCGATCGACCGACGATCGAGCGCTATCGCGAGCGCCTCGGACGCCTCTCGTCGACGCTCGAGGCCGAGGCGCGGCGCATGGGAGCTCGACACGCATCGCTGACCGGTGGCGACGACCTCGCGCAACAGTGCCGCGGCCTGCTCGTCCCGGCGGGGATCCTCGCGCCGGCGTGAATTCCGCGGGCCGCACGGAGCAGGCGCTTCGTTCACGGAGCGCGCACGTCGTCCTGACGCGCTCGCCAAGGCACGAGCGGCTTCTGGTATTCGGGGGCGGGCCCGAAGCGCGGGTGAGCACCCTTGCTCCACACGACCTGATGGACACCGCTCGCGCCCGAGTCGAAGACGTCGGGGTTCTCGAACGCGGCCGCTGAGTAGTAGAAGCCGCCCAACCCGATCGAGTGCACGAGCACGCGCGCGACCGGCAGGCGCTCCGACTTCTTCACGATGTTCAACGCGCCGCACGCGGGGTCCTGGTCCTCGCAATTGATCGTCGTCGGCACCGTCCCGCGCCGGATCGACAGGCACGCGGCGATCGCTTGCAACGCCGAGGAGCCCGCGCCGTGCTGTCCGAGCATCGACTTCGTCGAGTGGACGCGCACGCGCGGAAGGTCCCGGCCGAACGTGGCCGCCAGCGCCTGTCCTTCGAGGCGGTCGTAGATCACCGACGACGAACCGTTGGCGCTGACGACGTCGACGTCCTGCGCCGTCCAGCGCGCCTCGCGCATGGCGCCGCCGAGCGCTCGCACGCACGGTCGCAGGTCGAGGTCGGGCTGGTCGTGGCTGTACTGCCGATTCTGTCCGGCGGAACACTGCTGGTATCCCGCGAGCCGGGCATAGATGCGCGCGCGCCTCTTCTCGGCGTGCGGGAGCGACTCGAGCAGCAGCGCACCCGCGCCTTCGCCGATCACGTTGCCGTCGCGCGCGCGATCGAACGGACGCGAAGCGCTGCCCGGCCGGTCGTTGAACTTGCGCGCCCGCGAGGATCTCCGGGACGAGCTCGCAATCGGTGCCGACGACGAGCATCGCGTCGACCGCGCGCGACTGGATCATGCGCATCGACTGCCCGAGCGCGTCGAGCCCCGAGTTGCAGCCCGACGTCGTCGTATGGATCGGCCCGCGAATGTTGAGGAACGACGAGAGGATGCACGCGGCCGAGTGGTTGAAGACGTAGAACGCGGAGTGCGCCGGGGGCTCGTGCCCGGCGTCGCGGCGCGCGCGGAGCTCGAACGCGAGCCCGAGGTTCGCCACCGACGTGCCGACGTGGATGCCGAGTCGATCCGTGTCGCACGCGTCGAGATCGAGCTCCGCGTCGTGCAGCGCGAGCACCGCGGATGCGAGCGCGAGCTGCACGGGCCGCGGCATCTGGCGCGCCATCGCGCGGCCGCCCTGCACGAAGTCCTCCAGCTTGAAATCGCGCACTTCCGCGGCGATGCGCGACGGCGAGTTCCCCGGATCGCAGAGCGTCATCGGCCCGAAACCGTGGCGTCCCGCGACGAGAGCGTCGAAGAACGCGTCGCGCCCGCAGCCGATGGCGCTGACGGGACCGAGACCGGTGACGACGACGGGGAGGGAGCTCATGAGCGAGAGGAACGGGCGGCAAGGACTGTCCGGGCGAACTCGGCATCGTACCCCTGTCGCGGCTGGGCGGCTCCGATCCCAGCGCCGCCATCGCGCACCGCGGCGCGGTCTGTTCATCGGCAGAGATCCTCGGCCAGCCTGGGTCCCGCGAGGCCGCGGAAACCGCGCGGATTCGTCGCATTCCTTGTCACGCGCGGCGATCCAGGGGATGAAGGAGGCCGTGGACGCCTCTTCTTCGCATTCGATCGAGCTCGAACGCCTGCTGGCGCACGCCGACTGGCTCAAGGGGCTCGCGCGCGCGCTGACGCGCGATGCGAACGAGGCGGACGAGGTGGAGCAGGAGACCTGGCTCGCGGCGCTGTCGCACCCGCCGGCGCGCGAGCGGGGTGATGTGCGCGCGTGGCTCGCGACCGTCGCGCGCAATCTCGTGCGCCGGCGGCGGCGCGCGGCGGCGCGGCGGGAGGATCACGAGCTGCGCGCGCACGCGTCGTCGAGTTCCGACGACGCCGCGACGATGGCGGAGCGCGTCGCGTGGCAGCGCGAGCTCGCGGATCGCGTGCTCGCACTGCCCGAGACGTATCGCACGGCGGTCGCGCTGCGCTACTTCGAGGGCTTGGAACCGGCGGAGATCGCGCAGCGCCTCTCGATCACGCCGGAGAACGCGCGTCAGCGCGTCGCGCGCGGGTTGGCGATGTTGCGCGAAGAGCTCGATCGTTCGCACGGCTCGCGCGCGGCGTGGAGCGTGCTCGTCGCGCCGCTCGCTCGCGAGTTGAGCGCGCCTCTCGTTCACGGGCCGGGGCACGTCGTGCACGCGATCCCGCGCGGCGCGATCGTGAACGGTGCCAAGTCGTCGGGCGCGACGTTGGCGAACTCGTGGAAAGGCTGGTTGGCCGTGAAGAGCGTGCAGCGTGTCGGTCTCGTCGTGCTCGTCCTGCTGCTCGGGTGGTTCGGGTGGCGCGCCTGGATCAGCGGAGGGCCGCCGGACGAGCACGCAGCCGTCGCCGGCACGCCGTCGGACGTCTCTCCCGCGCGCGAGCCGAACTCTGCCGATTCGATCCCGAGCGACCCGCGCCAGCTCGCGTCGCAGGTGCAGTCGCCCGCGGCGACTCCGGAGGTGGTGCAGCCGATGGGCGAGCTCGTCTTCCTCATCCACCCGAGCGGTCCAGCGCCTGTGAACACGCGCTGGCGCTTGGAACGCGTCGGTGCGCCCGCTTCGACGTCGATCACCGTCGATGTGCCCGAGAGCGGCCGCGTGCGCGCGCCGCTCGGAACGTGGACGCTGCACGAGCTCGGCGGAACGTGGAGCGCGATGCCGGCGCGGGTCGTGATCGCGCAAGACGAAGATGCGCTCGCGTGGGTGGGCACGCAGCAGAAGATCGACGTGCTCGTCGTCGACCCGCGCGGCAACGCCGTCGCCGGCGCGCAGGTCGATTGGCGGCTCTACGACGCGAATTGGCGCGCGACGAACACCGACGGCAAGGCGATGGAACCGCCGGTGACCGCCAGCGGGTCCACGAACGAGCAGGGCCGCGTCACGCTGACGTGGATCGGCATCGTGCAGGGCACGCTCTGCGTTCGCGCTCCCGGACATGCGTTCGAATCGTTGACGCTCAGCGCGCCGCAGACCGAGCTCGTGCGTGTCGTGCTCGGTTCCGAGGATCTGCCCGAGGTCGAAGTGCGCGTCGTCGACGCGCGCAGCGCAGAGCCGCGCGCCGACGTCGAGCTCTTCAACGAGCTCCTGCGCGCGAGCGTGCGCACCGACGCCGACGGTCGCGCGCGCATCCGCACGCGCATGCCCGCGGAGACGTCCTTCCGCGTGAGCGGCGCCGGGTTGTTCCCGATGCAGATCGATCCGGACGCCATCGCGGCGCTGCCCACGGTGCGCGCGGTCGATGCCGCGCAACTCGTCGTGCACGCGGGCTCCGCCGTCGACGCCGGCCAACGCGCGACGCTCTGCTCGCGCATCGTGTCCATCGCGCCGGAGATCGATGGAGGTCCGTTGCCCGCGGTGACGCTGCGTGAAGTGGAGCTGCCTGCGCAGCTCACGCTCCCCGTGCCGCTCGGTGCCCACCTCGAGCTGTCGCTCGTCACCGCCGACGGCCGCGGTGCGACTCGTGAGCTCGACATCGAGCGCGCGACGAGCGAGCTGGTGCTCGAGTTCGACGCCAACGACGTGCTGAACGTGGTCCTGACCGGTCCAGCGGAGCTGCTCGCTCGAGCGCGCGTCCAGCCGCGCTACTGGACGCCCCGGTTCGCCGCGGTGCGCGCTGTCGGGCCCGACGTGCCGCGCGCCGGAACGGCGACGGCGGGTGCTCGTGCGCACTTCCGGCTTCCCGGCGCGAGCCGCTTGAGCCACATCACGATCGAGGCTCCCGGTTGCGTGCCGTTGCAGCTGAAACGCAGCGACGATTCAGCGCTCGCCGCGCGCGGCGAGGTCGAGATCGAACTGCGACGCGCGGATCATGCGCTCGACGTCACGCTCGTCGACGAGGACGGCCGGCCGATCGCCGGGATGCAGGTCGACGCGCGCGACGAGATCCAGCTCGACTGGTACAAGCTCCGCCCCGAGCTGCGCGGTGCGCGCGCGACGTCCCACGCCGCCTGGAATCTCAACGTGGTGCGCCTGCCCTCGCGCGTGTCGGATGCCGCAGGACGCCTGCGACTCCTGCTCCCCGCGCCGGCCACGCTGAATCTGTCGTCGTCGTCGGTCGGTGCGAATTCGTGGATCGACGGATCCCAGTTGATCGGGACGCAGGACCGCAAGGTCGTCACGCCGGACGAGCACGAGCTGCGTTGGGTGCAGCCGCGCGCGCGCCGCGCAACCGTGCACGCGTTCGACATCGCGGACGGGGCGCCGATCGAACGCTTCGAAGTCGTCGATCCCGACGGCGTGATGTCGGCTGGCGCGGAAGGGCAGGGTGGAGTGTGGCAGGGTTGGGTCCCAGCGCGCGCGAAGCGCCTCGCCGTGCGCGCCTCGCACGAACGCACGGGCGAAGTCGAGCTCCCGCGCTGGGACCCGGACCATTCCGACGTGAGCGTGCGCGTGGATCTCGGAATGGCGCTGACGAGCACACTGGTGCTCGAAGGTCCGGCGGCGGAGGAGCTGCGTGGAAAATCGCTCCACGTGCTCGTCGAGAAGGCCGGCAAGCCGGCGGCCCAGCAGGGCTTCATCGATTGGCAAGGCGACGTGTCGATCGAGGATCCCGCGCGAATACCCGTCGCGATCCCGATCACGGATGCCGTCGTGACGCTGATGGAGTCCCAGACGGAGATTGGTCCGTTCAAGTACCGCTTCACCCCCGAGCATGCCGCCTGGCGCCAAGGCGAACGCAACGTGATCCGCGTCGAGCGGCGGTGAGGTCGAAGCGGTGTCGACGCGACGTGCGGCGCATCGAAGTGCGACGCGCGTGCGCCGCGCTCGGCGCGCGTGACTTTTTCCGAGTTTCTCGAGGAGCGCTCCGGTGCCTCGTGCACCGCTCTCTGTGACGAAAGGTGGCGTGAGCCCCGACCCGAGGCAGCCACGAACTCATTCTCACAAGACCAGCGAAGCTCTAGGAGACGCAATGACTACTCGCTCGACCCTCGATGGCGGAACCCGTGAACCGAACTCGCCGCTCGCACGTCCCAATGATCCGCGGCTGCCCCGCGCCGACGCGCCGGCACCGGGCCCGCGCGCTCCGACGCCGACGCCCGAGCCGCCGCGTCCGGAATCACCGCGCGATCCTCGTCCGAGCGGTCCTGCGCCGCGCGTCGACGATCGCCCGATCCGGCCGGCTCACCCGACCGAGCCGCGACCGCCGGAGGCTCCGTCGCGGTCGCATGACCTTCGCCCGGACGTTCGTCCTGGTGGCGAACAGCGCGAACGGCGTCCGAGTGACGACACGCGCGACGAGCGTCGTCCCGAGCCGCGCGATCTGCCCGAGCCGCGCGATTCGAGCGAGCTTTACGAGCTGCGCGAGCGTCGCGATCTCGGCGACCCGCGTGATCCGCGATACGGCGGCTCGCCGAGTCGTCCCGTCGACCCGCGTCATCGGGGGGACCAATCCGGCCAACCGGGTCCGCTGAGTGGTCTCCCCGTGCCGACTCGTCCGTCCCACCTGCCGTCCTGCGGCAACTGATCGGCTTCGTGCTGTACCAGTCCAGGCCAGAACGCTCGATCCAACTCCTGCTCGGTCGCTATCGTGAGACTGCGTTCTTTGAAGGCCTCGCTCGAGCAGCCCGGTTGGCGATGGAGGTGCGCCGCAAGCTGAAACGAGGTTGAGGCTGGACTTCGCGCGCGCCGGTAGAGATCCTTCCGACTCTCTACCGGCGCGTTCGTTCGAGAGCTGATCAGGCGCTCGCACACATACACGTTTTCTTTCGGGCGACGGGCTGGGTGCAATGACTCGCAACCTTTTCGATCGACTCTTCCCGAACAACGCAAACTCGCAGGCCTCGCTTTGCGCTGCCGTTCATGAATACGTCTGCGCTGAGCCTGGTAGCAAGCTCAGGAAGCGACTCCGCTCCGATCCCGATTTCTTTCGCGCGAGAGAATCACTCAACCACGCCAGAGTCGATGCTAATCACGCGTCCATCGTAACCGACGGTGTGATGAAGGCGCTGCGCGAGCAGCAACGTGCCGGACGCACGCAGCGCGCCGCTGTCAACCGCGTGATTCCAGCGGCAGTGGTTTCCATCGCGGAGCGGATTTGGCTCGAGCTCCATCCTGGTTTCGAGGCCGCATACGACTTCCAGCGCCTCTTGCCGCCTGGGTCCGATGACCTGCTGAAAATGCAACTCAAGGTCCGCGCCTGCATCATGGCGGGCCCGAGTTCGGCGTGCTTCGTGGGAATCTCCGTGCCCTCTGCGGCCCGCAAGGCGTTGCTCAAGGCACGTCACGACGACGACTACTGCACGGAGCTTTGGACGGAGGTTCTAGAGAGAATGCTGGTGTGGACCCCCGACGAACCCGCCGAAAGCGTGGACCTCTTCTTTTCGAGCATTCCAAGGTTCGTGATCGGTGTTGCAACGGACAATCTGCGACGAACGAGCCCACGGTGGCAGCGCCGCGACCCGGAGGCCTTGGACGAGGCGGTTGACCTCGCAGTGTCTCCCGAGGACGCCGACGTAACCGAGGACCTCTTCACTCACGCACCGCCGGAGTTCCACGGGATTTTGGTGCGCTTGTGCGAACTCAGAGAAAAGGACACCGACTTTCTCAGCCTGGTCGCAAACCTTGAGGCCGACGGACACGACCCTCGCCTGCTTTCGCTGGCCGAGAAGTGGTGCTGCGATGCCCTGGAGCACGCGATTGGCCGGCCGAAGCTGAAGCTCTCAGAACGGTCAGTGATCTTCGACGGCGCAGTCGACACCAAGGTTGTCTTCGCCAAGAACATGGGGGGCGGCCGACTTCACGTCCAGAGTGCGCAGGTTGAAGGGGACGCGGTGGCATGGCTGAGCGCCAAGCTGCTTGAGCCCCCGCAGGACCCGACCATCGTGGCGACGATTCAGCTCGAAGTTCATCGGGACGGGCAGCCCGCCGGCCCACACGTCGGGAGGGTCGAAGTCCGTACCGACAATGGAGGATCGAGGCACATTCGTGTAACGATGCTCGTGATCAACCGGCGAGCCGAGGGTTTGGCAGAAGCGTAGACGTAGCATGCGCACCGCGGTTCTCCTGCTACGGCGTGCATATCCGCTACGGGTCGATCTGACTTGCGGTTCTCAGATTCAACCGCATTCCTGGGTGGCTACTTGACATGCTCTTGGAGCGCGCGCAAACCTGTCGCGTTCTCCACGTGTCCCGACCTCGAATACGGTGTCAACGATGGCCAAGCCGGTTGTAACAGCACGGAGCGTCCGCCGCATGCCCGCGCGAACTCGAGCGAGCGACCACCGCGAACTCACGAGGCTCGCGCTGCACTCGGCGAATCCGACGCTTGCGTTGAAGAAGTTCCTCGCCGCGCGCAAGGGAGCGCCCTGGTACCCGACGCTTGTGCGCTTCGCGAGCCTCGCGCTTGCGATGCGTCGTTCGCTCGTTGCATCGACAGCGCCAAAGCCGCAGAAGCGTGCAGCTACCGGACGACAGACGGCGCTCGCGTAGCAGCTCCCGCGTCGTTCGCTCGTTCCCCGCGATCACTTCCCGCGAGTCACCACGTGATCCGTAGCGGGTCTTGAGCATCTGACGGGATCGGCACCGCCAGGACCGATGTCCCGGCATCCGCCTCGCGCATCACCACCGTGCTCCCGCGCCAGTTGCCCGGGATCGTCAAGCATCCCAGCTTGTCGCTGCGCACCGTGCCACCGCCCGGGCCGTCCATGATCACGCGCTTGGGTTTCCCGTCCGCATCCGAGACCAACACGCGGATCGATGCCTGGACGTGGGAGCAGCTACGGAAGACCTCCCAGCCCACGCTCAGCAACGTCACCAGGAGCACCGCCCATCCGAGCGCGCTCGTCCTATGGCCTTGTCCTCCTCCCGCTTGCAGTGCCATCTCAGCCGAGTGCTGTGTCATGCCGCGCTTGACGGTGCGCTCGCCAGCTGCACCGCTCCGTTGTGGTGTGGGTTCGAATCACGCTGTCCAACTTCTGGGGTGGAGCGACGCCGCTCACGCTGGCTCGGAAAGTCGGATTCCTTCCTTGCTTCGACCTCCCATTGGCGACAGCGGCGCCGTGCTCGCGCGTCGTTCACGCGCGCACGGCTCCGCACGCGAGCCTGTGCCGGTGCCGGACCGATCGTGGACCCGACGAGCCCGCCGGTTGAGCTGGCTGGGCACACGCGACGACACGCGCGGTGCTCAGCGATCCAAGCGCCGATCAGCGGCGCGGCGCGCGCGCTCCATCGCGGAGGAGAGGCTCGGGGCCGGCTTCGAAGGTGCGGTCGGGCGCGTTTCGGGCGTCGAGGTGGGAGTCGATGACGGTGGCGCGGCGCTGGCGGGCGCATCGGCCGTCGTGACCGGCGCGGTCGCGCGCTTCACCGCGAGCTTCGCGGCACGCTCCGCGCGCCAACGCGTCACGAACGCCGGCACTCGCAAGCTCTCGACGAGCTGCAAGCGTCGCACGGCGATCTCGAGGAGCAGGATCACGAGCGCCGCGAGCACGAGCTCGCTCGTGATCACTCGCCATCCTCTTCCCGCGCGCTCGCCGCGCCACACGTCGGCCGCGCCGACTCCCGCGATGCCGTTCGATTCCTCGGCGACGCGGCGCAGCAGACGCTCGCCGCGTTGTGCGTCCGGGCTCGGTTCGAACTCCGGCGAATAGGGGAGCGCGATCGGTGGCAACGCGAGCGACCGTCCATCGGCGAGCGCGAGCGTGCCGAGCGCGATGCCCTCCTTGGCGATCGTCGTGCGCGCTTCGAAGCGGTTCTCGGAGACGCGCTCCAATCCAAGAACCGTTTTCGAGCCGTCCGCGGCCGTGAAACGCGCTTCCAGCTTCGACGTGTCCGTGCGCGCTCCCGCGTCGGGATCCTGCTCGACGCTGACGACGACATCGCGGCCCTCGCGCCGCACGGTCGCGAAGAGATCCGCGGGCTCCTCCTGGCCGACGAGCCAGCGCGCGATGCTGACGAAGAACGTCGCGAAGCCGTCCCAGGCGACGAGCGGCGCTCCGTACTTGCCGCCGACCTCGCCCGCGTACGCAGCGGTGCGCCCGATGCCCTGGTGCATGAACGCGAACGCCGGCGCGTGGTAGTCGTCCGTCGTCACGACGCCGCACACCGCACCGTTGCGCAGGTAGGTCAGGTTGTAGCCGCCGAGCTGCGCGAAGTCCTTGCCGGGCAATTCGCCGAGACCGAAGAGATCGGGGAGCACGCTCGTCCCGGTCGTTTCCTCGATGAACGTCGAGCGCGCCGCGGTGAGCGTGTCCTGCGCGAAGAGCCGCGGGAGCTCGTCGGCGTCCATCGTGAAGTAGATCTCGCCCTGGCCGATGCGCGCGCATTCCTTGAGGAACTCCGCATCGCTGTCGGCTTCCGTGCCGAGCGCGATCACCGACGTCGTCGTGCCGGCTTGCACGAGGCGCGCGAGCAGCTCGTCGCAGTGCTCGTGCTCCTCGGCGTCGGCCGCGTCGGCGAAGAAGATGATGTGCCGATTCAGCTGCTCGGCGTGCTCGAGCTGCTGCCCGGCCGCGAGCAGCGCGGTGTAACTGAACACGCCGCCGCCGCCGACACCGGTCGAGCGCACGCGCGCGAGCAAGGCGTCGACGTCGTCGACGGGCGCGAGCTCCTGCACGACGTGCGGCGCCGAATCGACGGCCACGACGGCGACCGAATCGATGGGCGAGAGCAATTCGATCGCCGCGCACGCGCCGAGGTTGGCGAGGTCCATCTTGACCATGCCGTTGCTCACGGGCGCGCTCATCGAGCCCGAGCGGTCCATCGTGATCGCCAGAGCGATCGCCTGCTTGCGGTGCTCCTGGCGCATCTCCATCGAGACGGGGAGCAGGGGATCGATCGCCGAGCGGAAGTAGCCGCCCGTGCCGAAGCTCGCGCGTCCGCCGGTGACGAAGAGGCCGCCGCCGCGCTCGCGCACGAAGTCGGTCAGGTTCGCGATGCCGGTGCCCAGGCGTCCCGCGGCGACGTTCTCGAGGATCACGGCGCGGTACGCGGTGAGCGCGAGCGCATCGAGACGCGCCGCTTCGGGCGCGACGACCTTCACCGGGATGCGCGCGCCGCGCAAGGCGCGCGAGAGCACGTCGTCGCGGCCGTCGTCGTTGATCAGGAGCACGCTGCGCGCGCCGCCGACCTGCACCGCGCCCAGACCGCGGTTGTTCTCGGCGATGCGATCGTCGGCGGCGACGAGCTGCAGCTCGTACTGCGCGACGCCTGGATCCTCGAGCACGTCGCGCAGCGCGATGCGGTTCGCGCCCGGCTCGAAGATGCGCGTGCCGCGCGCGAGCTCGACGCCGCCGCGACGCAGCACGAACTCGGCCTCGACGCGCCGGTCGGCGCGCACCCAGGCGCTGAACTGGAACGGCTCGCGCGCCGAGACGCTCTCGGGCAGGTCGATGCGCTCGACGGCGAGGTCGGCCTTGCCCGAGCGCGCGAACGCGCGCGTGTCGACGTGCGCGCCGCGAGCGAGCGCGCGCCGCGCGGCGTCGAGCGGGTCGCGTCCGTTGCTCTCGCCGTCGGAGAGCACGACGATGCTCCCGTTGCGCTCGCGCGGGATCAGGTCGAGCGCGACCTCGAGCGCCTCGCCGAGATCGGAACCATCGGCGTCGACCTCGCGCTCGAAAGCCGTGAAGCGCGCCTCGGACGACAAGAGGCGCTCGATCGTCGCTCCGGCGCCGAAACCGATCACGGCGACGCGATCGCCGCGCGCGCGCGCGTCCTCGGCGAGGTGCACGAGCTCGAGCACGCCGGCACCCGAGCCCTCGGGCATCGAGCGCGAGCGATCGACGACGAACACGAGATCGCGCCCGGCCTCGGCCGCTTGCAGGTACGGTCGCGCGAGCGCGACGACGATCAAGAGCAGCGCGAGCGCGCGCAAGCCGTCGGTGACGAGCGCGCGCGTGCGCAGCCGCCACCACAGCCAGCCCGCGGGCAACGCGAGCAGCAGGAGCTCAGGATGCAGGAAGCCCACGCGCCTCCTCCTTCCCCGCGGACGTCGCGCCGCTCACGTGTGGGACGCGCGGCGCGCGCGCGAGCCAGAACCAGTCGATCGCGATCGCCAGCGCCGCGAGCGCGAGCAAGAGCGTCTCGAGCCACGCCGCTCCGGCCGCGAGCGTCGCGTTCGACGTCGTCGCGGCGCGCTCGCCGCTCTTCAGCGCGCTCAGATCCGACTCGGCCGCGTCGTTGAAGCTCACGGCGATGCGCGCGAGCTCGCGCTCCTTCTGCTTCAAGCGGTACATGCCCGGCGCATCGATCTCGTCGATGAGCACCGTCGGCCGCGCTTGCCACGCGCGCGCTTCGCCCTGTCCGTCCTCGCGCGCGAAGACGAGGCTGCCCAGCGTCTCGTCGACCGCGCCGCCAGAGCGGTAGGTGAGCGAATCGCCGACGGCGAGGTTCGTGCGCTCCGGTCCGGGCAACGCCTGGCGGCGCAGCTCGCAGAAGTTCGAGAGCAGGATCGGCCAGTCGGGCGAGCGCGCGAGCGTGCTGCGCGCGGGGTCGAGATCGAGGCGCACGAGTCGCCGGCCGGCGCGCTCGTCCTCGACGAGCAGAGGAACGTTGCCCGCGGCGACGAGCGGAATGCCCTCGAGCGCGAGCGCGGGATCCGCGCTCCACACGACGCCGTCGAGCGTCACGCCTTCGAGCAGCGGATGGCGCTTCTCGATCAGGAAGGGACCGATCCAGTCCTTGCGCTCGCCAGCTCGCGCGCTCGTCGCCTCGATCGAGAGCGACCACGCGCCAGCTCCACCGGCGATGTCGCGGCCGATGACGACGTGCGCGACGTCCGCGCTCGCGGCCTCGGTGGCTTCGCCGACGATCGCGAGCCAGCGGTCGATGCGCGAGCGCGGTGCGTTCGCGCCCGTGTTCGCCTGGGGGCTCGCGCCGCCGCTCCTCAGGCCGAGCACGCGAGCGTCGTCCTCGTCGAGCGTCGTCGCGAGGCCCAGCGTGCGCGGCGGGATCGGCGCGAGCCAGGCCGTGTTGTCGATCGCGAGCGCGTCGTCACCGAGCCGCGCGACGATTGCGCCCGTCCCCGCGGGCAGCTCGAAGGTCAGAGCGCGCTTCTCGCGCGCGGCGAGCTCGAGCTCGCGCGGCTCGGTCAGGCGCGCGACGGGCGCGTCGACGGTGTCGAGCGTGAAGGTCGCGCGCCGCGCACGATCGGAGAGGTTCTCGACGGCGAGGAAGACGCGCTCGTGCGGCGCTCCGTCCTTCTCGCGAGCGCGCTGGCGCGTCGCGTGCGTGAAGGCGACGTTGTCGAGCGGCTCGCCCACGCTCGCGAGCTCGACCTCGGGCGGAAAACGGTCCGGCTCGTAGTGGTCGGTCAGCACGAGCACGGAGCTGCCGCCCGAGACCTGCAGCGCGAAGGCGACCGCGCTCGTGAGCTCGTGACGCTGCGCCTGGGGCGCATAGCGCGCGAGCTTCTCCAGCGCTTCCGCCGGGAACGCAGCCGGACCCGCGAGCACGCGCGGATGCACGCCGCTCTCGACGACGGTCACGCGCGATCCGCGCGGCAGGGCGTCGATGCGCTCGCGCAGGCGGCTCAGCGCGCGCGCGCCGAGCGTTCCATCGCGGGCGTGCGCTCCCATCGACGCCGACGCATCGAGCACGGCCACGAGATGCTCGCCGGGCTGGCTGCCGCAGCCGCGCAACCCGGCGAGCGCGAGCGCGAAGAATGCCGCCGCCGCGCATTCGGCCCACAGCGAGAGCGACGAGCGCAGCTTCTCGCGCTTGCGCCCCGCGAGCGGCGTGCGATCGGCGTCGAGCCACAGGAAGACCGCGCTCACCTCGCGCGGCTGGAACCGCCGGCGGTACAGATGCAATCCCACGATCGCCGGGATGGCGAGCAGGGCGAGCAATCCCCAGGGAGCGGCGAACACGCGAGTCTGCGCCGAATCGGCGCGCGGATTCTACGCTCGCCGACGGGCCGGGGCTCGCGAGCGCTGCTCGCTCGCGGGACGCGCGAACACGTCGATCGCGAGCGGGGCTGGCTGCGGGCCTCGAGCGGCGCGATCCAGATCGTCGATGAGCTCGATGATTCCGCCGTCGGGCGAGCGTGCCGGCGCGCCGACGGTCGCTCAGCGGCAGACCTCGGCGAATTCAACGCGCGTCGACGGCATAGATTCGCAGGGCTTCGTTCTCGAAGACGAGCTTCAGCGCGACGTCCTGCGATTCCAGGCGCAGGTCGCCGACCGGCTGGAACGCGTAGAACGGCCCGAGCTCGTTCGAGCTCGAGAGCTGCAAGCGATCGACGATCGCGTAGAGCGCGCGCCGCGAGCCCGCCGCGGCGCGGATCTCGCGCACGTTCGCGGCGTCCGGGCCGGCGAAGAAGCGCTGCACGAGATCGACGCGCGCTGCGAAGGGTTCGGTCTGCGGCGGATGCCAGACCCACCAGCCGCCGCGCTGCACCCAGCCGGCGGCGTAGGACTCGGCCGTGTACGCGCTCGTCTCGAAGAAGCCCGCGCGCTCCGCCATCACCGACGAGATCATGGCCGGCGTGCGCGCGAGCACGACCGCGTCGCGCGGCGTCTCGTCGCGCAGCCATTCGAGGCCGTGGCGATAGCTCGCGCACAGCGCGGGCTCGTCACCCTTGGGCGAGAGATCGGAGCGCGCGATCGTCCACAGCTCGAGCGTCGCGTTCACGACGAGCGGCATGCCGAGCACGAGCACGCAGATCGCCTTCCACACGCGCGGGAAGTTCACCGACGCGAGCCCGACGCCCGCGAGCAGCGCGAGCGCGAGCTGACCGGGATAGAGCGAGAAGAGCTGCGAGAAACCCGGGGCGGAGTAGCCCAGGCCGATGAAGGCGCCGGCGAGCGCGCTCGCGACGAGGAAGAGCTCGAGCAGCTGCAACGACCGGCGCCGCACGACGATCCACGTGATCGCGGCGACAGCGGCGAGTCCGAAGAAGCCGATCATCCACAGCGGCGCGAAGGCCGTGGCGAGCGTCCACGGCGCATCGATGCGCGTGTAGCCGAAGCTGCGCAGCACCGGTACGAACGAGCCCGACGCACGCAGCATCTGCCACGGCGCCCAGCGCAACATCGCGTCGGCGAAGCTCGGCTTCGCGAACGCGAGCGCGAGCGTCGTAGGCAGCGCTCCGAGCAGCGCGACGCTCGCCGCGAGCCACGCGCGCGAGCTCCCTTCGCGCCTGCGCCACAGCCCGAACGCGGCCGCGGTGAAGAGCGCGACGACGACGACGGGCATGCCGGCGGCCTTCGTGCCCGCGCACGCGAGCGCGAGCAGCGCGAGCACGAGCAGCGCTGCCCGCCGTCCCGTTTCGAGCCAGCGCGCGAGGACGATCACGAAGCTCGCGAAGTACGCGAGCATCAGCGCGGCGGACGGGCTGTTGTAGACGCCGCAGTGGAACACGCTCCCGAAGCTCACGGCGTACGCCTTGAGCCCGAGGAAGAGCCCCGCGTGCGCGCCGGGATCGATGTGCAACGCGACCAGCGCCGCCGCGATCAGCCCCGCGACCGCGCTGCGACCGAGGGAGCGCGCC
>JBGATX010000023.1:0-49657 GCA_044228975.1 Planctomycetota bacterium | reverse complement strand
CGCGATACGCGCCCTCCGACGTCTTGACGCCGCGCTCACTCCACGTCGTCCACCAGCCCGTGCGACCTTCGTCGGGCACCGTGGTCTCGCGGACGAGCGCCGGCACGCTCCGCACGGCGGGCCCGTGGTCGTACTCGCCGAGCGCGCGCACGGCACCACTGTCGAAGAAGAAGCGCCATGTACCGACCGCTCGTGCGGTTCCGCCTTCGCTGCGCGACCATCCCGTGCACGCGATCGCCGTCGAGCGCGCGTTCTCGATCTCGACGCGCTGCAGACCGCTTCCACAACCCGCGACGAACGTCGCGAGCGCGAGCACGAACGCGCTCCGCCGTCTCCTGCCTTCCGACAATCCCAGCCTGCCCCCGCACCGAGCATCGACCGGGCACGGAGCCGTTCTGGAATCGGCGATCCGGAAGTTCCTTCCAGAACCGCGCTCGAACGTTCAGCGCGGCAGGAAGAGCTCGTTCTTCAGCCCGGCCTTGTGGAGGTACCACTGGCCGAACGTCGAGAGCGTCTTGAGCGCGTAGATCGTCGAGTTCTTCAGGCTGATGCTCGACGCTTCGTCGAAGTAGCGCACGGGCACGGGCACGTCGCCGAGCTTGAAGCCGTGGTGCACGCACTGCACCAGGAACTGCGAGTCGAAGACGAAGTTGTCACTGTTGCGGCGGTAGGGAATCGTCTCGAGCACCTTGCGCGAGTACGCGCGGAAGCCCGAGTGCCACTCGCCGAGGTTCTGGCCCGAGAGCATGTTCTCGAGGATCGTCAGGCCGCGGTTGGCGAAGTACTTCGATTTCGGCATGCCTCCCGCGAGCGCCTCGCGGCGCGTGCGGATGCGGTTGCCGAGCATCACGTCGCAGATGCCGTGGCGCAGCACCTCGATCGCGGTCGGGATCATGCGCGCGTCGTACTGGTAGTCGCCGTGGATCATCACAACGTAATCGGCGCCGTGCGCGAGCGCCGTGTCGTAGCAGGTCTTCTGGTTGCCGCCGTAGCCCGTGTTCTTGGCGTGCTGGATCAGCGTCAGCGGCAACTTTCGCGCGATCGCGACCGTGTCATCCTTGCTGCAGTCGTCGACGACGATCGTCTCGTCGACGTGCTCCTTGGGGATGTCGGCCCAGACGCGCTCGAGCGTGTTCGCGGCGTTGTACGCCGGCATGACCACGATCGTGCGCCACGTCCGTTGCATGAGCGGCGCATTCTGGAGGAGCGCGGGCGCCCGCTCAAGCCTCGGTCCGAGCTCGCCCACGTCCCCCACGTCGACGGTGACGCGCGCGCGCGGAACGCTTGCTACCGTATCGCCGCCCGTGAACGACGACGCTGCACAGAGCCAACGCGCGGAGCGCTGGACGCGCGCCGAGCTCGCGGGCCTCGCGCTCTTCGTCGTCATCGCGCTCGCCGCGCTGCCTTGGCTCGTGCATCCCTGGTACGAGCCCGCGAACGATGCGTCGTTGTACATCGTGACCGCTCGCTCGCTGGCGCACGGCGAGGGCTACAGCTACCTCGGCCAGCCGTTCACCGTGCGTCCGCCGGGTTTCAGCGCGCTGCTCGCGCCGCTGCTCGCTTGGCGCGGGACCGACTTCGCTGCATTGAACACGCTGGTGAGCGTGTGCGGCATCGGCGCGCTCGCGTGCCTCTACGCTCTCTTGCGGCGGCGTTTGGGAGCGTGGCTCACGCTGGCGCTCGTCGTGTGCCTGTGGCTCAACCCGACCTGGCAGCACTGGTCGAACCAGGTGCTGTCGGACGTGCCGGGCTTGCTCGCGTGCCTGGGTTGCCTCGTCGTCGAGCGTTGGGCGGCGCGCAGTCCGCGCGCGTGGCGCCAGCTCGCGCTCGGCCTCGCGATCGGACTCGCGACGCAGGTGCGCACGGTGAACGTGCTGCTCGTCCCGGCGATCGCGCTCGCTCGCGGACGCGACGGCGCGAGCTCGACGGCGTCGCCCCGGGCCGCGAGCTGGAAGCGCGCGGCGCTGATGGTGGCCGGCGTGGCGCTCGTGCTCCTGCCGTGGGCCGTGCGCGACGCGCGCAGTGCTCCCGCGTTGCCGCTCGATCAGAACTACCTCTATTCGCAGTGGACGAACCTGCTGCACGTCGACGCGGCGGATCCGCACTCGGCGCTGCGGCCCTTGTCGGAGTTCCTCGCGCGACTGCCGGCGCGCGTGAACCAGCTCGTCTCGCTCGTCGGCTCGCGCATGCAGGAGCGCGACGCGCCGGCGCTCGAGTTCGCGCTCGGGACGCTGCTCCTGCTCGCGGCCGGCATCCAGGTCGCGCGACGGCGCGGCGCGCTGGAGCTCTTCGCCGTGCTCGCGATCCTGCCCTTGCTCTTTTTCCAGGCCTTCCTCGATCGTCACGTGCTGCCCGTGTACGTCGTCGCGCTCGCGCTCGCGCTCGAGGGCCTCGTCGACGGCCTCGAACGTCTGCGCGTGAGGCGCGTGATCGCGAGCGCGTTCGCGGCGCTGCTCCTCGCCGCGCTGACGCTCGCCGACTTCAACGTGCACGACGGCTGGGACCGCATCCGGCAGCGCCACGAGCTCCTGCGCTCGTTCGCCGACGAACTCGCGCCCAGGCTCGCGCCCGGTGAGCGCGTCGCCACGTACCTGGGCTGGCACGCTTCGGTGTACCTCGACCGACCGGTGTGGAGCCTGATGTTCGCTCAGCAGCGTTCTGGCGCGGCCGGCATCGACGAGCAGCTCGCGAAGTACGCGATCGACGTCGTCGCGCTCGCCGATTTCCTGCCGGCCGATCGCGAGCTGCAACCACAGCTGGAAGCGCGCGCGAAATCGGTCGAGCGCGTGCCTCACGGCCTGCTCGTGCGCTTGAAGTAGCTCTCGAAGGATCTCGGCACACGCGCGCGACGCCGTTACGATTCGCACCGCGCACGATGGTCTCTCCGCGCCGAATCGGACACGCAGCCGCGCTGCTCGCGCTCGCGAGCTGCTCGCGCGATGCGTCACCGCAGCCGACGCGACCTTCGAGCGAGGCCGCGCGTCGCGTGCTCGCGCCGCGCGTGATCCTCGTCACCTGCGATACGCTGCGCGCCGACCATCTCGGCGTCTACGGCTACGCGCGACCGACGAGCCCGAACGTCGACGCGTTCGCGCGCGACGGCGCGCTGTTCGAGAACGCGTACACGACGGCGCCGATGACTGGAGCGGCGCTCTCGAGCCTGCTCTCCGGCCTCTTGCCCGACGAGCTCGGTCTCGCCGGCGGCAATCGCTTCCTGATGTCGAGCGACGTCACGACGTGGCCCGAGCTCCTGCGCGACGACGGCGTCAGCACGGCCGCGGTCGTCTCGAATTGGGTGTTGCGCAGGGCCGCGCGCTCGCAAGGCGACGTCGGAGTGCAGCAGGGTTTCCAGCACTTCGACGATCGCATGCAGGAGCGCGAGGGAGAACGCGAGAGCTACGAGCGGCGCGCGAGCGCGACGACGGATGCCGCGCTCGAATGGCTCGCGGCGTCCGCGGACGCGCGCTCGTTCCTCTGGGTGCACTACCAGGATCCGCACGGACCGTACACGCCGCCGAAGGAGATGCTCGCGGGACTCGAGCGGCCGCTCACGACCGAAGCGGAGCTCCCGATCGGCACGACGCGCACGGGCAAGGGTCAGATCCCGCACTATCAGGTCGTCGACGGCGAGCGCGCGCCCGAGAGCTATCGCCAGCGCTACGACGGCGAGATTCGCTACTTCGACACGCACTTCGGGCGCTTGCTCGAGAGCTTGAAACAGCGGGGTTGGTACGACGACGCGTTGATCGTCTTCAGCGCCGATCACGGCGAGTCGCTCGGCGAGCACGGCTACTGGTTCTGTCACGGCGAGAACGTGCACCGCGAGGTCGTGCGCGTGCCGTTGATCGTCAAGTACCCGCGCGGCGCGGCGCCGTCGTCGCGCGCCGCTGGATCGCGCGTGAGCGAGCTCGCGAGCCTGCTCGACATCGGTCCGACGGTGCTCGAGGCTCTCGGCGTCGGGGCGCGAGCCGGGCGCGGCACGTCGCTCTTCTCGAGCTCGCTGCCGAGTGCGCGCATCGTCCCGCAAGCGGTCGGACAACCGGGCAGTGCCGAACGCTGGTTCGGAGCGAGCGATGGCCGCTGGAGGTTGGTCCAGGACGGCCGCCGGCCGGCTCGGCTCTTCGACGTCGAGAGCGATCCCGGCGAGGAGCACGATCTCTCGTCCGCGCAGATGCTGCTCATGCGCGAGCTCGCGCAACGCGTGGAGAACTTCATCGCGGAGCACAAGGAACGTCCGCACACTCCAGTGACGATGGAGGCGACGAGCGAGAACGAGCGTGCGTTGAATCGGACGGGATACGCCGGTGACGACGAGCACTGACACCTCGCGCGGCGCACTGCGGGTCGCGGCGTGAGCTCGACACCGGCCCCCAACGTGCCGACCGAGCACGCCTGGACGCGCTCCGCGACGATCGGACTGCTCGTCCTGGTCGCGGCGATGCTCGCAGCGCTGCCGTTCCTCGTCAGCTCGAACTACGAGGCGAGCGACGAGACGAACGACGCGTCGATCTACATCGCGACGGCGCGTTCGCTGCTCGCGGGCGAGGGCTACAGCTACCTCGGCGAGCCGTTCATCGTGCGACCGCCGGGGTTCGCGCTGCTCATCGCGGGAGTGTGGAAGGTCTGCGGCGAGAGCTTCCTCGCGTTGAACGTGATGGTCTCGCTCTTCGGCGTCGCGGCGTGCGCGCTGCTCTACGCGCTGTGCGTGCCGCGCCTGGGCGTGTGGCTCTCGCTGATCGTCGCGGGGGGATTGTTCGTCGACGCGAGCTTCCGCGCGATGTCGAACCAGGTGATGAGCGACGTTCCGGGGCTCGCGCTCGTCCTTGGAGGGCTCCTGCTCGAGCGCTGGGCTTCGCGCCGGCCATCGCTGAAACGCGATCTCGTGCTCGGCGTCTTCATCGGCCTCGCGGCGTACGTGCGCACGATCGAGCTCGTGCTCGTGCCCGCGATCGTCGCTTCGCGCGCGCTCGGACGCGGTGTGGAGCTGCGCCCGCTCGGACGCTTCTTGCGCACGCGCGTGCTCGTGCTCGCCGGCGTCGTCGTCGCGCTCGTCGCGCCGTGGAGCGTGCGTTGCGCGCTGCACCATCCGGTTCCACCGGTCGATCAGACGTTCCTGTACTCGTACTCGACGGGAATGTGGCACGAGCGACCCTACGATCCGCAGTCGCCACGTCTCGGCGTGTCGGCGGTGCTCGGGCGCATCCCGACGCGCGCGCGGCAGATCGTCGACGCGCCCGAATGGGCTTTCGCGCCGCTCGTGCAGGGCGATCCGCTCACTCCCGACCCCGAACCGCTGCATGCGGGCAAGAGCCTCGAACTCGCGCTGGTCGGCGCGCAGTTCGCGCTACTGCTCACAGCGACTGCGTGGACGTTCGTGCGCCGTCGCGAAGCGCGAGAGCTCTTCGTCTTGTTCGCGCTGGCGCTGCTCTCGGTCTACTTCGCGTTCCGTCCGCGGCTCCTGTTGCCGCTGAGCGTGCTCGTCTGGCCGGCAGTGCTCGACAGCCTGCTCGCGCTGGCCGCGCGCGTGACCTGGAGCGCGCTCGCGCGCAACGCGTGCGTCGCCGTGGCAGCGCTCGTCGCGCTCGCGCACGCGCTCCGGCCGACGACGAGCGCCGAAATCGCGCGCCAACACTCGCTTCGAACCGAGAGCGCGCAACTCGTCGGCGCCGAGCTCGGCCCGGGACGCGTGGCCGCTCCGATCGGTTGGCACTGGTCGGTGTACTTGAACCGCCCCGTGTGGTCGCTCGCGCTCACGGCGCGACGCGGCGGAGCGGCCGGACTGGAGGCGACGCTCGCGCGGCACGCGATCGACACGGTGATCCTCACGCGCTTCCTGCCCGAGGATCAGGCGTTGATGCAGTACTTCGACAAGAACTGGGGCACGCCGACGGAATTCGGCACTCCGAGCCTGATCGACGTCTATCACCGTCCGAGGTGACGCGGCGCTCTCTCGCGCGCGGCGCAGCAGGTGGTTCCGGCAGTGGGTCCATCGTCATCCGCCGAATCAAGGTGGCAGCCCGGCAGCGTCTTTCGCGGCGCGAGCCCGCCGCTGCGGATCGGCGCTCCACGAACCTCTCTGCGAATTCAAATTGCCTCGGCGTCGTCGAGCGCGCGGGACGAAGGACTTCGTTCGCTCCGGTTCGCGAGCTCGGCGTGCGGCCGGCACGCGATTCACGCCGTCGATCTCTGCGAAATCAACGCGTCACGAGGGAGCGCTCGAGCGAGAGCGTGAATTCCGCTCATTCACTTCTGGCGCGGCGCGCGATTGCGTTTGTTTTCGATGAAGTTCGTCACCGCGGCGAGTGACGAGCGTCTTCGTGAATGGAGACGCGACATGCGATCGACTCGGACACGCTCGAGCGCTGCGAGGATTCAACAGCTCACCTTCGAACGTCGCGGCGGAGCGCGTCGCGGAGCGGGACGCAGGCCGAACGGAGCGCACGCGGGCGTGTCGCACTCGAAGCGACCAGCCCTCGCGGCCCGCTTTCCGGTGCTCGTGACGATGAAGCTCGAACGCGGGCCGCCGAGCTTGCGCACTCGAGCGACGCTGGAGCTCATCCACGGAGCCTTCCGGGGCAGCCAAGAACGGCACGGCATGCGCCTCGTCCACTTCTCCATCCAATCGAATCACCTTCACCTGCTGGTCGAGGCACGTGACGCGCCGTCGCTCTCGCGCGGCATGCAAGGGCTCGCCGTGCGCGTTGCGCGCGGGCTCAACCGCATCTGGAGTCGCAAGGGCCGCGTGTTCGCGGATCGATTCCACTCGCGCATCCTGCGCACGCCGCGCGAAGTGCGGTACGCGCTCGGGTACGTGCTCAACAACGCGCGCAAGCACGGAGCGCGGCTCGTCGGTCTCGACCCGTTCGCGTCGGGCGCGACGTTCGACGGGTGGCTGACGTCGGTCCGCCGCCAGCAACGCGCCGCGGCCGGCGCGGATCCGCCTATCGTTCCCGCTCGCACGTGGCTCCTCGCTGTCGGCTGGAGGCGCCACGGACGAATCGACGTCACCGAGACGCCCGGTCGAGCTGCGTGAGCGCGTTGCGTGTGCACCAGCGACGCCATGTCCCGCACCTCGTCACGCAGACCTTCTTCCGGTCGAGGCCCGACGCCCAGCGCTCGTCGCTGCTCGGAAGCGGCCTTCGCCATCGATCGACGGGCATCGACGCTGCTAAGGTAGGCGCGATGCCCCCCGACGTTGGCGCGCGCGAGCACAGGCTCGCCTGGCGACGCATCGACAGCGTCGTGCTGCTCGCGCTGATCGTCGCTTGCTCGACGAGCCTCGTCTGGCTCGTGCATCCGTGGTTCGACGCGTCGAACGACGCGGCGATCTACGTGCAGACGGCGCGTGCGCTGCTCGCCGGGCAGGGCTACTCGTGGATGGACGAGCCGTTCATCATCCGGCCGCCGGGTTTCTCGGTGCTCCTGATGCCCGTGCTCGCCGCGCGCGGCGTCGATTTCGGCGCGTTGAACCTCTACGTCGGCCTGTGGGGCGTCGCCTGCGCGGCACTGTTCTTCGTCTGGGCGCGCACGCGCGTCTCGACCTGGGTCGCGTTCGCGCTGACGGCGCTCGTCTGGTTCAACCCGGGCTTCGCGACGCTGCGCAACCAGGTGATGAGCGACGTGCCGGGCACGGCGCTGATCTTCGCTTGCTTGCTCGTCGAACGCTGGGCGTCGCGGCGGCCGTCGCTGCGTCGCGAGCTCCTGCTCGGTCTCGCCATCGGTCTCTCGGCCTACGTGCGCTCGATGGCGATCCTGCTCGTGCCCGCGATCGCGCTCGCGCGCCTCCTCGAGCGGCGCGATGCGGCTGTGGAGAGCTTCGCCAGGCGCCTGCGCCTGCGTCTCGCGCCGTTCGCGGCTCTCGCGCTGCTGGTGCAGGCGCCGTGGAGCGTGCGTTGCGCCCTCCACCACCCCGCGACACCCGTCGACCAGACGTCGCTCTTCGACTACTCGAGCGGCATGTGGAACAGCGACCGCGGCGATCCTGCGTCGGAGAGGCTGCCGCTCTCGAAAGTGCTCGGCCGCATTCCCGAGCGCGCGCGGAACACGCTCGTCGTGCTCGGGAGCCGCATGCGGGAGGACGCGCCGACGCCGCTCAACGTCGGTCTCGGCGCGCTGTTCGTGCTCGCGCTCGCCGCGAATGCGTGGCGGCGCCGTGCACGAGGTCGATCGAGCGCGGAGCTCTTCGCCTGGGCCGGCATCGCGATCGTGCTGCCGTACTTCAGCTTCCAGGATCGATTGCTGTTGCCCGTGCTGTTCGTCGCGTGGGTCAGCGCGGCGGAGCTGCTCGAGCTCGTCGGCGCGCGGTTGGTCGGCGCAACGCGCGCGTCTCTCATCGCGCTCGTGCCGTCTCTCGCGCTCCTCCTCGTCGACTTCCATCCGCGCGCGAACTGGGACGCCATCCAGAAGGAAGACGAGACCTATCGCGCCTACTGCGCGCGCTTGAACGCGCTCATCCCGCCCGGCGAGCGCGTCGCCGTGCCGCAGGAGAGCTGGCGCTATTCGATCTACCTCGATCGGCCCGTGTGGACGCTCTTCTTCGGCTGGTACCGCGGCGGCGGACCCGCGGGAGCGGAGGCCGTGATCGAGCGGCGCAAGATCACGACCGTGGTCGTGACGCCCTTCACGAAGAGCGACGAGCTCATGCGTCCGTACTTCGTCCAGCGCTACTCCGCGCGCGAGCTCGAGCCGGGCATCGTCGTCGCGAAGGTGCGTTGAGAGCACGTCCCGGCGGGTGCCAGGACGTGCTCCGAGCTAATCGCGCGTCAACGCCTGCAGCAGCGGCACCAGGCTGGAGCCGATGAAGTAGTAGACGCGGCCGTCGTCGTCGCTGTCGGCCATCGGGTTGTAGCCGATGCCGAATTGCAGGCGCTGATCCCACAGACTCGCCGTCACGCCCAATCCGATCTCGGCGTCGTTGTCGGGCCCGAAGTTGAGGAACACGGCGTGCAGTCCGACGCCCCAGGCGAGCGAGCGCGAAAGGTGCGGATCGTCGTCGTCGTCGCGCGGCCCGTAGCTCCACATCCAGTTCAGCGCAGTGGAGAAGCCGCCGCTGTCGTCGGCGCCCGCGACCTGGTCGCCTTCGACGAAGACGATGCTCGGGATGAGGTCCGCGTGCCAGCCGAGCTTCCGCAGCTCGAAGGTGGCTTCGAGCGGCGGCTCGGCGTCCTTGTCGTCGGCTCCCGGACCGAGCACGCGCGCGCGGACCTCCAGGTGATCGCCGGCCTTGCGCGTCGTGCGCCGCAGGTCGATCTGCGTGTCGCGCGCCTCGCCGATCGGCACGTCGATGACGTCCACGTTCTGGAGATTCGTGCGAACGGGCTTGCGGGTGAGCCCTACCGCATTCGCGAGACGTTCCGCGAGGCGTCCGATGCGCGTGACGAGCGCGCGCCATTCCTCGAGGTCGGCCTTGAGCGCGCTGTTCTTCCAGACGGGCTCGACGAGCTCCTTCACTTGCGCCGGCAGCGTGGCGATGTCGGATTCGACCTTGTTCAAGAGATCCCCGGCCGCCTTGACGAGAGCGCTGCGATCTCCCCACGACCTCTGCAGTCCCTTGATCGCGTTCAAGCTGCGCTCGATCAGCTCGGGCAGCTTCTCCGCGGTGACGTGCGACCATTCGTCGCGCAGGCTCAGCACTTCCGTGATCTCGGCGCTGAGCTCCGCCAGCTCGTTCGATTGCGAGAGAAAGCTCGCGAGCGCGTCGTCCCACGCCTGCGTCTTGCTGTCCGCGAATTGCCTGGCGGGAACCTCCAGCTCCTTCAAGAACTTCGAGAGCGCCGCTTTCGTGGCGTCGATGCGTTTCGCGACGTCGAGTCCCTCGAGGTCCTTGATGAGCGCCTGGATTCCATCGAACAGCGGACCGCCCGCGTCCGACAGCGCCTGCGTCAACGTCGCCTCGCCCTTGCGCACGCGCTCGAGAGCATTGGCGAGCTTGCGCGAGTCGGTCATGAGCTGCTGGAGCGCATCCCTCTCGGCCTGCGTCAGACGCAGCCCGAGGGGATCGATGCGCTGAATCTCGCCCTGGTCCAGGTTGTCGTAGCCGGGGACGTGGACGGCGTGACTCTTCTCGGCGCCTTCGCTGGGAACGAGGAACGCCTCGATGCGCAGCCGGCGCGCGTCGGATGCGGCGCGCTCGCGCACGTCCTCCTCGAACTTCGAGCTGCGTTGCGCTAGCTCCGCGAGCTTCGCGCGGAGGGGCGCGACGACGTCGGGACCACCTTCGCCGGTGATCAACGCCGTGGCCATGTCGTCGACTTCCTTCGTTCGCTGCGCGACCGGCCAGAGTCGACGCACGGGTTCGAGCACGGCCTTGCGCGCGGTCGCGAGCGCATTCTTCGCTTCCACGAAGCGCGGATACGCGGCCGCCGCTTCGTCGCTCGCTGGATCGGCGGCGTCGTAGCGCTCCCAGGCGCGCAGCGCGCGCACCTCGGCCTCGCGCAGTCTGGCCACGTTGTCCAGGGCATCCGTCAAAGCCGCGATGTCCGCACCCAGCGCGGCGGCCTGCGCCGGCGCAACGACGGGCGCGCCGCGGCCGGCGCCGGCCAGCGCATCCTCGATGTGCAGTTGCAGCTTGCTGTTCACGTCGACGGTGGCGCCGTCGGCAGTGCGCTCGACGCCCTTCGTGCTCGAAGCGCTCTGCGCGCTGATCGCGTGCTGCGCTCCGTGCGTATCGCGCTCGGCGAAGAAGAGGCTGTGTTCCAGGTGCGTCTGCGGCACGGGGCGGCTGTGTCCCGGTCCCTTGCATGCGGCGACCGCGACGATCAAGACCGCGCTGAGACACCACTTCACGGCAGGAGATCTCCCTGATTGAACGCCCAGAGAATCTCCACTCCCGATGCGCTGCCGTCGGACAGCATCAGGTCGTGCACGGGTCCGCGCATGGCCACGACGCGGTCCGTGCCGCCGACGACGGCGTAGTAGCCGGCGTCGGAGAACCAGAGCTTCTTTTCCTGGGCGCTGAGCACGCTGGCGTCGGTGATCACGAACGTGAACCACCACTTGTTCTTCTTGCTCACCTCCTCGGCCTTGTCGTGCACGGCCTCGGCTTCCATGCCGGGGTCGTCGAGGATCAGCAACAGGGTGGTGCCCTTCTTCTTGAGGGCGGCGTCGAGACGGGTGCGATCTGTCTTGAGGATCGTCATGGCGGTGCGAGAAGACACGCGGGGTTTGACGAAGCGCGTGCTGTCCACCGCGGCGAGTCGCGGCAAGAAGGTCCAGCACGCGCGAGCGCGGCTCAGTGTTTCAGCCGAGTCGACACCGCGCAACGCCCGACGCGCAAGACGCGCGCTGGAGAGCGACACGCTCCCCAACCGAGGGAATCTCCGGCTCGCGCAGCAAGTCGAGGCAACGCGACACGACCTCTCGACACGGGGCGAACCCGCCGCCGAACGAGCGACAGAGGCGGGTCCGGCGGCCGCATTCGCTTGCGGCCATCCGCGATCCGAAACGGCGCAAGTCGCGCACCTTTTCGAGCCCGGCCGTGGCTGCGCCGACTCGCGCGCGCGCACGCTCTGGCCGCGCGCTGCGACCCGCCGTATCCTCGTCGCGTCGCGTGTCGTCCCCCAAGCCCTCGCTGACCGTCCTGGTCCCGGTCTACAACAGCGAAGGCTCGCTGCGTCCGCTCGTCGCGCGCCTCGAGCCGGTGCTGCGCCGCGTCGCGCGCGAGTTCGAGCTCATCCTCGTCAACGACGGCAGCCGCGACGGCAGCTGGAAGGTCGTGGAAGCGCTCGCGCGCGAGCACGCCTGGGTGCGCGGCATCACGATGATGCGCAACTACGGGCAGCACAACGCGCTCCTGTGCGGGCTGCGGGCGGCACGCGGCGAGCTCGTGATCACGCTCGACGACGACCTGCAGCACCCGCCGGAGGAGATCGAGAAGCTGCTCGCCGCGCTCGACGAGAACTCGGACGTCGTCTACGGCACGCCGCACAAGGAGCGCCACGGCCTGCTGCGTGATCTCGCCTCGCAGATCACCAAGCGCGCGCTCGAGAAATCGATGGGCGCGGAGACGGCGAGCAAGGTCAGCGCCTTCCGCGTCCTGCGCACGCAGCTGCGCGCGTGCTTCGACAAGTACCAGAGCCAGTTCGTGTCGATCGACGTGCTGCTCACCTGGGGCACGACGCGCTTCAAGGCGATCGAGGTGCGCCACGACCCGCGCACAATCGGAGCGTCGAACTACACGTTCAAGAAGCTCCTGACGCACGCGATGAACATGGTCACGGGCTTCAGCACGTTCCCGCTGCAGCTGGCGAGCTGGATCGGCTTCGCTTTCACCGCCGTGGGAGTCGTGCTCGTGCTCTTCCTGATCGTGCGCTACCTGCTGCACGGGAGCCAGGTGCAGGGCTTCACGTTCCTCGCCTCGCTGATCATCATCTTCAGCGGCGCCCAGCTCTTCGCGCTCGGCATCATCGGCGAATACCTCGCGCGCATGCACTTCCGCATGATGGACCGGCCGACCTACGCCGTGCGCGCCGAGGTCGGACAGGGCGCGATGCAGCTCGCCGACGCGCGCGAGAAGGTGGCGACGTGAACGACTTCACGCCGCGCTTCCTCGAGTGGGACACCGAATTTTTCGGCGTACGCATCGCGAGCCTGCACGCGCGCGACCCGCACGCGCTCGAATCGTCCCCCGGCGCCCTGCACGAGGCGCTCGATTGGTGCCGCAAGGAGGGCATCGCGTGCCTGTACCTGCGCTCCGACGCCGACGACACGGGCACGCTGCGCGTCGCGGGCGAGCTCGGCTTCCGCTTCGTCGACGTGCGCATGACCTTCGACCGCGATCTCGCGACGACGCAGACGCCGTCGGTGCACGAGAGCATCCGCAGCGCGCGGCCCGACGACGTGAGCACGCTGCGCGCGATCGCCGCCTACAACCACGCGAACACGCGTTTCTATGCCGACGGACGCTTCGCGCGCGAGCGCTGCGACGAGCTCTACGCGACCTGGATCGAGAAGAGCGTCGGCGGCTGGGCCGAGCGCGTGCTCGTCGCCGATCTCGGCCAGGGTCCGATCGGCTATCTCTCGATCCACCTGCGCTCCGCGACGACGGGCGAGATCGGCCTGATCGGCCTCGCGCGCGAGGCGCAAGGCCAGGGACTCGGACGGCAGCTCGTCGAATCCGCGCTGGCGTGGATGCGCCACAAGGGCCGCACGCGCTCCACCGTGGTCACGCAAGGCCGCAACATCGCCGCACAACGCCTCTATCAGTCTTGCGGCTTCCGCACCCGCGCGATGGAGTTGTGGCACCATCGCTGGCTCGACGAACCGCGCACCCCATGAGCAAGTACCGCATCCCGTTCAACAAGCCCTCCTTCGCCGGCAGCGAGGAGCGCTACATCTCCGAGGCGATCGAGCGCGGCCACATCTCGGGCGATGGGCACTTCACGAAGGCGTGTCATGCGCTCTTGCAGACGTCGCTCGGCGTGCAGAAGGTGCTGCTCACGACGAACTGCACGCACGCGCTCGAGATGAGCGCCTTCCTGCTCGACTGCAAGGAAGGCGACGAGGTGATCTTCCCCTCGTTCGCGTTCGTGACGACGGTCAACGCCTACGTGATCCGCGGCGTGAAGCCGGTGTTCGCCGACGTGCGGCCGGACACGCTGAACCTCGACGAGAAGAAGCTCGAGAAGCTGATCACCAAGCGCACGAAGGCGATCATGACGCTGCACTACGCGGGCGTCGCGTGCGAGATGGACGAGATCCTCGCGATCGGCAAGAAGCACGGGCTGCCGGTCGTCGAGGACAACGCGCACGGGCTCTACGCGAAGTACAAAGGCCAGTGGCTCGGCACGCTCGGCGTGATGGCGACGCAGAGCTTCCACGAGACGAAGAACTTCACCTGCGGCGAGGGCGGCGCGCTCTTGATCAACGACCCGCGCTACAACGAGCGCGCCGAGATCCTGCGCGAGAAGGGCACGAACCGCGCGAAGTTCATGCGCGGCCTCGTGCACAAGTACACCTGGGTCGACGTCGGCTCGAGCTATCTGCCGAGCGACATGCTCGCCGCGTTCCTCTACGCGCAGCTCGAAGCGCGCGAGACGATCCAGTCACGGCGCGAGCAGATCTGGAACATGTATTCGAAGGAGCTCGAAGGCTGGGCGCGCGAGGTCGGTGTCACGCTCCCGACGGTGCCCAAGCACTGCGAGCAGCCGTGGCACATGTTCTACATGCTGATGAAGACGCCGCAGCAGCGGGAGAAGTTCATCGATCATCTCGCGCAGCAGGGCATCCTCGCGGTGTTCCATTATCTGCCGCTGCATCTCTCCGACATGGGCCGCAAGTTCGGCGGCAAGGAAGGCGATTGCCCGGTGACGGAGGACATCTCCAGCCGTCTGGTGCGCCTGCCTTTCTACAACAAGCTCACGCACGCGGAGCAGGCGGAAGTGGTCGAGGCGGTGAAGAGCTTTCGCGGGTAGATGAGCGCGCAGTGCGCTCGTCTTCCTGTCGCGAGCTGACATCGAGCTTCGCGTGCAGTACATGAGCGCGACCGTATCGCGCGGATGCTGGCTCGTGACACGCGACGCGGTACCTTGCGCTCAGACGTCATGGGCCTCTTCGACAGGTTGAAGCGCTTCGAGCCAGAGCTCGCCTTCTGTGCGCTGGTCGCGCTGCTCGCCGTCGGGATCGCGTTCGCGCTGCAGTCGCACGTCGGGCTCGCGCCGCAGGAAGAGGGTTATCTGTGGTACGGCGTCGACGCGGTCGGGCGCGGGGAGTGGCCGATGCGCGACTTCCGCTCGTACGACCCGGGGCGCTACTTGTGGTGCGCGGTGCTGTCACCGCTCTTCGGCGGCGGGTTGATGGGCTTGCGCGCGGCATGCGCGTGCTTCGGAGCGATCGGCGTGTGCGCGGGGTTGCTCGTCATGCGGCGTGCGCTGCCTTCGCGTGCGTGGCTCGTGCCTGCGGCGGCGCTGATCGTGATGTGGGCATTCCCCCACTGGCGGCCGTTCGAGTGGGGCACGTCGCTCGTGCTCACGTACGCGGCGATGTGCTTGTTCGAGAAACCGAACGCAGCGCGGAGCTTCGTCTTCGGCGTCGTCACCGGCCTCGCGGCCTTCTTCGGCCGCAATCACGGCCTCTACGCGATCGTCGCCTTCGTGCTCGTGAGCTTGATCGCGTTCCTCGCCAATGCGAGCTCGGAAGCGCGCTCGAACGTCGTGAGGCGCGTGCTCGCCTGGATCGGCGGCACGTGCGTCGGATATCTGCCGATGATCGCGCTGATCGCGTTCGTGCCGGGTTTCGCGAAGGCGTTCGTCGAGTCGGTGCTGTTCTTCATCGGGCGCAAGGGCCTCAACATCGCGTATCCGGCGACGTGGCCGTGGACGATTGACGCGCAGCATCTGCACGGCATCGAGCTCTTTTCCGCGATCGCGTTGAGCGCGTTCTTCCTGCTCTACGTCGTCGGTTACGCGACGCTCGGTCACATCGCGTGTCGGGGGCGCTTGGGGAGCCTCGCACGCCATCCCGCGATCGTCGCGGCGCTGTGCGTCGGGTTGCCGTACGTGCACCACGTGTCGGAGCGCTCCGACATCCATCACGTCGCGGAGAGCATCGAGCCGCTGCTCGTCGGCATGGTCGCGCTCATCGGCGTCGCGTTGCAGTCCGATTGGAGCTCGGAGAGGACGCGGAGTTGGATCGGCGCGCTCGCGCTCGGCCTGCTCCTCGTCGGCAGCATCTTCGCGATCGGCACGGAGCAGCCGCTCGGCCGGCGCCTGCTCGCGCGCGGCACGCCGCGCGAGTTCCGGGAGCTCGAGCTCGGTGGCGCGCGCATCGAGGTCGATGGCGGCGTGGCGCGGCGTCTCGAGCTCGTGCGCAAGCACATCCGCGAGCACGTGCCCGCGAGCGAGAAGCTCCTGCTCTCGACGAAGCTGCTCGTGCTCTACCCCGATCTGCAACGCGCCTCGCCGGTGTGGGACATCTACCCGTCGTGGACAGCCGACGAAACGCACGAGGAGCGCATGCTGAACGAGCTCGCGCCCGTGCGCTGGGTCTTCCTGCAGGACGTCGCCGTCGGCGGCGACGAGGAGCGGCGCCTTGCGAGCACGTACCCGCGCGTGTGGGCGGAGCTCGAGCGCGACTTCGACCGCCTCGCGACGCCGGATCTGCCGGAGAACTTCGTCTTCCTGCATCGGCGCTGAGCTCGCGCTGCCGCCGCACGCGAACGATGCGTAGCATGGCGAGCCGTCCATGAGGCCCGTCCGCTCTCGATTCACGCTCCTCGTCGCGCTGTGTTGCTTCGCGCTAGGTTTCAGCGCGTGCTCGAAGCCCGCGCCGCCGAACATCGTCATCGTCGTGCTCGACACCGCGCGGCCGGATGCTCTGTCGGTCTACGGCGCCGCGCAACCGACGAGCCCGTTCCTCGAGGAGTTCGCGAAGAGCGGCACGACCTACGAGCGCGCGTACTCGAGCTCGAGCTGGACGCTGCCCGCGCACGCGACGCTCTTCACCGGCGCGCTGCCGACGGTGCACCACGCGACACAGTCGCATCCCAAGCTCGAAGCGAGCGTGCCGACGCTCGCGGAGCGCTTGACCGCCGCCGGGTATGAAACGGCGGGGTTCAGCAACAACCCCTGGGTCTCGGCGACGACGGACCTGTCGCGCGGCTTCGCGCGCTTCGTCGACAAGTGGGAGAAGCGCGAGACGCGCGACGACGCGAATCCACAGGCGCATCCAACGGTGAAAGCCGTCGAAGAGTGGCTCGGCACGCAAGCGAAGGACGCCAAACCGTTCTTCCTCTTCGTGAACCTGATCGAGCCGCACATGCCGTATCTCCCGCCGCCGGAGTGCGCGGCGCCCTTCATCGGCGATCCGAAAACTCTGCCGGCGCTCACGGAACGCTACTTCAAGCGCGGAGAGCCCAACGCGCTGCTCGTGCGGCACTACGCGGGCAAGGAGCCGCTCAGCGACGACGATTGGGCCACGCTGCGCGCGCTCTACGACGGCGAGCTGCGCTACGTCGACAGCCTCACGCGAGCGATCGTCGGTGCGGCGGAGAAGCGCGGCGGCAGCGACAAGACGCTCGTCTTCCTCGTCTCCGATCACGGAGAGAACCTCGGCGATCACGGCCACATCGGGCACACGTTCAACCTCTACGATTCGAACGTGCGCATCGCGCTGCTCGCGCGCGGGCCGTCGATCGGCGCAGGTGCGCGCGAGCGCAAGCTGACGCAGATCGCCGACGTGTACGCGACCTCGCTCGCGGCCGCGGGCTTGCCGCGCGACAAGCACTGCGTCGGGCAGGATCTGCGCCAGCCGCTCTCGAGCGCGCGCGTGCTCTACGCGGCGCTCGATCGGCCAGAGATCTCGTTCGGCGTGTTCCCCAAGGACGTGCAGGAGAGCGGCGTGCTGAAGCGCTTCGATCGCGAGCTCGAGGCCGTGATCGGGCCGCGTTTCAAGCTCATCCGCGCGTCCGACGGCAGCGAGGAGCTCTTCGACCTGCTCGCCGATCCGAACGAGCTCCATCCGCTCGCGTCCGCGGAAGAGGCCTCGAGCTTCGTGACGAGCGCGCGCGGCGTGATCTCCGCCGTGCGCGCCGCGGGGACGAGCGCGAGCGGCGCGGCGACGCTCAGCTCGGATCCGAAGGTGCTCGACGCGCTGCGCTCGCTCGGCTACGCGCAGTGAACGCGCACCCGAGCGCGCCGGCGACGAAGACGAGCTGCGGCAGCCAGGCCCACAGGACCCACGGTGAGAAACGCAGCTCCACGACCTGGATTCCCGGCGGCACGATCACACCCTGGTAGAAGCGGTTGACGACCACGGTCTCGAGCGCGCGGCCATCGCTGCTCGCGACCCACTGCGGGTGATGCTGCTGGCTGACGAAGAGCAGGCTCTCGCGCTCGCTCGGCGTCAGCTCGAAGCGCAAGTGATCGTCGCGCGAGAGCTGGCGTCGCACGAGCGAGCGATCGACCTCTTCGGGCGAGATCGCGACGCGCACGCCGTCGCTCTCGCGCGTGAACGAGTCGATGCGCGCCTCGAGCAGCGGCGGCACGCGCGTCGTGTAGTAGCGCGCGGGACCGAGCTCGCCGCGATCCTCGAGAACGCTCGAATCGAGCGGCATTTCCGCCACGAGCAGGCCGATGCCGGCCCACGCGAGCTCCGCCGGATCGAGCCGCGTCGTGCTCGCGATCTTGCGGAACTGCCGGCCGTACGTGCGCGTGCCGACCTCGGAGATGCGCAGCACCCAATCCTGGTACGCGCGCGACGAGAGCGAGTTGAACGAATGGATGCTCGAGAGGCCGAGCAGGTTCTCTTCGTTCGGCGGCAGGAGCCGCGAGACGACGTCGCCGACGCCGGCGTAGCGTGCTGCATGCGGCAGGAGCTCGCGCGCGCGAGCGGCGACAGGCGAGTCGGTGTTCACGCTCGCGCGCGGACGCGCGAGCATCTCGGGACGGCCCCAGGCGAGCACGCTGACGGCCGCGACGAGGCACAGGATCGATCCACGCGACCAGAGCAACGCGCCGAGCGCCGCGGCGAACACGGCGCAACCCGTGACGACCCACGGCGTCACGAGCTCGACGTCGCCGCGCGTGTAGCGCAGCACTGCGGTCGCGAACGGCACGGCGGCGACGAGCACGACGACGAGTGTGCGCGGCCGCTCGCGCCTCAACGCCGCGTCGAAGCCGATCGCGGCCGCGATGGTCGCCGGGATCAGCGCTCCCGCCATCGGCGCGTAGCGCGAGAGCGACAGCCCCAGGTGCTCGACGCCGAACACGTAGAGCCCCTCCCAGCACGCCATCGCGATTCCGATCGCGACGAGCGCGAGCCAACCCGCCGCGCGACGGCGCGCTGGACTCGCGACGCACACCACGAGGCCCGCCACGAGCAACGGCGTCAGCGTCACGCCGCTGAACGCGCGCTCCTCGCGCATCGGATCGCCGATCCAGAACGCGTCGAAGAGCTGCGCGAGGAAGAGCCACGGCTCGCCCGTGCCGTTGATGCCGTTCAAGGTCGGCAGGAAGAACTTCACTTCGACCTCGCCGCGCGTCGAGCGGGACGACGCGAGCGCGAGATCGGCATAGATCGGGAGCGTGAGCAGCAACCCGAGCGCGACCCAGCCCGCGACGTGCGCGAACCGCTTCCAACGCGGCTGCGCGCCGCTCGCGAAGCAGCGCGCGAGCGTGAACGGCACCAGCGCATAGGCGTGCCAGACGATCTGCTGCGGATAGCCCGTCGCGAGCAGCGCGTGCACGCCGAACGCGATGCCGAGCCCTTTCCAAGCCGCCGGCGCGCGCGTGAAGCTCGCCACGAGCCACAAGAGCAGGAACGTCCAGCACCAACCCGCGACGAAGAGCACGCAGGTCAGCCAGTACATCGAGTACGGTCCGAGCACGAGCACCGCCGCCGCCGCGAGCGCGGCTTCGCGCCGCAGGCCGAGCTCCTCGAGGAACGCGAACGCGAACAGGCCCGCGAGCAGCACCGTGACGAGCGTGATGCGCGTGAGCAGCACGAGCGCGTCGCTCGTCGTCCACGAGAGCGCGCGCGTCAGCAGGAACGCCGGGCTGAAGCCCGAGAACTGCCCCAGCGGCCGGCCGAGCTCGACGTGCGGCGCCCACGTCGCGAGCCAGGCCTCGTGGTCGCCGTTCAAGTGCTCGTGCACTTCGGGGACGTAGAAGGAGCTCGTGTCCGAGAACTTGCGGTTCGAGGGATACGGATCGGGCGCCGAGCGCGCGACGCCGAGCTCGACCGCGTTGTCGTGCGGGTAGATGACCCGTCCGGCGAAGAGACAGGGCCAGAAGAGCCCCACGAACAGCGCGACGAAGACGAGCAGCGCGCGCTTGCGCGACAAGGGCGCGACCGCGAGGGCGGAGTTCATGGAGCGCGCAGCCCGCATCGCGACGCTCGCGCGGCTCGGACGGAACCCGAACTCATCGCGCTCGACCCCCGGAGAGCGCGCGCGGCGGAACGAGCACGACGCTTCAGCTCTCGCGCCGCGCGGCCGATGGAGTGCATGACGCGAGAAGGTACACTCCCGCGCCGCCCGCGCGCCCCTCCCGCCCGAAGCCGACTCAGCACGACGCCGCCCCGCCGCACGAAGTCGATGAACCGCAAGCCTCTGCTGCATCGGCTGCTCTACGCGGCCAGGGATTGGCGCTCGCGAGCCGTCTTCCGCGCCCTGCGCGAACACTGCCGCGGCAAGGTGCTCGACGTCGGCGGCTGGGATTTCTACGCGACCGCGGTGCGCCAGGGCGTGCCCTTCGAGCACTGGACGACGCTCGAGGTCGATCCGTCGCGCCTGGCGCGCTTCGACGATCCGCGCGTGACGCTGGTGCACGGCGACGGCTGCGCGATGACGTTCCCCGACGCGAGCTTCGACAGCGTGTTGAATCTCCAGGTGCTCGAGCACGTCTTCGAGCCGATCCGCATGGTCGAGGAGATCGCGCGCGTGCTCAAGCCCGGCGGTCGAGCGGTGCTGCTCGTACCGGCGACGTCGACGATGCACCTCGCGCCGCACTACCACTGCAACTTCTCGCGCTTCTGGATCGAACAGGTGATGCAGCGCGCGCAGCTCGAGATCGTGGAGCTCGAACCGCTCGGCGGCGTGTGGTCGAGCTCGGCCTCGCACGCGTTCTTCTTCTTCCTGCAGGCGTTCCGCGCGCCGGGGATGAGCGACGCGCGCATCAAGCGCGGCGTGCTCTTCTATCCACTCTTCCCTCTGCAGGCGCTCTGGGCATTGGTCTCGATCCCCATCGGCCTGTTGCTCGGCCTCGGCGATCTCGCCGAGGAGCCGAACAACCATCTCGTCGTCGTGCGCAAGCGCTGACGTGAGACGGCCGGCGTCGGCGGACGCCGGTCGCGCTTCCGCGCGCCATCAACCGCGGGCCGTCGCGCGCGCCGCGTAGTTGTCGCTTTGCGCAGCTGGAGCTAACTTCCCGGTGTTCCGCGCACTCCGGCGCGGACGATCTCACGACTTCGAAGAGGTTCCCATGCTGCTCGCGCTCGCTCTGGCGATCTCGCAATCGCCGCAATCCGCGAATCGGTCCGCGATCGACCAGGAGCTCTCGCCCGCGAACGAGCGCAGCTCGCCCTTCGTCCAGCCGATCGCGGGTGAATCCGGCTTCCACGGCGGACGATTGCCCGTGGAGCTCCCCTCGGCTGGACAGACGTCGCTGACGGCGGCTCCGAACCTGTTCATCCTCTCCGCTTCGATCGCGAACTCCAGTGGTCAGCCGCTGACTTCGATCTCCGCCGGACAGCCATTCTGGTTGCGCGTCGACTTCCAGTACGACAACGCCACGTGCACGCCGTACGTGATCCAGCGCATCGCCAACGGGTGGACGCATGAGGCGCCAGCCATCGATTGGGGTTGCGGCCAGACGCTCCCGACGCAGTGGTGGCACTACTGGGGACCGTGGTACCTGCACCGTGCGGGCACCTACTCCGCGTCGATCACCCTCGACGGACAGAATGCCATCGCGGAGAGCAACGAGAACGACAATGCGGTCACGTTCCCGATCCAAGTCACGGGCACGATCCGTCCGGAGTGGGCCCTGGTGAACGTCGACGCAGGGCTCGCGTTGCTCGGCGACGGTACCGACGTGATCGTCGGCACGATGGACGATGCGCTCGACTACACGCACCCGTTGTTGTCGGGCAACGATTCGCTCGGGCGGCCGCGCTTGATCGCGGAGCTGCAGAACAACCTCGGCCCGTCGGGAGCGCCCGTGAATGCCGTTCACGCGACCGCGGTGATGGGCATCGTTCTCTCGAAACCGTTCAACGGCGGAGATCTGCAGGGCCTCGCGCCCGATGCGCGCTACGTCTGCGCCGAGTTCATCAACCGCGCGGGCATCCCCGGCTTGCCGGTGCAGGACGTCTTCGACGCAGCCGGCTTCCTGGTCGCCAATGGAGTCGAGGTCATCAACATGAGTTGGTCCTGGTGGAGCGGGACGAACAACGACTCGTACAACGGCGAGACCTCGCTCACGAACCTCATGGCCGACTACTTGAGCTACGGTCGCGGCATCGTGTGCGTTCCCGCCGTGAACCAGCTCACCGATCACGTCTTTCCAACCGCGCCGGGTTCGTCGCGCAACGTCATCACCACGGGCGGGATGCACGCTGACCTCGCACGCGCGTGGGTGAGCCAGGACCACGGTCCGACCTTGGATGGTCGAGGCAAGCCCGACCTGCTCGGCAACTCGGCCGAGAATGCGCTGGGCCTCTGGTACGAGCACGCGTCGGGCCTTCCCATGCGCGACGGGCTGTACGGAACGAGCTTCTCGGCGCCCTTCGTCACCGGTGCGGTCGCGCAGATGCTGGATTTCGGCAAGCACCATTCGCTCCCCACGCGACCGATCGTGATCAAGGCCGTCTTGATGAGCGCGTGCCGGCCGGCGCTCGACAGCGATTCCAGCGCCTGGTCTCACACGACCGCGCAGCCCCTCGACGACGAACAAGGAACTGGACTCTTCGACCTGGCCCGCGTGCATGCGATCTATTCCGCCGGCGAGCAGAACGCGGACACTTGCGCCGTGCCCGGTTTCGATCTCGCGCGAATCGACGCGAACATCGGAGTGCCGATCAGCGGCGGGCGCCAGGTGTTCTATCGCCTTGGCACCTTCACCGGCGGCGATCCGGCACTTGTTGCGACGCTCGCCTGGGACAGACACACGTTCTGGAACGACGTGAACAGCAACGGCGCAATCGACGCGCCGGACAATTTCTACACCGACCCGGCGGACCGCCAGGACAATCTCGATCTCGTGCTCTATGAAGACGGACAGGAGTACGTCGCCAGCCGCAGTCTCGTCGACAACGTGGAGCACCTCCGCACGGTCCTGACGCCGGGGCATTTCTACGAACTCGCCGTCGTCCGCCACAACGTCGCGCTCACCGGCGATGGCGAGGACTATGCCCTCGCGCTGGACGGCACGGGGACGTTCTCGCCAGCCATCGCCGGCGCTTCGTTCTGCAATTGCGGCACGAGCGGTTGCGGCCCGGCCGTGCCCGACGGCGGTTGCACGAATTCGACCGGGCAAGCCGGAAGGTTGCGCGCGTTCGGGTATCCCTCCGTCGCGTACGACACGGTCGCGCTCGCCGCGTCAGGTCTGCCCGCCTCGACGACCTGCCTCTACATCCAGGCGACGCAACAGGACAACGGAGGCAACGGGACGCCGCTCGGTGATGGATTGCTGTGCATCGGCGGAAGCGTGCTGAGACTTGGCTCGGTGACGTCCGTGGCCGGCAACTCGCGCTTCCCCGGTCCCGCGGGTCCGACGCTCTCGGTGCGCGGCGGCGTGCCGGCGAGTGGAGCAACGCTGCACTATCAATTGTGGTATCGCAACGCTGCGAACTACTGCACTCCAGCGACCTTCAATCTGACGAACGCAGTGACCGTCGCATGGACGCCGTAGTCGCAGGGTGATGGGCGGACGTGCGCGGCTCGCCGAATCGGAGCGCGGAGCTGGTCGCGGCGACCGGCTCCGCCCCCTCGCCTCCGCACGACGGAGACGGTCGAACGCTTGATTCGAAGGGCCACGCGCTGCGCGAACGCTTGCGCTGTCCGAGCGCCGAATCGCAGATTCGTTCGGACTCGTGCGGGCGCGGATCCGCATCTCCGCCGCTCGACGGGGAACTGCCGCGCCGGTCCCGTGGACCGTGTTCCGGAGTCGGATGCGTTGCAGCAACCCAGGCTTCGGGTACCCGGACTCCATTCCTGCCCATGAAATCTGGACGAACTGCAACGTCAGGGGCCACCTTGGGAACGGACCCCTGCACGAAAGGAAGAACCATGCTCCGGCAGTACTCGAGTTCCCTGTGTGTAGCCGCCGCTCTCGCCTCCATCGCGACGGCACAGACCACCTCCGTCACGATCCCCGCCAGTCAGGACGCGACGATCTACTGGCAGGAGCCGGGGACGGCGAACGGCGCCGGCGAGTGGCTGACGTCGCGTTGGGATGACGCGGCGGATTTCCAGACGAGCGAATTCCTCGCGCGGTTCGACCTCGCGGGCTTCATCCCGAGCGGAGCGACGATCCAGAGCGCGCGCATCGAGCTCGTGTGCATCGAGTTGGTCTCGACCGCGGGGTTCCCGCTCGTCGTGTCGCGCGCGAGCCAGTCGTGGACGGAGGGGCCGTCGAACGCGGCGGGCTCGGAGTACTCCGGAGCTCCAGCCCAGGCGCTCGACGTCACCGCGAGCCACAGGAGCTGGCCGAGCGTCACCTGGACTCCGCCCATCATCGTTCCCGGCACGTCGACCGTCGTGTCGGGGCAGCCCGTCGGCGTGTGGAACGTCGGCCCCTCGCTCAACCTCGCGAGCGCCGTTCAGCTCTGGCTGGATCAGCCCGCTGCCAACTTCGGCCTCGACTTCCACATGGAGGAGAGGGTGCGCTTCGCGAGCCGCGAGAACGGGAGCATCGCCGGCCCGCGCCTGGTCGTCGAGTACACGCCGTGCCCGGCACCGTCGAACTACTGCATCGCCGCGCCGAACTCGCGCGGTCCGGGCGCGATCATGGGCTGGAGCGGGACCACGAGCCGCGCGCAGAACAACTTCACGCTCACCTGCACCGGCGGCATCCCCAACGGCTTCGGTTTCTTCTTCTTCGGCAACGCGCAGCAGCAGACGCCGTTCGGCAACGGCTTCGTGTGCGTGTCCGGGAACGTGTTCCGCCTCTTGCCGGGCGACAACTTCTCGCTGTCCGGCGTCGCGACGCGTCCGGTCGACATGAACAGCGGCGTCGGCGTCAACCTCACCGCCGGCACGACCTGGAACTTCCAGATCAAGTATCGAGACGTCGCGGCGGGTGGAGCGCTGTTCAACTACTCGGATGGACTGAGCGTCTCGATCTGCCCGTGAGCGACGGGCGCTCTCGCGGCCATTCCTGCATGCGTCGACTTGCCGCGTCGCTCGAGCGGCTCGGCGCGCGAGTCCTCGTGACGAACGTGTCGCTCGGCCGGCTGCGCAAGTCTGCGCAGTGGCCGACTCCGAGTGCTGCGACCAAGATGATCCAGGTTCCAACGGATCGGTTCCCCGCCATGCGTACGCTCTTCGCCGCCGCGATCGTTCTCACGAGTGCCCAGTCCGTCGTCGCCCAGACGACGACCGTCGCCGTTGCCGCCAGTCAGGACGCGACGTTCTATTGGTGCCTCCCGGGGCCCGAGGTCGCGAATGGCGCCGGCGAGTGGCTCCACACGAACTTCGACTTCGCCGCCGAGCTGCCCGAGCGCGACTTCCTCGTGCAGTTCGACGTCGCCGCGCACGTGCCCGCAGGCGCGACGATCCGCAGCGCGCGGCTCGAGATCGAGTGCCTCGAAGTGCTGTTCCCGTCGGGCTTCCCGCTGGTGGCGGGGTCCTTGAACCAACCGTGGACCGAGGGGCCGTCGGATCCTCCGGGCAGCGAGTGGGGAGGTCTTCCGCCGCAGCCGCTCGACGTGACGTGCGCGAGCCGGAGCTGGCCGGGAAATGCGTGGACGCAGCCGATGTGGACGGGAACGATCGTGTTCTCCGCGCCCCCGCAGTCGTTCCCCGGCCTGTGGACGGCGCCGTCGACGGCGACGAGCGTCGCCTCGGTGCAGAGCTGCCTCGACGCGCCCGCGACGAACTTCGGCCTCTTCTTCCACTGCGACGACGGCGCGCGCTTCGCCAGCCGCCAGAACGTGAACATCTCCGGGCCGCGCATCGTGGTCGAGTACGACCCGCCGTGTCCGGCGCCGGTGAACTACTGCGTCGCGGCGCCGAACTCGCGCGGACCGGGCGCCGTGATGACGTGGTCGGGCAGCGCCAGCCACTCGGCGAACAACTTCAAGATCGGTTGCACCGGCGGCATCCGCAACGGCTTCGGATTCTTCTTCTTCGGCGACGCACAGCAACAGACGGCGTTCGGCAACGGCTTCGTGTGCGTGTCGGGCAATGTGTTCCGCCTGCTGCCCGGCGACTTCTTCAACGTCTCCGGCAACGCACTGCGCGCCGTCGACCTGAACTCGGGCGTCGGCGTCCACCTCGTCGCGGGCTCGACGTGGAACTTCCAGATCAAGTATCGCGACGTCGCGGCCGGGGGAGCGCTGTTCAACTACTCCGACGGCTTGAGCGTCGCGTTCTGCCCGTGAGCGGCGCGCGCTCCCGTTCGAGCGCGTCGTCGGCGTCGATTTCCGGCGCCTCCCCCGCGGAGCGCCGCCCTCAGCGCGCCATCAACGTCACGTCGAGCGTCAAGCGCTGCTCTCCGCGCGCCACGTCGATCTTGACCTTGTCGCCGGGCCGGTAGCGCACGAGCACGGCGCGCATCGCCTCGATCGAGTCGACCTTCTCGCCCTCGACGGCCGTGATCACGTCGCAGCGCACGCTGCCGTCGTCGAGCTGCTCCAGCGACTTCAACCCGGCCGCCTCCGCCCCGCTGCGCGGCTCGACGGCGCCGATCGGCACGCCCGGCAGGCCCAGGCGCTGCTTCAACTGATCCGAGACGCCGCGCACGCCCAGCACGGGCGGCGCGATCTTGCCCGAGCGGATGATCTGCGGCACGACGGCGTTGATCACGTCGACCGGGAGCGCGAAGCCGATGCCGACGTTGCTGCCCGTCTCGGTGTAGATCGCGGTGTTCATGCCGATCAGGCGTCCGGCGCTGTCGAGCAGCGGACCGCCCGAGTTGCCCGGGTTGATCGCGGCGTCGGTCTGGATCATGCCGCTGATGCGCTGGCGGTTCGCACCGACGATCTCGCGGCCCAGCGCGGAGATGATGCCCGTCGTCAACGTGTGGTCGAGACCGAACGGGTTGCCGATGGCGAAGACCTTCTGACCGACGCGCAGGTCCTTCGACGCGCCGACGGAGATCGGATGGAGCCCGGCGCGCGGCGCGTCGATTTGCAGCACCGCGATGTCGTATTCCGGAGCGACGCCGACGAGGTTCGCGTCCCAATCGGCGCCGTCGGCGAGCGTGATCACCGCCCGGCTCGCCTGCGCGATGACGTGCGCGTTGGTGACGATGTAGCCGCGCTCGTCCCACACGTAGCCCGAGCCCGAGCCGAGCGGGATCTCGAAGGGACTCAAGGAGTAGCTGCGCCGCGCCAGGCGCGACGTCTGGATGTGCACGACCGCCGGCGAGGAGTTCTCGAACAGCTGGATCGTCGCCTGCTCGTCCGACGCCAGGTCCCCGCGCGCCGTGATCGCGCGCGGCACCGCGTCGGCGTGCGGATCCCTGCTGAACCATCCGGGAATGCGCGGTACGGCGAACCAGACCGCGAGAGCGATCAGGATCAGGAGCAGAGCGATCGGCGTGCAGCTGACGAGCGGAGGGCGATTCGAGGTCGACATGGATCGAAGTGGGCCGGGGCGAGCAATGTAGCCCGCGCCCGAGTCCGCGGGAGCCGTGCGTACGCGCATCCTTCGCCTGCGTTGGCCGCGCGCGAACCCGGTTCGCCCGCGGCGACCCGACCGCGCTCCCGCTCGTTCGATGCGTCGCGGGGGGAATCTCTGCCGACACGTTTCGCAGCGCGACGATTGGATCGCAGCCGCGATCCTTGGATACTCCCCCGTTCCGGTTGCACCCCAGGTCGCCCCCCCCCCCGCACTCGATGAACGCGCTTCTCTGCCTGGTCGATCCGTCGACGCCGCTCGAGGGCACTCCGCTCGGACGATTGCTGCCGTTGCCCGCGTTGGCGCCGTTCGCCTTGCTCCTGCTCGCGATCGCGCTGCTGCCGCTCTTCGCCGGACACTGGTGGGAGCACAACAAGAACAAGGCGCTCGTGAGCGTGCTCCTCGGCGGAGCGTTCGTGGCCTGGATCCTGCGCCAGCACGGCGCGGCCTCGCATCACGCATTGCTCGAAGCGGGCCTCGACTACCTCTCCTTCATGGCTCTGCTGGGATCGCTGTACGTGATCTCCGGCGGCATCTACTTGAAGGGCTCGCTCGCCGGAACGCCGCCTTCGAATGCGGTGTTGCTCGCCATCGGCGCCGTGCTCGCCAACGCGATCGGCACCACCGGCGCGTCGATGGTGCTCATCCGGCCCTTCCTGCGCGCGAACCAGTCGCGCGAGAAGCGCCAGCACCTGATCGTCTTCTTCATCTTCATCGTGTCGAACTGCGGCGGCTTGCTGACGCCGCTCGGCGATCCGCCGCTCTTCCTCGGCTTCCTCAAGGGGGTGCCGTTCGAATGGACGCTCGCGCTCTGGAAGCCGTGGCTGCTCGTGAACGGCGTGCTGCTCATGCTGTTCCTGGTCGTCGACACGGTCATCCTCGACGCGGAGGAGAAGGCGCGGCCGGGATCGCAGCTCGAAGAAGTGCTCAAGCACGAGCCGCTCAGCCTCGAAGGCGCGCACAACGTGCTCTTCCTGCTCGGCGTCGTGCTCGTGATCCTCGGCAAGGGCCAGGGTTGGGGCACGGACGGAGCTCCGTGGCCCTTCGGCGTGCAGGAGGCGTTGATGGGCGCGCTCGCGATCGCCGCGTACAAGTCGACGCGTGCGCAGATCCGCGGCGCGAATCGATTCACGTTCGCTCCGATCGTCGAGGTCGCGATCCTCTTCGGCGGCATCTTCGCCACGATGGTCGCGCCCCTGGCGATCCTCAACGCGCGCGGCGCGGAGCTCGGCATCGAGAAGCCCTGGCAGTATTTCTGGGCCACGGGCGGGCTTTCGAGCTTCCTCGACAACGCGCCGACGTACTTGACGTTTGCCGCCACGGCGTGCGGACAATTCGGCGTCGAGAGCGAAGGCAGCCGCTACCTGGCGGAGTTCATCACTCGCGGACCCGACGCGGTCGCGATCCTCGCCGCGATCTCGTGCGCAGCCGTGTTCATGGGCGCGAACACGTACATCGGCAACGGACCCAACTTCATGGTCAAGGCGATCGCCGAGGAGAACGGGGTCAAGATGCCGTCGTTCTTCGGGTACATGGGCTGGTCGATCGCGGTGCTGATCCCGGTCTTCATCGTGATCACGTTCGTCTTCTTCCGCTGAACGCGAGCGACCAGCGTGCGCTCGCCGCGACGCCGCCCCGGCGGGACGTTTCGAAGGTGAGCCGCTTCGTCGTGGCCCCGCACGGGGCGGGTCGGGACCGTGGAGCGCGCCCCACCATCGCTCCGGCCGGTTCTCGTCCCCCACGCCGGCAGAGATTCGCGCGTACACGGATCTTGCCCAACGCTCCGGCCGCGAGCGGGGATACTGCAAGGACCCCGATGACGCCTCCTTCCTATTCGCACGCCGCCGGCATGGACGCCGAACGGCTGCTCGCCGACACGCGCTGGTTGAAGCGCCTCGCCCGCGGAATCGTCGCCGACGACAGCTCGGCCGACGACCTCGCGCAGGAAACGTGGCTCGCGGCGTTGCGCGCTCGCGCGCAGACCGACGGCGCGACGCACGCCGATGGCCGCACCTGGCTGACCGGCGTGCTGCGCAACCTGGCCTGGAAACAGCGCCGCACCCACGCCCGCCGCACGGTCCGCGAGCAGCGCGGAGCGCGCGAGGAGAGCCTGCCCTCGACCGGCTCGCTCGTCGCGCGCGCCGAGATGCAACGCGCGATCTCCGAGGCGGTCGTCGCGCTCGACGAGCCGATGCGCACGACGATCCTCCTGCGCTACATCGAGGAGCTCTCGAGCGCCGAGATCGCGCGCCGCCAGGGCGTGCCCGAGGGCACGGTGCGCTGGCGCGTGAAGCGCGGACTCGAGCTCCTGCGCGAACGTCTCGAGGAACGCCGCGGCGGAGATTGGTTGCACGGTTGCGCGCTGCTCGCCGGCCTCGCGCGCGCTCCCGAAGCGACGCTCGCCGGCGGCGCGGCCGTCGCGAGCGGCGGCATCACGCTCAAGGCCGCGAGCGCGCTCACCGCGGGCCTCGCGCTCACCGGCGGCGGAATCGTCGTCGGCACGCATTGGAACGGTCTCGATTCGGGCGCGACGCTCGCGCGAGGCACCTCCATCGAAACGGCGGGCGGGAGCGGTGCTCCTTCGATCGCATCGACCACGTCCACGCACGCAACCGAGGTTGCAGGCGTGGGCGAAGACAGGTCGTCCGCGGCCGAGGAGGGCGGCGCTGGAGCAACACGCATCCGCATCCCGCTCGCCGTTCGATCTGACGACGAGCGCGAGATCGCCTCGGCACCGGCCGACTCGGAGACGACGCCGAGCCGCCGCCACGTCTCGATCCATCGCGAGCGGAGCGGCCCCGCTCGCGACGGCGGATTCGAGGGCGAGCTTGCGAATGCGCACTGGGCCGTGCTCGCGCTGAACTGCGCCGATTCGAACGGCGAGCCGGGCGTGAACGTCATCGCGCGCTCGCTCATCGACCCCGACATGGACTGCGACGAGCTGCGCGAGGCCTTCGAGGACCAGCTCGACCAGCCCGGGGCCTTCGTCGGCCGGTTCGAGGGCCGTCCGGTCTCGATCCAGGCACAGTTCGACGTGCGCACGATCGGCGAGCTGCCGAAAGACGCACACGAGGCCTTGCAGCGCGTGCTCGTCCTGCCGCTCGGCGATGGCCCAGGCGGTGCGCTGCCCGAAGCCCTGCACGGCGAGGCGTTGCGCATCAGTCGCTCGCTCGAAGTGAAGCGCAGCGAGCCGCGCTGAGAGAGTGCGCCGGGCGCGGGAGTTCGAATCGAGTCGTGTGCGCCGGCCGCTCGAGCGTGACGACGCGAATCAGGCGCCCGTGATGCGCCGCAGCACTCGCCGCAGCAGCGAACCACCGGTTCCTGGGCTCGGAAGCTCCAGTCGCAGCGCTGCAAACGCTTCGCCGATCGCCGTGCGCTCTTCGTCGGAGAGCTTCAAGTCGCCCGCGGCCGCGTTCTCCTGAACCTGCGCGAGCGTGCGCGCGCCGACGATCGCGGCCGTGACGCCCGGCTGCGCGATGGTCCAGGCGATGACGACCTGCGCGATCGTCGCGGCGTGATGTTCGGCGATCGGTCGCACGACGCGCGCGAGCAGCTCGTTGACGCGCGCGCGATTCTGCGGCGTGAAGGTCGGACGCTTGTGGCGACCGTCGTCGGGCGGGAACGTGCGCTCGGCGGAAATCCTGCCGGACAGGAGGCCCTGCTCGATCGGCGAATAGACGATCGCGCCGACCTCGTAGCGCCGGCACCAGGGCAGCACGTCGCGCTCGATCTCGCGCTTCACGAGCGAATAGCGCGGCTGCGTGCTCGCCAGCGGAATGTCGCCGAGCGCCGCCGACGCCTGGTCGAGCAGCCGCGGAGCGAAGTTCGACACGCCGATCTCGCGCACCTTGCCCTGCTCGCGCAGGTGCACGAGCATGCTCAACGTCTCCTCGATCGGCGTCTGCGGATCGGGCCAGTGGATCTGGATCAGGTCGATGTGATCGGTGGCGAGACGCTTCAAGCTCTGCTCCACCTCGTGCTGCACCGACCACGGCCGCAGGTTGCGGTGCACGCGCAGCGTCTCCCCGTCGGCGTTCGTCGCCTGGAAGTAGAACTCGCCGCGCTCGTCGTCCCAGCGCAGGCCGACCTTCGTGCAAAGCAGCGCGCGCTCGCGCCGGCCCTTCAACGCGCGGCCGACGACGCGCTCGGAATGGCCGAAGCCGTACACCGGCGCCGTGTCGATCGCGTTCATGCCGCAATCGATCGCCGCCTGGATCGCGCGCACTGCTTCGTCGTCGTCGCTGCCGCCCCAGTTCCATCCGCCGATCGCCCAAGCACCGAAGAGGACGACGGGCACTTCGAGCTGCGTTCGACCGAGCTTGCGGTACTGCATGGCGTGCGCGAGACGGGCGGGATTCTAGAGCATCGCGCGTGGGAGCGATCGGGAGGGCGCGTCGCGGGAAGCGCCCGCGGACCGACGCGCCGTTCGGAGCGCCTCCCGGCGCCGCATTCGCGCACGGAGGGAGCCCCGAGTCGACGAGGAGCTCCGCGGACCTAGTCTCACGCGCCGGACGCGAGTTGCAGGTCGGTCAGCGCGGAATCGTCGAGGATCGCCGCGCGAACGGGCGAGGCGAATTCGACGCGTGACGCGTGCTCGCGCGGTCTGTGCGAATTCAAAGGGCCGCCGTCAGCGGCTCGCGGCGAGCAGGCGTGTCGGGCGCCCCGCCCGCATCGCGCCGACAGCGTCGACGGTTGCCACGCCCGGCAACGGATGCCGAGCGAGCCCGGAGTCGACGCGAACTTCATGCAGCGCGATGCGGCCGATAGAACGCCCGTCCGAAGCGCGCCGGTCGGCTGGCGCGAGCTCACGCAGGCCCGTCGACAGCAGCCCGTGTCTCCATGCGCGAACGAACAGCGAGGAGCGGGATCTCGTCAGGGGCCTGGCAGTCTCTGCGATTTCAAGACGCGCCGGCAGGCGTGCGCCCGACGACAACGATTCCCCGCGTTCATCGTCGGCCCGTCGGCGGACTTCGTTCGAGTTCGAAGAAGTCCGTCACCGCTCGGGGTTTCGAGCGTCTTCTTCGTTGGAGACGCGCCATGCAGCCGACTCGAACGAAGGCTCCGCGGTTCGAGCAACTCACTTTCGAACGTCGCGGTGGCGCGCGACGCGGGGCGGGGCGCAAGCCGAACGGAGAGCGCGCGCTCGTCTCGCGCTCGGCGCGACCACCGCTCGCGTCGCGATTCCCAGTTCTCGTGACGCTGAGGCTCGAGCGAGGACTGCCGAGTCTGCGCAGGAGCACGCCTCTCGAGGTCTTGCACGACGCGTTTCGCGCCGGGAGGGAGCGGCGGGGCATGCGGCTCATCCACTTCTCGATCCAGTCGAACCACATTCACCTGCTCGTCGAAGCGTGCGACACGCCGGCGCTCTCACGCGGCATGCAGGGACTGTCCGTGCGCATCGCGCGGGCGCTCAACCGTTCTTGGGCCCGCCATGGCCGCGTCTTCGCCGATCGCTTTCACTCGCGCATCCTGCGCACGCCGCGCGAGGTCCGGTACGCGCTCGCGTACGTCCTCAACAACGCGCGCAAGCACAACGTGCGCGTCGAAGGCCTCGATCCGTTCGCTTCGGGCTCTGCGTTCGACGGATGGACCTCGGAGGCCGTGAACTCCCGCGCGGCCGCCGCGCGAGTCGTTCTGCCCGTCGTTTCCGCGGGGACATGGCTGCTCAGGGTCGGCTGGCGACGCCACGGCCGAATTCGCATCGGCGAGGTGCCTGGAGCGCACGTGGCACGATCTGCACGCGGTCACGCGAGGGCGCGGCTACCGACGAAGCGAATGCACGGCTGACACTCGCGGGCCGACGCGCGGTCAGCGCGGCGCACAAAACCGAAGCCCATCAACCGCCGGTCGGTGCATTCGACTCGCTCGCCGCTGGGCCGCCTGTCGCGGGCGCGCTCGCCGGCACGCGGCGGAACACGAAGCGTTGGTAGAGCAGCGACACCGCGAAGAGCGACAGGGCGAGCCCGGCGAGCGAACCCACCAGGTACAACCCGCTCAAGTTGCCGAGATCGAAGAGGAACACCTTCGCCAGCGTGACGAGCAGCAGCACGAGGCTCGCCCAGCGCGGACCGCTCGCGTTGCGATTCACGCCGAGGACGAGCAGCGCGAGCGCGTAGCTCGCCCAGGCGAGCGAGATCGTGAGATCGCGCGCCGGCATGCGATCGCTCGGCCAGCGGAACGTCGCCGAGCTCCCGAACGCGTTGAGCAGGGTCAGATGGAGCCACGCGAACACGAGCACCGTCGCCGTGATCGCGCAACCGCTCGCGCACGGCGCCAACCATGTTTGCGCTCGCGCCTCGGAGCTCGAGCGGCGCACCCACACGCTCGCGAGCAGCGCGGCGATGGCGGGCACGAGGTACATCCACGCCAGCCACCAGCCGAGTCCCGCGCGCTCTCCGTCGAGCGGCCACTCGGCACCGACGCGGATCAAGATCGAGCACGCGGCCGACGCACCGAGGAGCACGCTCGCGGCGACCGCCAGCGTCGCGCGCTGTTCGCGCAGCGCGAGCCAGGTCAAGGCCGCGCCGACGAGCGTGCCGGCGACGAGCCACTCCTGCCGATCGAGCTGGAACGGAACGCTCGCGACGACGAGCGCGAGCGCAACGGCGGCGAACCAGCGCCGCGAGACGTCGAGCACCGCGGAGCGCGTTTCGTCGCCACTCGCGCGCCGACGTGCGCGTTCGAGCCACCCGTACGCGATTGCCGGGACGGCGAGCAGCGCGAGCGGCACGCCGCGCCAGTCGTCCTTCAGCCACTCCTTGCACGCGATCGCGAGCGGGAACCACCACGCCAGCATGCTCGCCGCGCGCACGCGAGCCCACGCGCCGCCGAACGGCACGAGCGACGTCCACGGGATGGCGAGCAGGACCACCGCGAGCAGCACGTGCGGCACGAGCCAGCCGTAGCCCTGCGGCTCGACGAGCTTCAAGAACGGCGAGGCGTTCGCGCCCCACATGAGGATCGTGTGGCGCGCGACCGTCGCCAGCACGCCGATCGCGAGCCAGCTCGTCGTGCGCGCTGCGTGTCCCGCGCAGACGATCGCGAGGCCGAGCAGCGTCCAGCGCTCGGGTGCGAAGCTCCCCCACGCGCTCGACGCTGGCGTGCCGAGGAAATCGGCGCCCGCGAAGCCGCACAAGCACAGGATCGCGACTGCGTGCGCGCTCGCGCGCCGGCCGGCACCGCCGCCGCGCAAGAGCGCGATCACGCCGAACACCGCGGCCGCGAGCACGTGCACGAACGTCGTCGAGAGATCCGCCCGCCGCTCGAGGTCCGCGCACGCGAGCGAGAGCAGGAGACCGCACGGCAACGCCGCGACGGACACGAGCCACTCCTGGCCCGAGCGCGCCGCCATGCGCGCCGCGATCAGCGCCAGTGCCACGCCGCCGACGGCCCAGGGCCAGATCGAAGCGCAGTCGCACTTCGCGCAGGCGAGCATCAACGTGCCGAGCAGGCCCAGCGTCGCGATGACGCCCGACGCGAGCGCGAAGGTCGCGCGCGAGACGACGTCCTCGCCTTCGCTGGCGATGCGCGAGCTACGCGCGACGAGCTCGATGTGCACGAGCTGCACGAGCGCGAGCCCCAGCGCGCACGCGACGAGCTCCCACGTGCGCGCCGCGTCGATCGGCTTCGTCAGCACCCACACGAGCGGGATGACGACGCTGCCCGCCGCCGTTCCCAGCGGAATCAAAGGCGCGCCCTGTCGCCGCGCGAGCCAGCCCGCAGCGAGCGAGAGCAGCACCGCGAGCAGAGTCGTCGGGTAGAGGTGCGCGCTGATCGCGAGGTCCGGCGTGCCCACGAAATACAGCGCGAAACCGAAGGGCGCGACGATGGCGGCCGCGGCGGAGGCCATCCAGCGGCGCCGCTCCCCATCGGGCTGCAGCGCGACGAGCACGACGAAGAGCGCAGCGAAGACGGCCAGCACGCACAGGCCGATCACGAGCTCGTCGCCGTCGAGGCGCGCGAAGATCCACAAGCCCTCGATCGCGAACGTGCCGCCGAGCGCGAGCAGTGCGACCCACGGCCAGCGGCGGCGGTGCGCGACCGAGAGGAATCCCAGGTTGACGAGCAGCGTGTACCCGAAGAGCCCGATCGGCCGGTCCTGGCCGCTCGCGAGCACGAGCGGCGTCGCGAATCCTCCCATCAAGCCCAGCCCGGCGATGAGCTGCGACGAGTGCCGCCACGCGAGCGCGCAGCATACGCACGTCACGGCGGCCATCGCGACGAAGGAGAGTCCCATCGGCCAGAGCTGGAACAACGCGTGCGCCGACCAGAAGTCCGCGTAGAGCACGACCGCGCCCGCGCCCGCGATCGCGTCGGCGGTGATCGCGTAGCCTCGGCGGCGCAGGGGCGAGCTCCCGACCAGGCAGGCGATGCCGACGAACGCTCCCATCCACACGCGCACCGTGGGCGTGATCCAGTTGTGCTGCACCGAGTAGCGGTAGAAGACGAGGCCGGCGATCGCGAGCAGGATCCCGCCGACGACGGCGGCGCCGGTGACGCCGATGATCCGCTCGATCGGTACGCGTGGCCGCGGTGCCGCGGTGGGCGCGGCGTCCGGCCTGGTCGACACGGGCGAGCGCGCGGGCGAAGGCGGTGCGGCCGCGGCGACGTTCGAGCTCGGAGTCGCGCTGTGCGACGCGCGCTCGCCCGGTGCCGGCGGCGCGAGTGGCGCGGGTTGAATCGGCGCAGAACTCGGCGCGGCGCTCGCCGAGCTCGCGGCGGAGCTTTCGAGAGCCGGAGCCCGCGGCGCAACGCTGGAGGGCGCGACCGCGAACGGTGCCGCGGGAGCGGGTACGGCGGATCGAGGTTCGACGGTGGCTGGCGGCGGCGCGGTGGCGACCTCCGCGCGGCCTCCGGCAGCGGGCGCGACCGGCGCACTCGCCGGCGTCGAGCTCTTCGCCGCCGCGCCTTGGGTCGAGCCGCGCAGACGCTGCAGCTCGTCGCGCAGGTATCCGAGGTCCCGCTCGAGGCGCCGCGTGCGCGCATAAGCGACGAACGCGATGACGATGCCGGCGAGCAGGATCACCGGGAACACGAGCACCACGAGCACGAGCGCGGCCTGGGTCATGGATGACGCAGCGGGAGGCGAGCGTGCAGTCCCCACCGGGAGTGCAACGCCACTGCGAATGGAATCATCTCGAAGGGCGCAGCGCGTTGCCAATCTCGTGAGCGACGCTCCGCAAGCGCGGTCGGACGCGGGCCGCGTGCTATCCTCCGCGGTCCGCCTCGGGTCGATGAGTTCCGACGACGACATCACGCCGCGTTTCCACCGCGGGCTGACGCTGTTCCTGGCGCTGCTCTTGTGCTCGCTCCTGTGCGTCGCGGGCTCGGGCAAGCACCTGGGGCCCGTGTTCGCCTTCGACCACCCCGCGGCCACCGCGCGCGCGCACTTCGAGCATTGGCTGGAGGTCGACGACGCGCTCGCGCACGGCGCGGAGTGGAAGGCGCGCACGCTGCGCACCGTCCTGGGTCATACGGGCGACGCGCTCGACGACGCGATCGAGGGCTATTCGGAGGTCATCACCGCGCAAGCGCAGGTGTTGCGCGACCCGGCGCCAGCGACGACGACGCAGGAGCCCGCGCCAGCGACGGCGGACGGGGCGGCTCCGCAGGACGCGACGAAGCCCGCAGCCCCGAAGGACGACGCCGAGCCGGATCCGGGCGGCGTCTTCGGCTGCGTCTCGGCGCGCGCGCCGCAACTGCCGGCCAAGGACGATCGCGCGACGCTCGGCGAGTTGCTCGCGCGCCTCGCGATCCTGCAAGGCGAGGCGGGACGCACCGAGGAGATGCGCGCCGCGAACCTGCGCCTCGAGCGCATCGGCGAGCACGCTCTCGCCGATGCGATCGATCACGCCTACCGTGTGATCCAGACGCCGCAACGCCGCACGGTGTCGAGCTTCGATCTCGCGCACCTGCAGCCGGGCTACGCGCGCGAACGACTCGAGCTGCGCCTCGCGCAACGCGCGGACGACGCGCCGGAACTCGCGCGGCTCGACGAGCAGGTTCGAGAGCGTCGCGAGCGGCTCACGGCACGCTACGAGCGCGTGCTGGGTCTCGTCCTCGCTCCGATCGCGCTCGGTCTGATCGCGCTGCTCGCGTGGCTGCTCCTGAACCGGCCCGAGCTCCCGCGCGCGAGCGCGACGATCCCGCCGGTGTGGCCTTTCGAAGAAGGCTTCGCGGTGCTGACGCGCTCCTTCCTCTACGGGATCCTGCTCGCGGGCGTCAGCGGCTGGGCGTGCTCGAAGTACGCACCCGCCGCGGCGACGATGGTCGTCGCGCTCGCGTTGCCGCTGCCCGCGATCGTGCTGACGCAGCGAGCCTTGCTCGCGCCGCGCGGGGCGAGCTTCGCGCGCGTGTTCGGCTTCGTCGGCTTGAGCGGCGCGGCGTGGAAGTGGGTGCTCGTCGTGCTGGCTCTCTTCGCGGCGGACCAGGTCGGCAGCTCGCTGATCCTCGACCTGTGCGCTCGCGCGGGATCGCGCTTGAGCTGGGTCGACTTCGTCAACGAGAGCCTGCTCGGCGCGAACGGAGCGTGGCGAGTCGCACTGATCGTCTCGGGCGTCGCGTGGCTGCCGATCGCGCACGAGATCCTGTGCCGCGGACTGCTGTTCATGACGATGCGCTCGCGCATGCCGGCCGTGTCGGCGGGCTTGTGGAGCGCGGCACTCTTCGCCGCGTTCCAGAACGCATCGCTGCCGGGCTTCCTCTCCTACGTCTGGAGCGGATTCCTGTACGGCATGGCCGTCGAGCTCTCGCGCAGCCTGTGGCCGTCGATCCTGTGCATGGCGCTCGGCAGCTTCGTGCTGCACATGGTCTGACGATCGATACGGTACACGGAATCTTTCTCACCGATTCGCGCGCAACCGCACACGGAACGTCGGCGTACGGTACACGGGAGCTTTCTCACCGATTCGCGTGAGTGTGCGGCGCGCGAGCAGGCGCGGGCGAATCGGTGAGAAAGATGCCGTGTACCGTATCAACGCGCGAGGTCGAGGCTCATGCCGGCGCGCAGCACGTGCACGTCGACGTCGCGGATCGCGGCCGGTGTCGCCGGTACGCCTTGGCGATCGCTCGCGTGGCGCGGATCGACGACGACGACGTTCGACGAGCCGATGACCTCGAAGCGCGTGCCGTGCACGAAGATCGCGGTCTTCTCGTCGATGCCGATGCCGACGCACTCGGGGTGATCGATCAGTGCCGACAACAAGCGGTTGAAGCGCTGGCGCTGCACGAAATGCTGGTCGACGATCGCGCCGGGCAGCAGGCCGAGCCCTTCGGCGAACACGTTGGTGCCGGCGCGGATGTAGCGCAGGCCGGAGTCCTCTTCCTCGGCGTTCGCGCGCGGCGCCGCGGGTGCCGCGCCTTGCTGCGCGGCCGCGTTCGGGCTCGAACCCGCCTTCGCGGGCGCGTTCGCGCCGCCGCCGAGGTCGTAGTCGCCGGTGATCATCGTCGCCGACATGACCGCGGCACCCGCGCTCGTGCCGCCGACGACGGCTCCGTCGCGATAGCGCTCGCGCACGACGTCGACGAGCTGCGCGTCGCGCAGGGCCTTCATCAAGCGCGTCTGCACGCCGCCGGTGAACCAGATCACGGACGCGGCGCGCAGCTCGACCGCCGAACGCACGCTGTCGAGCGCGTCGAGCACCGCGACGTTGCGAGCGCCCGCGGCGCGCCAGGCCTTCGCGGAGTTCGCGCCCGTCTCGGCGGACTCGGAGGCCTGTGGCAACACGACGACACGCGCGTCGAGACCTCCCGCGGCCGCGAGCGCGCGTTCGAACATCTCGGGGCTCGTGCCGCCTCCGCCGACGATCAGCAGATGACCGCGCGCGTCGTTGCGGTACGCGGGACGATTCGACGCGCAGGCGCTGACGAGCAGTGCGAGCGCAGAACTCGCGACGAACGAGAACCACGCACGAGACGGACGACGAAAGGACATCGGGGGGAGCTCCAGGCGCACGGGTGCGGCGGACGAGGTCGAGTGCGGCACGCGCGCCGGACGTCGCGTGCGAATGGCACGTCATCCTAGAGGCCCGGGCGCGCGCGACCAACGCGCGGGAGAGCGCGGTTCGACCACCGTCGGAGTTCCGCACGCCGCGCGCGGGCTCGCGAGCGACGCGGGACGTTCGCGCGCGGCGTCGGGAGGTCGAGGACGAACGCGGAATCATCTGCCCGCGCGTCCACGGCGCGCGCATTGCTAACCTGTCGCGCTCTTCATGGACGGAGCGAGCGACTCGAAGCCGGCGACGGCTGGTTCCGCGCGCACGCGCGCGTGGATCGGCTTCGTCGCGATCGCCGTGCTCTCCTTCGGCGTGCGCTTCGCGTTCCTCTCGCAGGCGCGCAGCGTTCCGCTCTTCCACGCGCCGATCGTCGACGCGCGCTCGTACTGGGACTGGTCGGATCGCATCGTCGCGGGCGACTGGATGGGAGACCAGGTCTTCTACCAGGCGCCGCTCTACCCGTACTTCCTCGCCGTCGCGAAGCTCGCCGTCGGAGCGGATCTCTGGCGCGTGCGCGTGATCCAGATCGCGATCGGCGCGCTCGCGTGCGGCGTGCTCTTCCTCGCCGGACGGCGCTGGTTCGGAGCGCGAGCGGGGCTCGTCGCGGGCGTGATGCTCGCGCTCTACCCGCCGGCGATCTTCTTCGACGCGCTGATCCAGAAGGCGAACCTCGGGTTGCTCTGGATGACGCTGCTCCTGTGGGCGCTCGCGCTGGTGCGCGAGCGCGCGTGTCGCTGGCGCATCGCGCTCGCGGGCGGCGTGCTCGGCCTGTTGATGCTCACGCGCGAGGAAACGCTGCTGCTCGTGCCCGTGCTCGCGCTCTGGATCCTCTTCGCGCACGGGGAACGGAGCTGGCGCGAGCGCGCTCTCGGCGTCGCGACTTTCACGCTCGCGCTCGGCTGCGTGCTCGCGCCGGTCGCGTGGCGCAACTGGCGCGTCGGCGGCGAGTTCGTCGTCACGACCTCGCAGGCGGGCACGAACTTCTTCATCGGCAACGGTCCGTCGGCGACGGGCATCTACGTGCCGCTCAAGCCCGGGCGCAGCGACACGGCGTACGAACGCGCCGATGCGGTCGAGCTCGCGCAGGCGGCGAGCGGTCGCAAGCTCACCCCGCGCGAGGTCTCGAGCTTCTGGTTCGCGCGCAGCTTCGAGCACATCCGCGCGCATCCGGGGACCTGGCTCGCGCTCGTCGGGCGCAAGCTCGAGCTGCTCGTCAATTGGTACGAGGTGCCGGATGCGGAGGATCAGTACTTCTACGAGCGCTCGTCGAGCGTGCTGCGCGTGCTCGGCTGGGTGTGGCACTTCGGCGTCCTGTTGCCGCTCGCGGCGGCGGGTGTCGTGCTCGTGTTCGCGCGGCGAAGAGAGCTCGTCGCGTTGTACGTGATCGTCGCGACGCTGACGGCCGGTGTGCTGCTCTTCTATTTGATGGCGCGCTATCGGTATCCGCTCGTGCCGCCATTGATGCTCTTCGCGGCCGCGGGAATCGTCGAGGCGCTGAAGCGCGTGCGTGAGCGGCGCGCGGGGTCGCTCGTGAGCGCGCTCGTCGTCGCCGCGGTGCTCGCGATCCCGGCGAACCGGACGATCTTCGCTCGGGATTTCCAGCTCGCGGAGAGCCATCACAATGCGGGTGTGGCGTTGGCGCGACAGGGACAGTTCGCGGAGGCGGCGCGGGAGTATCGGGCGGCGCTCGCGTTGCAGCCGGGGTTGGGACCGACGTGGGGCAAGCTCGGCGAGGCGCATCGCAATCTGCACCAAGGCGAGGAGGCACGGCGCGCGTTCGCGAAGGCGATTGCGTTGCGGCCAGAGGATTGGAGGTATCCGTGGCAGGTGGGTTTGACGTGGCTCGATGATGGCGACGGCGTGCGCGCGATCGAGGCGTTGGAGAAGTCGGTCGCGTTGCCGGGTGCGAATGCGGAGCCGTGGAAGGCGTTGGCGAGCGCGCGGCAGACGGGTGGGGATTGGGGGCGAGCGATTGAGGCGTGGAGGAAGGCGCGTGAGCTGGATCCGGCGGATGTGAATGTCGGGGTGCAGCTCGCGTTCTTGCTGGCGACGTGTCCGGAGGATGCGTTGAGGAACGGGACGGAGGCGTTGGCGATTGCGCAGGCGGTGGTGAAGGCGAAGCCGGGGGAACCGGGGCCGCTCGATGCGTTGGCTGCGGCGTTGGCGGAGTGCGGGAAGTTCGATGAAGCGTTGGTGGCGATTCGGATGGGGATTGCGGCGGGGCAGGGTGTGAAAGGGAGCGGGATGTTGATCGGAGCGTTGAAGGCGAGGGAGAAGATGTATGAGGAGGGGAAGGCGTGGAGGGTGGGGAGGTGATTGGGCGCAGCGTGTCGGTCGGGGCGCGAATGCCGGAACTGGGCGAAGGCGTTGCCCAGAGCAGCGCGCCACACGCGCGTGCTCCGCATCGCGAACCCCGCGCGGTGGCGGGGAGCCGCGGCGGCTCCCCACCTCCGCGCGGGGTCTTGGGGGAGCGACGGCGCGAGGCGGGGTGAGGGCGCGAGGCAGACGGGTTGGGGTTGGGTCGGTAGCCTGCTGGGCGGGAGAGGCTCGCTGAGATGCTGACTCGATCGATTGCGGTGTTGTTGTGTGCTTCGGTGGCGCCGTTGCCCTGGATCATGCAGGGCAAGGGCAAGGCTCCGGCGTTGAAGGGAACGACCGAGACCTTCGACGATGTGAAGCTCTCGATCACGTTTCCCGAGGCGCTGGGGACGATCACGCCGCAGCAGCTCGATCCGAAGGGGAAGCAGATCCGCGGTGTGTGGGACTGCAAGCTGGGCGAGTCGTCGCTCAGCATTCGATTGCAGGTGATGCCGGTCGACTCGTTTGGCTTCGAGGAGCCGGAGGATGTGACCGACGTCACGCTCGAGCACTTGCGCAAGACGGCGGACGCGACCTTCGCCTACACGAGCGAGGAGCTCGTGGACGGGCCGTACGGGTGGGCGAGCTTCGGCGCGCTGTCTCGCGGGCCGGTGCACGACGCGGCGGGCGAGGAGGAGAGCATGTTCTATTGCTTCGGCGGACTGCTCGAGACGGCGGGCTATTCGATCGAGGTGCGCGCCGAGCCCAAGCTCGATGCGAAGGGTGATGCGCTCGTGCTCGACATGCTGCGGCGCGGCGTCGCGTATTCGGGCAAGCAGCGCAATTCGCAGTGGACGGACGAGGAGGCGAAGAAGCGCTGGCTCGAGGTCGCGCCCGAATCGATCGCGAAGAAGTTCGACAAGCCGCTGCGCACGAAGCACTACGTCGTGCTCACCAACCACAACGGCCCGGGAAACTTCTTGAAGAAGCTCGAGGAAAACTACGAGACGATCCGCAAGACCTATCCGTTCCTCGATACGGGCGGCCGGCGATTGATGCCGGTGTATCTCTTCCTCACCGAGGATCAGTACAACGAATTCTTCGCCAAGCACTTCAAGACGACGATCGAGGAAGCGGACAAGTCGGCCGGCGTCTCCTCGCGCGACTTCTACGCCACCTACTACAACGATCCTGGCGACCCGACGCACATCCACGAGTGCACGCACCAGATCTTCGCCAACCGCCTGCACCTGGGCGGCGGCGGCTCGTGGTTCCAGGAAGGCGTCGCGGAGTACATGTCGACCAAGGACAACGACCGCGCCGACGCCGCGCGCGACGTCAAGAAGAACAAGCACACGAAGCTCGCCGACTTCATCGCGATCAAGAGCCTGCTCTTCTCGCCCAAGAAGGACGTCAAGGGCGAGAACGAGGCCTCGACGCACTACGAGCTCGCGTCGCTCTTGATCGAGTTCGTGCGCGAGAGCAAGACGCACAAGGACAAGTTCCTCGACTGGATCCACGCCGTCGGGCGCGTGCCGCGCAACAACGCGATCGCGATCGAGCGCGCGACGAAGGCCACGCTGGGCGTCGACCTCGCGACCCTCGAAGCGCAGTGGATCGAGTACTGCAAGAAGCGCTGACGCGCGCCGTCCCGCGCGACGACTCCCCCGCATTGGGTGCGACCCCTCGCACTCCGCGCCGTCGCTCGCGCGCACTCCCTGGATCCTGCTTCCCGCCTCGCCAGAAGAGAACTCGACATGAAACACGACTCCCCCAAGCGACAACCCCGGACCGCATCGAAGCGCGCCGCCACGCCGGCGCCGCGCGCTCCGGCAGCTCCGAATTCACGCTCCTTCGTCGTGCTCGAGGATCCCTGGCAGATCGAGGGTGTCGAGCACTACGACTCGCCGTCCACGGCGAAGTGTCCCCAGCAGACGCTGCTCTTCCCCGAGGTCGTGCGCAATGGACGCGTCGAAGCGACGGTGAAGCTCGGGAAGAGCCTGGGACAGATGTGGAACGGCAAGCCCACGTACGAAGCGACGCTCGTCGTGCGCTACCAGGGCGCCGATCGCTTCTACTACGCCGGTGTCGGCGCGTTCGGCTCGAAGTACTTCATCGCCAAGGCGGTGCGCGGCAACATCTGGCAGCGCCTCGGCGAGGTAGGGAGCATCGAGAACTTGAAGCCGGGCGATTCGTTCCGCCTGGCGCTCGAGTGCAGCGGCTACCAGATCACGCTCTTCGAGAACGGCGTGCGCGTGCTCGAGGCCTACGACGAGGAGTACGCCGCCGGACAATGGGGCATCCGCACGTGGAAGACGAGCGCGCGCTTCACGCGCCCGACCGTGAAGGCCGCCTTGCCCGTGTGTTTCGTCGTCATGCCGTTCGCGCAGGAGCTCAGCTTCGTCCACAACGTGATCCAGGACTGCGTGCGCGCCTGCGGCATGGAGTGCATCCGCGCCGACGAACGCTTCATCTCCGAGCCGGTGATGGAGGACGTCAAGAAGCAGATCGCCGGCGCCGACCTCGTCATCGTCGACTTCAGCGGCAGGAACCCCAACGTCTACTACGAGGCCGGGCTCGCCGACGCATGGAAGAAGAAATGGATCGTGCTGGCCCAGTCGCCAGACGACCTGACCTTCGACGTCAAGCACATCCGCACCATCCTGTACTCCAATCGCATGGGTGCCGACGTCGAGCTGCGCGACCACCTGGACCGCGCGTTGCGCAAGACGATGGGGCTCTCGCTCGAGGAAACGCGAACGCGCGGGACGAAGCCGCGCAAGGGTTGAGCGCCCCGCGCGGCTCTCCAGCCGTTCACACGTCGCTTCGCCGCCTTCCCCCGGCGGCCGCCCGCGGTTGAGGCGTCGCGGGCCCGTCAGCCGCCGGATCCGGCGACGAAATGGCCGCTCGCTCGCATCCGATCGCGGCCGCCGGACGTAACTCCCCAGCGGGTCCTGCATCCCGCGTCGCGCGGCTTCGTGTCCGCGCATTCGCGACGCATGCGGGTCACCCGCTCCGCGCTTGACCCAACCGCTGCTGCAACGCGTCGCCGCGAACGAGCCCAACGCGGTTCGAGAGTGCCTCGAGCGCTATGGAGCCCTCGTCTGGACGATCGCGCGACGCTTCAGCCGCGACGCTGCCGACGCCGAGGACGCGGCGCAGGAAGCCTTCGTCGAGATCTGGAGCAAGGCGGCGCGCTTCGATCCCGAGCGCGCGTCCGAGCCCGCGTTCATCGCGCTCATCGTGCGCCGCCGGCTGATCGATCGCGCACGCAGGCGCGGAGCGCGCGTGCAGCTCGAGGAGCTCGATCCGCGCGTCGCGCTCGAAGCGCCGGCGAGCTCCATCGATTCCGTCGAGATCTCCGACGAGGCGCGCCACGCCACGGCGGCCCTGGCCACGTTGAGACCCGAACATCGCCGCGTGCTCGAGCTCTCCATCTATCACGGCCTGTCGCACGAGGAGATCGCGCGCGCCGTGTCGACGCCGCTCGGCACGGTCAAGACCTACATCCGCAGCGGTCTCGCGCGCGTGCGCGAGCACCTCGGCGTCGCGCTGCCGCCAGCGCCGGAGGCCCGGCGATGAGCCACGAATACGATCGTCGTCGAGAGGAAGAACGCATCCTCGATCTGCTGACGGATCGGGCGACGTACGGTCTTTCGCCGGCCGAGGAGAGCGAGCTCGGCACACTGTTGAAGAACCGCCCCGACATCGATCCCGAATCGCTCGACCGCGCCGCCGCGGCGCTGGAGCTCGCGTGGAACGATGCGCGCGCCGAGCCGCTGCCCGAGCACGTCTACCAGCGCATCCTCGCGCGCCTGGGCCTCGAGTCGTCGACTCCGCCGCGCGGCGGCAAGCTGCTCTCGTGGTCCGGCTGGATCGCGGCGCTCGCGGCGAGCCTCGTCGCGGTCGCGTTGTGGCGCGCGAGCGGTGAGGTCGGGCCGTCGAACGATGCGCGTTCCCTTGCCCAGCTCATCGACCGCATCGATCGCGCTCCCGACGTGCTGCGCGTCGCTTGGAAACCGACCGACGATCCCGACGGACGCAACGTGAAGGGCGAGGTCGTGTGGAGCGCGTCGCGGCAGGACGGCTACCTGCGCATCGAAGGCCTCGCCGCGAACGATCCGAAGCTGCGCCAGTACCAGCTGTGGATCTTCGACAAGTCGCGCGACGAGCGCTATCCGGTCGACGGCGGCGTGTTCGACGTCGCGACAGGTGCGAGCTCCGCCGCCGGCGGTGTCGTGATCCCGATCCGCGCGCGTCTGCGCGTCGACGAGCCCAAGCTCTTCGCCGTGACGGTCGAGAAGCCCGGCGGCGTCGTGGTCTCCGCGCGCGAGCACATCGTGGCGCTCGCTTCGCTCTGAGCGACGCCGAGCTCTGGATCGGAACGGCGTCGAAGGTCTGCGCGACGCGCGAGCATCGCCGTCGCGGCGCCCATCGCGACCGGCGCCGAACGACGCGCCCTCGATCGGGCCCACGCGAGCCTGGCAAGAGCGAGACGCCCAGCGCCGCGTCGACGCGCTCTCCGCTCGAAGGGCGCGCGTACGCCTCGAGATCCTCGCTGCGCATGGCAATCGTTCGCGCGAGCGCCTAGCCTGCGCAGCGGCCATGGGGAGCGAAGGCAGGGCGGCCGCGCGACAACCGGCGTCGAACGACGACACGGCTGGTCGGGCGCAGACTGCGGGACCCGCGACGGAGCTCGCGGTCGAACGAATTTCGGCGACGAAGGTCCTCATCGCGGGGCGTGAGCTCACGGCCTTCTCCGGTTGCGGCTACCTCGGCCTCGCGCAGCATCCCGAGCTCGTCGCCGTCGCGACGCGCGAGCTCGCGGCGCACGGACTGGGCGTCGCCGCTTCGCGCACGACCAGCGGCACGAGCGCGGCGCACGTCGAGCTCGAAGACGCGCTGGCGCGTTTCGTCGAGAAGCCCGCGGCGCTGCTCGCGGCGGATGGCTACCTGTCGAATCTGCTCGCGGCGCAGGCGCTGAGCGCGCAGATCGAGCTCGCGCTCGTCATGGCGGGCAGCCACGTCAGCGTGCTCGACGCCGTGAACGCGACCTTTCCGCAGCGTGCGACCGTGCGCAGTGTTCACGACGTGCGCGTGGCGGTGAACGCGGCCTCGGGCCGCAACTGCGCGCTCTTCACCGACGGGCTCTTCGCTTCCGCGCGGCGCCTCGCGCCGCTGGCGGAGCTCGTCGCGCTGCTCGACGATCCCGCTGAGGAGCTCGCGGCGCTGGTCGTCGACGACGCGCACGGTGTCGGAGTGCTGGGAGCGCGCGGACGCGGCACCTGCGAGCACGCGGGCGTCGCTCACGAGCGCTTGATCGTCACGGGCACGCTCTCGAAGGCCTTGGGCAGCTTCGGTGGTTTCATCGCGGGCAGTGAGCGGCTCGTCGCGAACGCGCGCGCGCACGCGCAGGCCTACGCGGGCGCGACGCCCATCCCGAGCGCGTACGCGCGGGCCGCCCTCGCGGCGCTCTCGATCGTGGAGCGCGAGCCTCAACGCCTGGCGCGCTTGCGCGCCGCGATCGCGCGCGTGCGAGCAGGCTTCGCGCGGCTGAATTTGCCCGTGTCCGAGTTCGAGAACCCCGTCTTCGCCTTCGCGCCGCCTGCGCCGCACGACACGGCGCGTGTGCACGCTGCATTGCTGCGCGACGGGTTCTTCGTGCCCGACGTCGAGTATCCCGACGGATTGGGCCGCTACCTGCGTCTCGCGCTCTGCTCCGAGCACGACGCAGGCACGCTCGACGCGCTGCTCGCTTCGCTCGAGCGCGCTCTCGGGCGAGCTTGAGTCGGACGCGCGTCGGCGGGAATCGCGCGCTTCGTCTCGAGCGCAGTTTCGCGCTCTTCGGCAGAGTTCCCGGGCGCGCGACTCCGGAAAGCCGTCGACGGCTCCAGCCTTCGAGCGTGCTCCGAGCGCTCTCGCGTCGCACTCGCCCTCGCGCGCGTGTCGAGAGCGAACGCCTCGCGCCGTGATCCCGCGTCCGTGGCGCCATGCCTTGCGCACGCGTTAGGATCCCGCGTCCCCGCGCCATGACCACGCTCAAGCCGCGTCCCTTCGATGACGAGCTCCTGCGCACGCTTGCGCGCGAGCACGGCACGCCGCTCTTCGTCTATTCCGCGGACATCATCGCGGCGCGCACGCGCGAGCTCGCCGGCTTCGACGTCGTGCGCTATGCGCAGAAGGCCAACTCGAACCTCGCCATCCTCGCGCTTCTGCGCCGTCTCGGTGCGCAGGTCGACGCGGTCTCCGCCGGCGAAGTGGCGCGCGCGCTGCGCGCCGGATTCGCGCCACGCGAGATCGTCTTCACCGCCGACCTGTTCGACGCGCCCGCGCTCGAGCTCGTCGCGCGCACGCCCGTCGAGGTGAACGCGGGCTCGAGCGCGATGCTCGCCCAGCTCGCGCGCGTGCGTCCGAAGGCGAGCGTGATCCTGCGAATCAATCCGGGCTTCGGACACGGGCACGATCGCAAGGTGAACACGGGCGGCGAGAGCTCGAAGCATGGCATCTGGCACACCGAGCTCGCCGCGACGCTCGATCTCGCGCGCTCGCTCGAGCTGCGCGTGCGCGGTCTGCACGTGCACATCGGCTCGGGCTCCGATCTCGACAACTTGACGCGCGTGTGCGCGGCGTTGCAGGAGTTCGCGAGGCGCCTCGGGCCCGAATTGGAGCTCATTTCCGCCGGCGGCGGCCTGCCGATTCCCTATCGCGTCGACGAGCCGCGTCTGGACGTCGAGCGCCTCACGCGCTCCTGGCGCGACGTGAAGCGCGTGCTCGAATCGGTCGCGGGACATCCGATCCAGCTCGAGGTCGAGCCCGGCCGCTATCTCGTCGCCGAGTCGGGCGTGCTGCTCACGCAAGTGCGCGGAATCAAGCGCACGGGCTCGTTCGACTACGCGCTCGTCGACGCCGGCTTCCACAACCTCGTGCGTCCCGCGATGTACGGCGCCTATCACCAGATCAGTGCCGTCGGTCACGCCGCGACCGCGCACACGCACCCGCAAGTCGTCGCGGGTCCCTTGTGCGAGTCCGCCGACGTCTTCACGCAGGAACGCGGCGGAACCCTGGTGCCTCAAGCGCTCCCACGAGTGCGCGAAGGTGACCTGCTCTGCATTCACGACGCCGGCGCCTACGCGATGAGCATGGCCTCGAACTACAACTCGCAGCCGCTGGCGGCGGAGATCCTGGTCGAGAACGGCACACCGCGCGTGATCCGCCGCCGCCAGACGATCGACGAGCTTTTCTCGAACGAATCGCTCTGATCGCCGCGCGGCGAGTCCCGCTACACTCGGCGCACGGGTGAACGGGACTCGCGGCCTGCTGCGCGCCACCGCGGCGTGCAGCGCGGCTCGAGCGCTCCCCGCGCCGCGAAATCCGCGGCGCGCGCTCACCCGCTTGCGCGCTTCGCGCCGAGACGAGATTCGAAATGACCACGCCCCCCACGCACACGATCAAGCCCACTCCGGACCATCACGACGCCGAGCTGATCCTCAAGCTCTACGACCTGCGCCGCGAGCCGGTCATGCGTCAATCGCGCAGCGCGATCGGCCAGTTCTTCCCGAAGACGTGGGAGGACATCGCGGCCGTCACGCAGCCCGCCAATGCGCTCAATCCGGCGTGGCGCCAGTGCAGCAGCTATTGGGAGATGGCGTACGGCATGGCGCGCTTCGGCATCGTCAATCCCGACTATCTCGCGGAGAACACCGGCGAAGGATTCTTCCTCTTCGCCAAGATCCAGCCGCACCTCGAGCGCTACCGCAAGGAGATCTCCCCGCTCGCGTTCTGCAACGCAGAGTGGCTGCTGCAGAACTCCGCCTCCGCGCGCCGCATGCTCGAAGTGATCCAAGGCCGCCTGAAGAAGATGATGGAAGCGCAGCAACGTTGACGCGCGACGATCGTCGCCGCGCAGCGCGAAGGGAACGCTGCCATGCCAACGATGCGAAACCCTCGAACGCGTACCGCCGCGCTGATGCTCGTGGCGGCGATCGGGGTCGTGAGCGCGTGGCTCGCGCTCCGGCAGGAATACTGCGACGTCCCGCCGCTCATCGTCCGATCTGCTGAGACGGCGGCGGTCCCCGAGCCTGCTGCCATC
>JBGATX010000250.1:0-6332 GCA_044228975.1 Planctomycetota bacterium | reverse complement strand
CGCTGACGCGCGCGCCTTCGAAGAACGCACCGCTGGGATCGAGCACGACGCCGCGCACGAGCGACTCGGTCGAGTGCGGACGCTCGAGGGTCACGACCAGCGCGGCGTTCGACGCTTCCGGCAACGACTCGACGTGCGCCGCATAGCCCGCGAGTCGCGCGTGGAAAGCCGCGCGCGCGACGCCGGGCACGTTCGCGAGCCGGAATTCGCCGCGCGCGTCGCTGTGAGTGCGCCAGGCGCGCGCGACGGAGTAGTCGAGCAGGATGCCGAGGTCCGCGCCGAGGTGCTGCGGCACGTGCACGGTGAGCTCGACCTCCGCCAGCGGAGCTCCGTTCTCGTCGACGACGCGCCCGGCGAGATCGATGCGCGGCGCGACGAGCACGCCGGCTTCGTTCGCGGGCTGGATGCGCGCCGAGCCTGCGAGCACGGTCGACCAGCGCGGATCGATGGAGACGATCTCGTTCGCTTCGAGAGGCAGCTCGAACTCGAAGCGGCCACCGCTGCCGCTCGTTTGGAGCTCCTTCGTCGGCGGCTCATGGTGCTCGGACGACTCGTCGCGCGCGCTGCTCTCGTAGCCGAGACGCACGCCCGCCAATCCGATGCCTTGCTCGTCGAACACGCGGCCGTGCACGAGGCGCGTGCGCGGAATCACGGCCTGGGCCGGAACGGCGGGAGAGACCGCTGGAGCTTGGGCCGCGCGCGAAACGGCGCCTTCGTCGCTGCGCGCGAGGTCGCCGGACCGCTCACCGGGCTCGTGCGAGACGTCATCGCGCTGCAGCGGCGCGGTCACCACTCCCTGCGGCACGTCGACGGCGCTCTTCGGCCTCGAGGTCCACCACCACACGCAGGCGAGCACGACGACGGCGGGCACAGCCACCTTGATTGCTGCATTCACGATCGAGACCCCCACGGTCCAAGGAGCGAGGCCCGACGGATCGCGCGCGAGCGGCGCGAACGCGGCGAGCCACTGAGTGCGCGGGCGATCGCGATCGAGGCGTTCGCGCAGTTGCGCCAATCCGCGCTGCAGACGGCTGTGGACCGTTGCAACCGGGGCCTGCATGCGCCGCGCGATCTCGCGCGGTGCGAGACCTTCGAAGAAGCGCAGGAGCACCGTCGTTCGGTACGGTTCGTCGAGCGAGAGCAGCGCCTGGACGAGCTCGCGCTGCAGCTCCGCCTTCGCGACGACGTCGAGCGTCGAGGGCAAGGCTTCGCGCCTCGAGTGCGACTGCTCCCGCGCGAGGCGAGCCCGCTGCGCGCGCGATTCGTCGCGCCAGCGGCTGCGCAACGCCGTCGCGAGCCAGCCGCGCAGAGGTCGATCCGCGGCGGGCGGACGCTGCAGCGCGGTGACGAGCGTCTCCTGCGCGAGATCGTCGGCCTGCGCGCCGTCCGCGACGAGGCGTCGCGCGAGGCTCGCGAGCCAGCGGCTCTCGGCGAGGAGCGAAGTGACGTCGATGCGCTCGGTCATGGTGCGTGGGTTCGACACGGAGCCGAACGACGATCCTAGGCAGGAATTCCGCTCGCGCTCGTGTTTCGCGCGCTCGGCGCGCTCCACGAGCGTTTCGCCACGCTTCGAGAGGCCTCCGAGCGAGCGCGCGGTGTCGACGATGCACTCGCGGCGTGTACCGCCCGACCTCGAGTCCGGGCCGCGGTCCATCGAGACCGACGACCGCGCCGACAGCTCGTCAACACTCGTCGCGGTGCGCCGAGCTCAAGGCGCCAGTGGCACGCGGCACGCGTAGACGAGCTCGGGATCGCCGCTCAACGCTGTCTTCGCGAGGGTCGCGAGCGTCGGTTGGGGCTTGCCGCGGAAGACCTCCGTGCCGCCGAGCTTGACGACGACTTCCTTCGTCAAGTCGACGAGGTGCTCGTCGAGCAGCACCTCGAGCCCCTTCGCGTCGCCATCGCACGTCACGCGCACTTCGTTCTTCGCGCGCTCGACCTCGGCCTCGACGATCGCCTTCACGCGCGGCTTCGACCAGTAGAGCCAGTAGAACTGTCGCTTCCACGCGAGCGCGGGCTGCCAGACGATCTTCGCCGGCCGCGGATCTCTCGCGCGCTTGTCGATCTTCGCGAGCAGCGCGTCCATGCCGCCGGGAGCGAGCTCGTGCGCGTTGCCCGAGACCTCCCAGTACTCGAAATCGAAGCCGCCCCAGCGCTTCTTCGCGCTCTCGAGCTGCTTCACGGCGAAGCGATTGACGTCCGGCGGCACGCGCGGATCGTCGTCGCTCTGGAAGATCACGAAACGCACGTTGCGCAGGCTCGGCACGACGCCGTCGTCGATCGCTTCGATCTGACGCGACGGTCCGAAGATCGGCGTGGGAGCTCCGGCGGAAGCCGCGAGACCCGCGACGCGATCGGCGTGGTGCGCGCCGAGCGTCCACGTGCCGTAGCCGCCCATCGAATGGCCGCTGAAGTACACGCGGTTGCGATCGATCTTCCACGTGCGCAGCGCGGCGTCGACGAGCTGCAGCACGAATTCCTCCGTGCCCGAGTCGGTCCAGCCGTGCTCCGTCTTCTCGAGCACCTCGGGGCAGAGGAGCAGCCAATTGCGCTTGCCCGCGGCCCCGCTGTACGCGTCGAGCGACGTCGTCGCGTCGCCCGAACCCGCTCCTCCTCCGTGCATCGCGATCAGCAGCCCCTTGGGCGCGTTCGTTTCGCCGGAGACGAAGAACAGGCCCTTTTCCTCAGGCTTCGGCCAGAAGAAGCGTCGTCCGCCCTTCTTCTCGAGGCGTGCGCCCTTGCCCCACAGCTCGAGGCACTTCGCCGTCCACTTCTTGACCGTGGCGTCGGTCAGAGGCGCGACGTCGTGCTCGATCTGCTCGAGCAGGCGCGCCTGTTCCGCGGCGCCCGCCTTCGACCAGCCGTCGGCCTCGAAGAGCGCGCGCACGAGCTCCGCCGGATCGCTCGCGCGCTCGGCGAGCTTCTGCGGGATGACTGCGAGCACGGCAGCGATGAGCAGCGCGAGGGGTTGCATGGCTCCCATACGGTACACGGCATCTTTCCCACCGATTCGTGCGAAGTCGCGCCGCGCGAGTCGGCGCGGGCGAATCGGCGAGAAAGATGCCGTGTACCGTAGACGCGAGCACGCTCCCGACGTTCGATGGGTGCATGAGCCTTCGATCCTGTGCGCGCGTCGCCGTCGTCCCGTTGCTCGTCCTCGCCGGGTGCGCGAGCACGCGCTCCACGCCCTCCGCCGTGCGCGGCGTCTTGCGGGCGCAGCAGGAGGCCTGGAACCGCGGGGACGTCGAGCAGTTCCTGCGCGCGGGCTACTGGGACTCGCCGCAGCTGACCTTCTTCTCCGGCGGCGATGTCGTGCGCGGCTTCGACACGATGCTCCAGCGATTCCTGGCGCGCTACAAATCGGCCGGGAAGGAGACGGGCACGCTGACCTTCGCCGACGTCGACGTGCTGCCGCTCGGCAGCGAGCACGCGCTCGCGCGCGGTCACTGGTTCGTCGACTTCCAGACGCAGCCCGACCAAGGCGGGCTGTTCACGTTGATCCTCGAGCAACGTCCCGAAGGCTGGCGCATCCTCCACGACCACACGAGCCTCGATGCGCCGAGCGAGCGCAAGGTGCAGTGAGCGCGCGCGCCGCAGCGACGGATCAGCGCTTGTCGCTCAGGAATCCGGCCTCGACGCGCTTGAGGGCGTGCGTCTCGAGCTCCTTCACGATGTAGTCGTAGGCCGCGTCGATCGAGTCCGTGCGGAAGAACAGTTTCACGTCCTCGGGGCTGATCGTGCCGTACTTCACCATCGGCTCGAGGTGCAGCACCTGGTCCCAGTACTCGGTCCCGTAGAGCACGATCGGCAGGTGCTTCTTGATCTTGAGCGTCTGGACGAGCGTCACGACCTCCATGAACTCGTCCAGCGTGCCGAAGCCGCCCGGCATCACGACCATCGCCTTGGCGAGGTACGCGAACCAGTACTTGCGCATGAAGAAGTAGTGGAACTCGAACGCGAGGCGCCGCGTGATGTACGGGTTGTCGATCTGCTCGAAGGGCAGCGAGATGTTGAGCCCGACGTTCTCGCCCTTGGCCTCGCTCGCGCCGCGGTTGGCGGCTTCCATGATCCCCGGACCGCCGCCGGAGCACACGACGAAGCGCCGGTCGGTGTTCGACAGGCCCTTCGACCAGGTGGTCAGGCGCCGCGCGAGCTCGCGCGTGTCCTCGTAGTAGCGCGACATCTCGAGGCGCATCTCGGCGCGCTTGAGATCGCCGCCGGCGGCGCGCGCGGATTCGAGCTCCGCGGCCGCCACCTCGCGCGACGGAATGCGCGCGGAGCCGAAGAACACGATCGTGTCCTTGACGCGCAGCTCCTCGAAGCGCGACTGCGGCTCCATGTACTCGGCGAGGATGCGCAGCGCGCGCGCTTGCGGGCTCGCCAGGAAGGTGTCGTTCTTGTACGCCTTGACGGCGCGGAAGCGGCTCTCGGACATCGGTGGAATTCGCAGCGGGGACGTCGGTCGTCCGGGAAACAGGGGCGAGGATCCTATCGTCGCGATGAGCCGGAAGCTGTCGGCCGCCTCCGCTCGTGCATGCAGGCGAGCGACGCCTCGAGTTCCGCGAGCACCCGTGGTTCAGGGCTGGGACGCGGAGCGCTGTCGAACGCGTCGTTGCCGGATGGGACTTCAGTCGCGCGGGAGCGCGAGCCCGGGTCGTCCCGGCACGCGCGGCCCGAGCTCATGCGGAATCCGTACACGTCCTTGGAGGAACGCGCTCACCGTCCGTGTGTTGTGAACGACCTGCGAACGCTCAGTCGTCGTCCTGCTTGCGCGTGTTCTTGTCCGTCGCCTTCTTGAAGAGCTCGTTGAAGCGCTGCTCCTTGGTGCGCTCGTACTCGAGCGCGCTCTCGAGCTTGTCCTGGCCGCTCTTCGTGCGCGCCTGCACCTTGCCGGCGGCGTCCGCCCAGCGGTCCTTCGCGGGCACTTCGCCGCTCAGCTCTTCCTTGCGCGTGCTCTTCATGACCTGGGATGTGCGCGCGTCGACCACCAGGCGTGCGGAACAGCACGGACATGTCACTTCGATTTCGCGAGAAGTCACGTTTCGTTCTCCAGGGAGCGCCGTGTCAGTCACCTGTAGGGGTGGAACCTTGGCGCGCCATTGTAGGTCGAAACTCGCGCGATCCGCGCCTGCGTAACCCGGACTCACCGTCCGACTACTTCCTGCACGCCATGCCCAGAGCCCACGACCGCGACCGCTATCAGCGCGTGCTCGGCATTCTGCTTTGGGCGGCGTTGATCGCGGTGCTGTACCAATGCGGACGCAATTGAACTCGACGCGAGCTCGCGCGGCGGCGACGCTCGGCACGTCGAATTCGGCCCGTTTCCATCGGATCGATCGAGGAGACGAACGCGCGCCCGGAGATGCGCTCGGGACGAGCGGAATCGGCACGCTGCCCCGACGTTGACGCGGGGCGAGCGCCGCGGAGCGCGCGTGAGTGAGATCGTGCTCGCGGCTCCTGCGAGCGCGGTGCGCTTCCTCGGCGCGCGACGCTGACGTAAAGTCCCGGGCATGAAATCCACGCTCTTCGTCGCGAGCCTGCTGCTCGTCACCGCCTGCGCCGACTCGAACGCACCCAAGCCGATCGCTCCGACCTCTCCGCCTCCGAGTCCGGTGGCCGACGCGCCCGCGAGCCCGCACGCGCTGCCCGCCAAGCACGTCGAATACGTCTTCACGGCGCCGGAGGGCTGGGTCTCGGAGACGCCCAGGACGATGCGCAAGCTCCAGTACAAGCTCGCGCGCCAGGGCGCGGACGCGGACGACGTGGAGGTCTGGGTCAGCATCGCCGGCGGAACGCGCGAGGCGAACCTCGCTCGCTGGCTCGGCGAGTTCGTCCAGCCCGACGGCAAGGAGACCAAGGACGTCGCCAAGACGTCGACGCGCAAGGTCAACGGCATCGAGATGTTCGAGTTCGACGTCAGCGGGACGTGCGTCGCGGGCTCGGGGATGATGGGCGGCGCGACCGACGCGAAGCCCAAGGAGAACTGGCGCGAGATCGTGACCAGCTTCGGCGAAGGCCAGGAGCAATGGTTCGTGAAGATCCGCGGCCCGATCGGTTCGGTCGCCTACTGGGAACCGAGCTACCGCAAGTTCGTCGAGTCGGTGAAGTAACCCGCGACACGCTCCAGTACGGTACACGGCATCTTTCTCACCGATTCGCGTGAGCGCGCGGCGCGCGAGCCGGCGCGGGCAAATCGGTGAGGAAGATGCCGTGTACCGTACGACGACGCGCATCGAACCGGTTCCAGGCAAATCGAGCTCGTCCGGCCCGTCTGTGCGCTCTCGCGCACCGTGAAATCGGACTTCGATGCAACCTGCAAGCGGATCGCCACG
>JBGATX010000022.1:43521-51170 GCA_044228975.1 Planctomycetota bacterium | reverse complement strand
CGCGCGTGCGCAAGAGCTCCTTGCATCGAAAATGCGTAGGCGCGTGCGTGCTGGCGCTCGCGGCCGATTTTCCTCGCTCGGTTACCGCAGCCGAGCAGGGTTTCACGCGCGCTCCTGGCGAGCGCGCGAGCAGGCGAGCGCGCCGGAGAGCTCGACGCCTTGATCGCCGACGGGCGCTACGCGCGCGCCGTCGAGTTCGCCGCGGGCTTCGCGTCTCCCGAACCCGACGAGGAAGGCATCGCCTGGCTGTGCTCGCGCGCAGGGCCGTGTGTCGCGCGGGAGCGAATGCGTCCCCGAGCGCGCTGGAACTGTGCGACCAGGCCGTGGCCTGGGCGGAGTCGTGCACCGGCGAACGCTCGCTGCTCTCGGCGCGCTGCCGGTTCACGCGCGCGCGCGCGTCCATCGACCGCATGCAGTTGGAGGCCGCGCGCGGCGACCTCGAGCGCGCGATCGAGATCCTCGCCGCGAGCCAGGGCACGGACGCGCGCGCTCTCGCCTTGCCGCTCACGCTGCACGCGTTCGTGTCGAGCGAGTCCAACGGTTCGGCGAGCGCCGCCGCGCAGGAGTTCGAGCGCGCGGGCGAGCTCCTCGCGCGCAGCGCGGAGCCGGCCGGCGTCGACGAGGCCGAGCGGCTGACGCTCGAGTCGCGCCTGCTCGTGCGCCGAGGGCGCGCGCGCGAGGCCGTCGAACACTGCCGCACCGCCTGCGCGCTCCTCGACGAGGCGCTGCGTCCGCGACATCCGCTCGCCGCCGCGGCGCAGCACGCGCTGGGGCTTGCGCTGTACCACGCCAACGACTTCAGCGGCGCGGCGCAGGCCTACGAGACGGCGCTCGCGTGGCGCGTCGAGTCGCTCGGAGCCGACAGTCCGGCCGTGGCGGGACGTCGCGCCTGCTCTCCGTCCTGCGCGAGGCGCTGGGGCAATCCGACGAGGCGCGCGCGCTGCTCGAGCGTTCCATCGCGATCTACGCTCGCGCGCGCGGCTCCGACGCGCCCGAGCTGTGTCTGCCGCTGCGTCACTTCGGGCGCCTCGCGTTGCGCGCCGGCGATCTCGATCAGGCGCGCGCCGCGCTCGAGCGCTGCTGGCAGCTGACGACTCGCGATCCGGCTGCGTCGGCGCGCAGTCGCGCGCTCGTGCTCGGCCTGCTCGGAGACGTCGCGCGAGCGGAAGGTGACGTCGAGGGAGCGCTCGAGCGTTACGCGACGGCGCTCGCGGAGATCGAACCGGTCGCCGCGTCGACCGGTGCGGAGCGCGCCGATCTGTGGGTCAAGCACGGCACGCTGCTCCTCGAGCAGGGCCAGCGCGCAGCCGGCCTCGCGGAGCTCGAGCAGGCGCTCGCGCTGCGCCTCGAGCAGAACGGCGCCGACGACATCGAGGTCGCGCGCGTGCAGGTGGAGCTCGGCAGCGCGCTCGCGAGCGCCGGCGAAGCGCCGGAGCGGCAGCGCGCGTTCAGACTCCTGCTCGTGCTCGCAGCGCGCGGGCAGGCGCCGCGACACGGCCAGGCGCTGGCTGGAGGAGCGCGCGGCCCTCAGCCACGCGGCGGAGTTCGGTCCGGGGCTGGACGCGGCGCTCGAGCTCGCCGCGAAGCACCCGCAGCCCGCGCGCGACGCCGCGGCGTTCGACGCGCTGGTGCGCGCGCGCCAGATCGTCTTCGACGAGCGCTGCGCCGTTCGCTGACGACGCGCAGCGACGACCCGGCGATCGAAGCGGCGCGCTCGCGGCGTGGACGCGCGGCGCGAGCTCGCCGACTGCGCGTGGCGCGTGGCGGCCGGCAAGTCCGCGGCCAGCGAGCTCGCCGGCGCGCGCGGCGCGCGCGAGGCCACGGAACGCGAGCTCGCCGCGCGCAGTGCGCCGCTGCGCGCGAAGCTCGCGGCCGCGAACGTCGGAACTCGAGGAGCTGCTGCGCGAACGAGCCGACGGTTGCGCGCTCGTGTCGTGGGTGCGCGTGGCGAAAAACCGCGGGGCCGAATACCAGGCGTGGCTGCTTCCCGCGGGGAGCGCGCAGCCGCGCTGCGCGGTGCGCGTCGACGCGCGCCTGCTGGAGGAGCTGGTGCGCGAGGTCGTGCTCGAGCTGCGCGAGCATCGCAGCCTGCGTCGCTACCGCGACTGCGCCGCGGCGCTGCGCGAGCGCGTGTGGGATCCGCTCGCGCTGCAGCTCGCGGACGCGCGCGAGATCCTGCTCGTGCCCGACGGAGCGCTGTGCTGGATCGACTTCGCGGCGCTGCCGCTGGGCGCGTCTGAGTTCGTCGTCGAGCGCGCCGCGCCGATCCACTACCTGACGACCGAGCGCGACCTGCTCCCGGCGCGCGGTGCGGAGGCGTCCGCGCCGCCGGCGGATGCGGCCTCGACGTCGCTGCTCGCCGTGGGCGACATCGACTTCGGCGCGCCGGCGGGCTCGAGCGCTTCGAGCGCACGCGGCGGCGAGGTCGCGGGACTCGCCGAGCTCGCGAGTTTTCCATTCGACGCCTTGCCCAAGTCGGGCGAGGAGGCGCGCGCCGTGGTCGCGGCCTGGCGCGCCACGCACCCGGGCGCGAGCGCGGAGCTCCTGTGCGGCGACGCCGCGCGCAAGGACGCGTTCCTTCGGCGCGTTCCGCAAGCGTCCGTCCTGCACCTCGCGACGCACGCGTTCTACCTGTCGGCGCCCCTGTCCTCGCCCCCGTCCGCGTCATCGAACGCTTCCGCGAGCGATGCGTCGTTCGCCGCGCGTGCGCCGCTCGCGCCGGCACGCCTGGCGCTCGGCCTGGGCGCGAGCCCGTCACTGCGCTCCGGCATCCTTTTCAGCGGCGCACTGCGTGCGCTGCGCTCGGGCGACGGCAGCGGCGTGCTGCTCGCCGAGGAGGTGCTCGGTGTCGATCTCTCGGGCGTGCAGCTCGCCGTGCTCTCGGCTTGCGACACGGGCTTCGGCGAGATCCAGAGCGGCGAAGGCGTGTTCGGACTGCGGCGCGCGTTCCAGCTCGCGGGAGCTCGCACGCTCGTCGCAAGCCTGTGGCCGCTCGTCGACGAGAGCGCGCCGCGCCGCATGGCTGCGTTCTACGCGGGCCTGTGGGAACGCGGCGAGACGCCGGCGCAGGCGCTGCGTTCCGCGGCGCTGGAGCGTCTCGCGCAATTGCGGGCTGGCGGAATTCCGGCGCACCCCCGAGACTGGGCGGGTCTGATCGCGATCGGCGGTTGGAACGCGCCCAGAGGCGGCGTGCCGCCGCGCGATCCCGGATGCGTGCGCTCGCAGTGACACGTTCGGACGACTCGAGACAACAGGGAGAAGCAACATGGCGAGGAAGTTCGAGATCCGCTTCGACGACGCGGGCAAGATCGTCATCAAGGACATCGAGCTCATTCGGCGCATCCAATGGCTGCTCGAGCAAGATCGGCGCTTGACGATGGTGTTCGATCCGCAGGATCCGAAGGCGATCGTGATGCAGCCGGCGCGCCCGGGGCTGCCGCCGCAGCCCGTGCCGATCCTCAAGGACTGTCCCGGCCCGGCCGACATGATGTGCCCGCTCTACTTGAAGGAAGTGCGCCTGGACATCGAGAACCGGTGGGCGCGCGACGACGCGTGGAACAGGCTCGGGATGGACGGGGAGATCGGCTGAGACCGTCGGTCGCCGGCGTCGCGATCGACGTCGGCCCGGTCCATTCGCACTCGTGAACGCTCCCGACGAAACCGTGCGCGTCGCGCTTTCGCCGCACCGCCTCGGCTTGATCCTCATGCCGACGGAGCAGTGCAATTTCCGCTGCACGTACTGCTACGAGGACTTCAAGCTCGGCCGCATGGCGCCGGCCGTGGTGAACGGCGTGAAGCGCCTGCTCGAGCGGCGCGCGAGCGAGCTCGTGGAGCTGACGCTCTCGTGGTTCGGTGGCGAGCCGCTGCTCGCGCTCGACATCGTCGAGGACATCCAGACGCACGCCCTGGAGCTCGCACGGCGCCATCCGGCGCTGCGCGTGGGCGCCAACATGACGACGAACGCCTGGAAGCTCGACCGCGCGACGTTCGAGCGCCTGCTCGCGCTCGGCGTGAACGACTTCCAGATCTCCTTCGACGGTCCGCGCGAGCTGCACGACCGGAAGCGCGTGCGCCAGGGCGGGCAGGGCTCCTTCGATCGCCTGTGGTCGAACGTGCGCGCGATGAAGGACGTGGCGGGCGATTTCCTGATCCGCATCCGGCTGCACGCCGATCGCGAGAACCTCGAAGCCCTGCCGGGTTTCCTGGTCGAGCTGCGCGAGGAGTTCGGCGCCGACGCGCGCTTCCGCGTGCACCTGAAGTCGCTCGCGAAGTGGGGCGGACCCAACGACGCGGAGTTCGACGTGCTCGACCGGCCGGGAGACGCCGCGCGACTCGCCGAGATCGCGGCGCTGCTCGGCGAGCAGTCGTTGACCTATGCGGCGCCGGGCTCGGCCGCGCCCTCGGGCGGCGAGCTGTGCTACGCCGCGCGCGCGAACTCGTTCGTCGTGCGCGCCGACGGGCGCCTCAACAAGTGCACGATCGCGCTCGAGCGGCCCGAGAACCAGGTCGGGAGACTGCGCGAGGACGGCAAGCTCGAGATCGATCCGGCGCCGATGCAACCGTGGATGCGCGGCCTGTGGTCGGGCGATTCGCGCGAGCTCTTCTGCCCGCTGCTCGGGCTCGACCGCTGGCTCGCGCGCGAGGCGGCGAGCGCGTAGTCGCGCGCGCGAGCTCGCGACGTGGCCTGGATTCGCAGCGCCCGGATTCGAGCGCGTGGAGACGGTGCGCGAATCCGCAGCCGTGGAACGGCGTGCTGCCCGATCGGCGAAGGCCTGGTGACGCCGGCGCGGGTCATCGACGAGCGTCGCGCTCGCCGCGGCCGAGCAGCTCACGCAGCTCCGCGGAGTGCGTTTCGAGGAACAGGCGGTCCTTCGGACGATTCGCGAGCGTCTTCGAGCGCACGATGTGAGTGAGGCGCGCGACGTGGAGCGTCGCGCCTTCGACGAGGAACTCGCGCCGCTCGCGCCAGACTTCATCGAACTCGAAACCCGCCATCACCAGCGTCAGGTCGATCAGCAGGTCCTTGCCGTCCGTCGCGCGCGTCAACGCGCGCATTCCGACGATCCGCTCGGCGAGCCACGTGTCGCGCGGGCGATCGAGCGGTTCGCCTGAACACGTCAGCTCGAGGCCGACGTGCTCGCATGCGTTCCAGGCTTCGACGAGGTTGGCTGGATCGGGAGGCAGGAAGAGAACCTGGTCCCGCGTCTGGAAGGTCATCGATGCGCCGAGTGCGTAGTGGTTCGCGCCGGCAACACCGATGAGCGCATAGCGCACGTGGCGCACGTCCAACTCGCGGATCAAGCGGTCGAGCTCAACGGACATCGGGGTTGTCGCGCCACACGCGTCGGTAGTGCTCGAGGTACGCCAGACGCGAGCGCTCCACGTGCGACTTGTCGGTTCCGATGGCATTGCGCGGCAGCTCCTCGAGCCTGCGCAAGAGCTCGAGGTACTCCTCGGTCAGCTCGAAAGTGCCGTAGAGCGGAGCTTCCTCGCAAACGCGATCGATCGCCGCGAGCACTTCGCGCGTCTGTTCGTCCACGCGTTCATCGTACTCGCATTCCGTGCCGGAGCTTCCGCCCGACCGCTCGGCGCGATGTCGGGACCGTTCGAGGTCGACGTTTCGCCGCAACGTAGACCGACGAAGGGCAAGGAGGGCCGACACCAGCGCGCCCAGTCGGAGCCGTGTCGATCAGCGTGGCGTGCGATCGAAGCCGGTCGAGACGAGCGCGCCAACGGTCATCGGGTTCGCAGCCGTGCGGTCGCTCTGGCTGTGACGGAACGCGACGCGGCAGGAACGCTCGAGCGAGTCGAGGATCTCGCCCTCGCCGAAGCCCTTCACCTCCGGGAGCTCGAGGCTCATGCCCGGCAGGAGCTTCTGCTCGCGACCGACGTCGACCGTCACGACCGTCTCGAACTTCGGCACGCAGCCGCTGTACTCGCCGCAGCGTCGTGGCGCATCGACTGCAGTGACGTGGCCCGTAACGGCCCGATCCAGGAAGTACTTGCTGAACTCTGCCGGCACGGCGGGCAGACGCTCGTGGTCGTCCGCGCGCGGCTCTCGCGGGCCGCCGGCGTCTCGGTACGCAAAACGCGCGAACAGTCGCGCGCGCAGGAACATTCCCGTCTCGTGGTTGAACGAATCGCAGAACTCGACGAGCCGCTGCTCGGACACGAGGAAGTCGAAGCGCTCCCACGAGGCGACGTGGAAGCGCGGACCGAGCGGACTGCCGAGCGCGTCGATCGGGAGTACGAACTTCACCTCGACGCTGCGGTCGTCCGACGAGACGACGTCGCCATGGTTCCATCGATCCGTACCGACGACGTCGATGCTGCGGCACGCCGTCATGCCGGACTTCGGTGCCAGTGCGACGGTGAACGAGCCGCGGGACGTGGAGAACTCGCCAGCCCAGCGCGGCAGCTCGGCTTTGCCGTCGAGCGCGTCCTTCAGCTCGGCGCGGATCCGGGCGCGCCGCGTGCGGCCGGCGGTGCGCTCCGCGCGAGCGAGCTCATCGAGCTCCTTCGCGCGTGCGGCGTCGGTCACGGCGCTCTCACGCTGCGACCCGCTCGGCGGCGATTGCAGCGGCGCCGTGCATGCGTGGAGCGCGACCCAGATCAGCGCGAACGGGATCACGCGCGGCTCACTTGTCGAACACGTTCGTCTCGCTCGGGGCGATGCGCTCCTCGACCTTCTCGATCGAGAGGTCGAGCTTGGTGAAGTCGAGCTTCTCCGTCGGAGCTTGCGGCGCGTCGTTGCGTTCCTCGCGACGCGGCGGGGTCGGACGGTCGGTGGGTTTGTCCTTCTGCACGTCGGTGGGTTTCATCGCGATCTCCTGAATCAGAGGGTAGTCGTCGAGAGGGGAGTGCGCGAGCTCGTGTTGCGTGCGCGCGGTGCGCGCAGGATGCCGAGGCGATGCAGCTCGCCGGCGAAGGTCTCGAGCGCAGCGCGCGCGTCCTCGCCTTGGCCTTCGAGCAGCGCTGCGAGCGAGCCCCACTCGCGCAAGAGCTCGAGCACGCGCTTGCCATCGGCCGAGAGCTCCGCGAACTCCGCGGAATCGGCGTCGTAGGCGAGCACGCGCTTGCGCGGACGAATCGGCTCGAGCGCGCGCTCGGCCTGCGCGATGGCGCCGGCGACGTAGCGTCCGGTCAGGAAATCGGGCTGGATCGCGCGCGCGAGCGGATGCGCGAGCAGCGTGCACGCCTCCCTGTGGCCGAACGGGAGCTCGACCAGCGTCAGATCGCTCGCCGCGGCGAGATTCGGCTCCGCACGCAGCTTCGAGCGCCGCTCGACGCGCTCGCGACAACGCGCGATGAACTCGTCGGGGCGCATGTCACGCGCGAGATGCAGGAAGTAATGACTCTTCTGCATGAAGTAGAAGATGTTGTCGCCCGCGAAGAGCGGCAGGTTCGCGCGCAGGCGCGCCATCATCTCCTCGAACATCTCCGCCGCCTCCTCCTGCGTCATGCCTGAGTCGGCCACGTAGTCGTGGTAGAGCTCGATGTCGAGCTCGGGATCGTCGACGATCGAGATGCCGAAACGCTCGGGGTGCTGGTAGGTCTCGGCGACCTCGTCGATGTGGAAGGTCTGCAGCGAGACCTCGCGGATGACGTCGGAGTTGCGCACGAGGAAGTCGACCGTCGCGGGGGCGGCA